>JAZQFQ010000047.1:0-17508 GCA_045539595.1 Eubacteriales bacterium | reverse complement strand
GGGCAGATCTCTTTGATCTTTCCAACCAATCCGCAAATATATGCATAAGCCGCCTCGCCTGTGGCTATGGATATGCGGCGTTTGGCCTGCTTCTCCGCGTCATCCAACAGAGAGAGGGCGATATCCAACTCGTGCTCCATGGAGGAAAGCATGCCCACCCCGTTCTCGATCTGGGTGAACTCCTCCCAATGATCATACGACGGAAGCGTCGTGCCGCTTTTTACATACATCTCATCCGCACAGAAGAACAGTCTTGTGCCGTATTTTTCAAAGCAGGCATCGCCAAAGGCATCCACCTGGCGGATCACCGCAGCACATTCCTCCGGTGTAAACGGCTCAAGAGGATACAGATTCTCACGATAGGCGGTCAAGCCCGCCGGTACCACGGAAACGCTTTCCATGGATGGATAATACTGCGCCAGATCCCGCATGGTGCGGTCCAATTCCGCCCCATCGTTCACCCCGCGGCACAAAACGATCTGTCCGCGCAGTTTGATGCCGGCCTCGGCAAACTGGCGGATATAGTCCAGCACCTCGCCGGCCCGTTTGTTGTGCATCATTTTCACCCGCAATTCCGGGTTAGTGGTGTGCACCGACACATTTACAGGGGATATGTGCATCTCGATGATGCGATCCACATCCTGCTGCTTCAGATTGGTCAGCGTGATATAATTGCCGTGGAGAAAGGACAGGCGGGAGTCATCATCCTTGAAATACAAACTTTTGCGCAATCCCCTGGGCAGCTGATCAATAAAACAAAAAATGCATTTGTTTTCGCAGGAATGCTTTTTGTCCATCAGCGGCGTTTCGAACTCCAAACCGATATCGTCATACATTCCTTTGCGGATGGTTACATCGAACAAATTCGGTCCCCGATGAATTTTCAGAACAATCGTCGTCTCCGCCAGAAAGAACCGATAGTCCAACACATCGCGGATTTCCCGTTCGTTGATGGAAATCAGGTAATCCTCCGGCTGAATACCGGCACGCGCTGCCGACGATGACGGCAATACTCCAATAATTTTGACCATTCTTTGCTCCTATGGGGATATTTTACTGCATACATATTTATTATACAGCATTTTTTTCGGTCGGTCAAGTGTCATATTGGGTTTACCGTTTAAATTTTCCGTATATTCCATCACTTCTTGTTTTTTTACCGGATATGTGTTATACTGTTATATTGAACTAATCAAATGGTACGGTGATATACAATGACTGACAACTTCAATCTCCGCGCGGAATACATGTGCTTAAAAAAAGAATTATTCGATCGGTATTATGATTTTCTCAATGATATGCAGCGGCAAGCCGTATATACGATCAAGGGACCTCTTTTGATACTGGCCGGAGCCGGCAGCGGAAAGACCACGGTTCTGGTAAATCGAATCGTACATCTGATCCGCTACGGCGATGCCGTACAGTCGGAAGTTATCCCCTACGAAATCGACGAATCCACTCTTGCGGAAATGCGCCGTGCCAAGGATCTCCCCCGGGGGGAGTTGGGCGTATTCCTTACCCGTTTTGCCATAAATCCGCCCAAGGCGTGGTCCGTTCTGGCGATTACCTTCACCAATAAGGCGGCGCGGGAAATCAAGGGGCGGCTGGCATCTGCTTTCGGTGAGGAAAGTTCGGAGGCATCGGACATCTGGGCGGGTACGTTCCACTCCGTTTGTCTGCGCCTTCTGCGCCGCTGGAGTGGCGAATTGGGATACAGTGACGGTTTCGGCATCTGCGATACGGACGATTCCAAAAAACTGATCTCCGCCTGCATGAAGCAACTGAATATTGATGATCGGCAGTTGCCGATCAAGAGCGTTATGAATTTGATCAGCCGCGCCAAGGATCGGCTCCTGACACCGAATGATTTTGCTATGGAAGCCGGTGTGGATTTTAAACTGAAACAGGTTGCAAAAATTTATGCGCTCTACCAAGAACGGCTGAAATCCACCAACCTGATGGATTTTGATGATATCATCATGCAGACCGTGCGCCTGCTGGAGGATAACGCAGAAGCCCGGGATTACGTGCAGAACAAGTTCCGCTATGTGTGCGTGGATGAGTACCAGGACACAAACAAAGCACAGCTGCAGCTGACCATCCTTCTCTCCGGCGGATACAACAACATCATGGTCGTGGGCGACGATGACCAGAGCATTTACAAATTCCGCGGCGCTACGATTGAGAATATCCTGAATTTCGAGCACACCTACAAAGATGCCCGCGTGGTTAAACTGGAACAGAATTACCGATCCACCAAGAATATTCTGGACGCCGCAAACGGCGTGATCGGACGAAACAACACCCGTCACGATAAAAAACTCTGGACAGCGGGTGACGCGGGAGATCGGATCACGCTCCGCAAACTGGGCAACCAGAACGATGAAGCCCGCTATCTCTGCGAGCAGATCCACACGGATATGCGCAAAATGAAGTATGCCTATCGGGATTTTGCCGTGCTGTACCGCACCAATGCCCAATCCCGCAACATTGAACAGGCACTTGCCAAAAGCGGAATTCCCTACCGCATGCTGGGCGGATTGCGGTTCTATGATCGCGCGGAAATCCGCGATATTCTCGCCTATCTGTGCGTGATCAACAACCCGCTGGACGACATTCGCCTAAAACGGATCATCAACGTGCCGAAACGCGGCATCGGCGACAAATCCATTCAAACGTCGGAAGCCATGGCCATAGCCAGCGGATACTCTATGCTGGAATTTATCCGCCATGCGACAGCATACAAAGCGATTCCTCAGGCGGCTGCAAAGAGCATGGAATCCTTCGCTGCATTGATCGATGATCTGCGAAACCAGGCGGCGCAGAAGAAGGTTTCCGAGTTGATCCGGTCCGTTGTGGAGATCACCGGATACGGGAAGATGCTGGAGGCTGCCGGCACCGAAGAAGCCGACCGCATCGATAACATCGGCGAGCTGATCTCATCTGCCGCACAATATGAACAGACCACGGACGAGCCTTCCCTCTCGGAATTTTTGGAGGATGTGGCTCTGGTTTCCGATGTGGATAAATACGATGAGGCGGCGGATGCCGTGGTGCTCATGACCATTCACAGCGCGAAGGGACTGGAGTTCCCTGTTGTGTTCCTTCCCGGCATGGAGGAAGGGTTATTCCCGGGACGGCAATCCATTATGAATCCCGACGAAATTGAGGAAGAACGGCGGCTGGCCTATGTGGCCATCACACGCGCCAAGAAGAAGCTGTACATCACCCATGTACACAACCGGATGCTGAACGGCTCCACCCAGTATAATCAACTGTCCCGCTTTGCGGAAGAGATCCCACCGGAACTGGTGGAGGAAATCGATACATACTCCACTATCCCGATGCAGAACCGAATCCCGGTCGCCAAGACTGGCACGTCCTCTTATTCCCCTGCCCGCTCCTTTGGCAGAACGCCATCGCCTGCGGTATCCCGCACCACATCCCCTGTAGCACCTGCGGCTAAATCTGCACTGCCGACCTTTGCGGCGGGCGATCGGGTGCGGCACACAACCTTTGGCGAGGGCATGATTCTGTCCACCAAAAATATGGGCGGTGATGTCCTGTACGAGATCGCTTTCGACAAAGTTGGCACAAAAAAACTAATGGCTACTTACGCCCGACTGAAAAAAGCGGAACAATAATGCATAAAATGCCGAAAAACGTTTGACTTTTCGGCATATTTGCGGTACAATATTCAATAATTTATTTTCCACGGAGAGTATTATGAAAAACGATAAGAAAATGGTAGAGCAGATCACATCCATGGATGTGGATTTTGCTCAGTGGTATACGGATATCTGCAAGAAGGCAGATCTGATCGATTATTCCAGCGTGAAGGGCTGCATGATCATCCGCCCCTACGGCTACGCGATCTGGGAAAACATCCAGAAGACTCTGGACACCCGCTTCAAGGAACTGGGGCACGAGAACGTGTATATGCCTATGTTCATCCCCGAATCCCTTCTGCAGAAGGAAAAGGATCATGTGGCAGGATTTGCACCTGAGGTAGCTTGGGTTACCCACGGCGGCAGTGAAAAACTGACGGAGCGCATGTGCGTTCGCCCCACCTCCGAGACGCTGTTCTGCGAGCATTTTGCCAACATCATCCGCTCCTACCGGGATCTGCCGAAGCTGTACAATCAGTGGTGCTCCGTGGTTCGCTGGGAAAAGACCACCCGTCCCTTCCTTCGCAGCCGTGAGTTCCTTTGGCAGGAAGGTCACACCATGCATGCCACCGCCGAGGAAGCACGCAACGAAACAATCCAGATGCTGAACGTCTATGCAGATTTCCACGAGAAGGATCTGGCCATCCCTGTAATCAAGGGTGCCAAGACCCCCAGCGACAAGTTCGCCGGTGCGGAGGACACATACGCCATCGAGGCCCTGATGCACGATGGTAAGGCACTGCAGGCGGCTACTTCTCACTTCTTCGGTGACGGTTTTGCCCGCGCATTCGATATCACCTACGCCGATAAAGAAAATAAACTGGTTTATCCTTTCCAGACTTCCTGGGGATGCACCACCCGTATGATCGGCGGTATCATCATGACCCACGGTGATGACAACGGTCTGGTTCTCCCGCCGTCCATTGCTCCGATTCAGGTAGTAATTATTCCTGTCGCCGCCCACAAGGAAGGCGTGACCGAAGCCGCTGAGTCCATCTACAACCGTCTGTGCGGTAATTTCCGCACCAAGCTGGACAACAGCGACAACTCCCCCGGATGGAAGTATGCCGAGTATGAGATGAAGGGCATTCCGCTCCGCGTTGAGATCGGTCCCCGCGATCTGGAAGCCGGACAGTGCGTTCTGGTAACCCGTCACAACCGCGAGAAAACCATCGTGAAACTGGAAGATCTGGAAGCCGCTGTTGCCGAAAGACTGCAGGCAGTACACGACGGTATGTACGCGAAGGCACTTGCCAATCGCGAGAGCCGCACATACACTTGCAAGACCATCGATGAAATCAATGCCAAGCTGGCTGAAAACGGCGACGGTTTCGTGCGCGCCATGTGGTGCGGTGATCCCGAATGTGAGGACAAAGTCAAAGAACTCACCGGCGTCGGTTCCCGTTGTATTCCTATGGAGCAGGAAACCGTATCCGACAAATGTGTCTGCTGCGGACGACCCGCCAAGAAACTTGTCTACTGGGGCAAGGCGTATTGATCTCCACTGATCTATGAAAGAGTTTTCGGTATCTCTGAAAGAAAAACTCCGGCGGATTGACTATGTTGTCTTCTTTTCCGTGTTCGGAATGACCTCTTTGAGCATACTCACTCTTGCCGGAGCCGCCAATGCCAGCGCCGCCGGCCCTCGCCGTGTCGTGATTCAGATCGCCGCGTCCCTTGTGGGCTTGGTCATGGCATACATCATTTCCCTGTTTGATTACGATGAACTGCTGAATCATTTCACATTTCCCCTGCTTGGAATAGGTGTGGGACTTATGGTACTCACTGTGCTCTTTGGCGTGGGCCCCGATGAAACCAGTACCAATAAGTGCTGGCTTTCCATTCCGGGCCTTCCCTTCGATATACAGCCGGCGGAGTTTGTCAAAATCATCTTTATCATGACCTTCGCCAAGCATATTGACATCGTCAAAAAGAAGATCAACCATCCTTTGGTTGTGCTGTCGCTGTGTATCCACGGCGGTCTCATCACCGGGTTGGTTCTGCTGACGGGTGACTTGGGATCGGCGTTGGTGTATCTGGCGATCATGGCGATCATGCTGTATACTGGCGGCCTTTCCCTCTGGTATTTCGTTGCGGCACTGGCCATTGTTATCGTGCTGTTCCCCTACCTGTGGCCAAAACTCAGCGAGTATCAGCAGCAGCGGATTCTCGTTGGCTTCAATCCGGAATTGGATCCGATCAAATACGGATATCAGGCTCTCCGGAGCCGGGACGCCATCGCTGCGGGTGGATTCACCGGTGCCGGCTTTTCCGGCGGCAGTTATTTCAAGCTGATTCCCGAGTATAAATCCGATTTCCTCTTTGCTGTATTTTGTGAGAAGTTCGGTTTCCTGGGCGCGTTCTGCTATATGGCTCTGATGGGAACACTGATTATCCGCTTGATTTGGATCGCACGGCACGCACGCAAAGACTGCGGTGCCAACATATGCATTGGTGTGGCTGCGATTATGCTGGTGCAGTCATTGGAAAATATCGGTATGTGCCTGGGTATGCTGCCGGTGGTGGGAATTACACTTCCCTTCCTCAGTTACGGCGGTTCCTCCATGCTGGCCTCCTTTATCTATATCGGGGTTATACAGAGCATTGTAACGCACAATCAAAAGTATTATTTCGAGCGTGAAAACGCATAAAATAACGGGAGGTGTTCGCGCCTCCCGTTTCTTCTCTGCTTACCCGGTACATCTATCCATACACAGGAGCGTCTATGAACAAATTCATCCGTTTTGCGCTGCGCTGCCTTCCGGCCGTCTTTTGCATGATATTGATATTCTCACTCTCGGCGCACACCGCCGCGGAATCATCGGATGTCAGCGGCGGTCTGATCAAGACCATAGCGGGGATTCTCTCTCCCGGATTCGATCAGATGTCATCCGCTGAGCAGAACGCGGTTGTCGAGCAGTGGCAATTTTTCGTGCGAAAGTGTGCGCATTTTTCCATCTATGCGCTTCTTGGGATACTTTGTGTTTTTCCGGTTTCTGTTTATTATCGCGGCAGATCGGCGGCGCTATTTTCTCTGTGCATTGCCTGGCTGTATGCCGTTTCCGACGAGCTGCATCAGTATTTCGTTCCCGGACGGAGTTGTGAAATCCGGGATGTCCTGATTGATTGGAGCGGTGCGGCGCTGGGAGTTGGTATCGTTATGCTCATCGGCCTGTTATCCAAGCGAAAAAAGCAAAAATAATTCCAAAATACCTATTGACAGATCGGATATTTGGTGCTATAATGTGTAAAGTATTTTGCTTTACATGTATAGGGGCACAGAATGTTCGAAAAAGACATGCGGCTGACGCTTCTTCTGGATCACTACGGGGATTTGCTGAGCGAGCATCGCCGTGAGATCATTGAGATGTACTACTGCGAGGATCTTTCTCTGGCCGAAATTGCGGAAAACACCGGCATCACCCGTCAGGGCGTCAGAGAATCCATCAAAAAAAGTGAAGCGGATCTTCGTATGTTTGAATCCAAACTGCATTTGGCGGAGCGTTTGGATGATCTGCAGAAGAAATGTGTTACCTACAGCGAAAAACTGGAAGCGGCCGCTGCATCTGCGTCCGATACTGCCGCCAGGCAATCCATTCTGGAGATTGCTGAGCTACTGAAAAACGTTTCTGTTTGAAACGGAACGGAGTAAACCATGTTTGACAGCTTATCCGATAAACTTGCCAACGCTTTCAAAAAGTTCAAGAACAAGGGAAAACTGACGGAGAGCGATGTCAAGGAGGGCATGCGTGAGATCAAGCTCGCCCTGCTTGAGGCCGATGTCAACTTTAAAGTCGTTCGTGAATTTGTCAAAACCGTTTCTGAGCGTGCGGTCGGAGCGGAAGTTCTGGAAAGCCTGGTCCCCGCACAGCAGATCGTAAAGATCGTCAACGACGAACTGGTCAATCTGATGGGCGGTTCTCAATCGAAACTGACCATCTCCCCCAAACCTCCCACTATTATCATGATGGTTGGTTTGCAGGGTGCCGGTAAAACCACACACAGCGCCAAATTGGCGGGCATGTATAAAAAACAAGGCAAACGCCCTCTGCTGGTTGCCTGCGACGTATATCGTCCTGCAGCCATCAAGCAGTTGGAAGTCGTCGGCGCGCAGCTGGACATCCCCGTGTTCTCCATGGGCGATTCCGTTTCCCCGGTGGATATTGCCAATGCCGCTGTGACCCACGCCATCAAGCATGGAAACGATATGGTGTTTCTGGATACAGCAGGTCGTCTGCATGTGGACGAAGTGCTGATGACGGAGCTGACCAACATCAAAGATACCGTGTCTCCCACGGAAATTCTTCTGGTGGTGGATGCCATGCTCGGTCAGGATGCGGTAAATGTGGCCGAATCCTTCAATAATCTGCTGGATATCACCGGCGTTGTGCTGACAAAAATGGACGGTGACACCCGAGGCGGTGCTGCCCTGTCCGTCCGCCACGTGACCGGCAAGCCGATCAAGTTTGTGGGCACCGGCGAAAAACTGGATGCCATCGAGCCCTTCTATCCCGATCGTATGGCCTCCCGTATTCTCGGAATGGGCGATGTGCTTTCTTTGATTGAAAAGGCACAGCAGGCATTCGATGAGAAAAAAGCGGTGGAAATGGAGCGCAAGCTTCGCGAATCTTCCTTCGATCTGAACGATTTTCTGGATCAGTTCCGTCAGGTCAAGGAGATGGGATCCATCGAGCAGCTGATGGGCATGATCCCCGGTATGAAAGCCGACGCGCTGAAAGATGCCAAAATCGATGAGCGCGCCCTGGGCCGCACCGAGGCGATCATCCTGGCGATGACTCAGAAGGAACGCCAGAAACCCGATATCATCAACGCTTCCCGTAAAAAGCGCATTGCAGCGGGCAGCGGCACTTCCGTGGAGGAAGTAAACAAACTTCTCCGTCAGTTCGAGCAGATGAACAAAATGTTCAAGCAGCTCGGCGGAATGACGGGCAAAGGCAAAAGACGCAGGATGAAAATGCCGTTCAGTTTCTGACGGATTTTTATACAAAAACTTATTAATTTATTTTTGGAGGAATCCCTACAATGGCAGTTAAAATCAGACTTAAGAGAATCGGTGCAAAGAAGACACCGTTCTACCGCATCGTTGTTGCTGACTCCCGTTACCCCCGTAACGGCCGTTTCATCGAGGAGATCGGCTACTATGATCCCATGAAGACCCCCGCAGAAATCAAGCTGGACGACGAAAAGGTTCAGAAGTGGCTGAAGAATGGCGCACAGCCCACTGAGACTGTTAAGTCTCTCATCGCCAAGAACGGTAACCAGCAGTGATGGAAGAAAATATCGGCATCCCTTGTAAAGATTTGGATCTGTGTCTCGTGCTTGCCGATATGGCGCGTGCCATCGTCGATCATCCCGATCAGGTTTCCGTAACACAAACTGAGAAGGAAAACGAGTTGCTTCTGACACTCACTGTCGCGGAAAGCGACATGGGTATGGTCATTGGCAAGCATGGAAAGATCGCCCGTGCGCTTCGTACCGTTATGAAAGCTGCGGCAAAAATCGCAGACAAAAAGATCACTGTGGATATTCAATAATCCCGAAAACCATCTCCGATGCGAGATGGTTTTTTCATGTATATTTCGCTTTGCATCGGCGCATAGTAATAAAAAAAGCGAGGTAGACGAAGTGGCTTCCATCAGGAAAATCGGAATTATCGGATGCGGAAATGTGGGAATGACAACGGCTTATACGCTCATGGTGCATGGGCTGTGCACGGAAATGGTACTCATCGATGTGAACACAAAGAAAGCGGAAAGCGAGGCCATGGATCTGGGGCACTGTCTTCCCTTTCTCTCCCCCATGCAGATTTATGCCGGCGATTATACAGATTTACTTGACGCGCAGATAATCATCATCGCAGCAGGTGTTGGACAGAAACCGGGGGAGACGCGCATCGATCTGGTGCATCGCAACGCGGATATTTTCTCCGATATTCTGCGGCAGATCGTGGCGGTAAATACAGATTGTCTCCTTTTGATCGTATCCAATCCGGTGGATATTCTGACGTACGTTGCCCTGAAAGCTTCCGGGTTTCCAGCCTCTCGGGTAATAGGCACCGGAACGGTGCTGGATACGGCGAGGCTCAAATACCTTGTAGGTGAAAAGTTAGGCGTAGATTACCGGAATGTTCACTCCTTCATCATCGGCGAACATGGGGACAGCGAATTGGCCGTTTGGAGCGGTGCCAATGTGTCCGGGATCAATATCGATGATTTCTGCCCGCTGTGCCATAATTGCAATCGTATGACGGATCTGTACGAATTGTATGACGACGTAAAAAATAGCGCTTATAAAATCATCGAAGGAAAAGGGGCCACCTATTACGCCATCGCGCAGGCCACACGCCGCATCATTGATGCCATCGCCAGGGACGAAAACACCATTCTGCCTGTATCCACATATCTGGACGGACAATATGGCCTGAGGGATATCTGCATGAGCATTCCATCTATTATCGGCACGGATGGCGTGAAACATGTGCTGGATATTCCCTTGGATGACACAGAATACCGGTATCTGATGGAGTCCGCCTCTGCCTTGCGTCAGGTAATCGATTCCCTGTCTCCTGCCCACACGATGATATGAGAAATTAAACCGCCGCGCACGCGGCGGTTTTGGGATTATATAGCGGAAAAATTTCAAAAAATCACCATTTTTTTCGCATATCCACCATGAAATGATTGACTGCACGGAAAAAATTTGCTATACTTATGATATCTTTAAATTGAGGTACGTTGCTATGCAGAACTGTGTAGAAAGAGTACTTTCTCTCATTAAAGAGAAAGACATCAAAATGATCGATTTTAAGATGGTGGACATTAACGGCCAGTTCCGTCATGTTACCATTCCTGCCGAGAACTTCTCCGAGGAGACTTTGAAAAGCGGTATCGGCTTTGACGCTTCCAACTACGGATATGCTGTGGTGGAAAAGAGCGATATGGTGTTTATCCCCGATCCGGACACAGCCGTTGTGGATCCCTTCTGCTCCATTCCCACATTGTCCATGACCGGTAACGCGATGATTATCGATACACCCGAGAATCGTCCCCTGCCCCAGTATCCCCGCAATATCGTTCGCGCTGCTGTTCAGCACATGAAAGACAGCGGCGTGGCGGACACCATGCTCATCCTTCCCGAGTTCGAATTCTATCTGTTCGATGAAGTGACCTGGGGCGTGGACGGAAACTACATCGGTGCCGCTGTAGATGCCAAGCAGTCCTACTGGAACAGCACCGTGGAGGGCAAAGGCGTTGTCGTTCCCAAGCAGAAAAACTACCACATCGCCAAGCCCTTTGACATTTCCTATGAGTGCCGCAGCGAGATGTGCATGCTCATGAAGGAAATGGGTATTGACATCAACTATCACCATCCCGAAGTGGCCGCATCCGGCCAGTTTGAGATCGAGCCCCAGTTGGGCGAGATGGTTCACATGGCAGATGCTACTATGATGATCAAGTATATCATCCACAACACCGCGCTGAAGTACGGCAAGTCCGCCACCTTCATGCCCAAGCCGATCTACGGCGAAGCCGGCAGCGGTATGCACGTGCACATGCTTCTGATGAAGGATGGACAGCCTGTATTCTCCGATGACAACGGATACGCACACCTCAGCAAGACCGCGCATTACTTCATGGGTGGCCTGCTCAAACACATCGGTTCCCTGTGCGCCCTGACCAATCCCAGCACCAACTCCTTCAAGCGTCTGGTTCCCGGCTTTGAGGCTCCTGTTACCGTTGGTTATGCTACCTCCAACCGCAGCGCAGTTATCCGTATCCCCGCCTACGCCAAGAGCCCGGACAAGCGCCGCTTTGAATTGCGCAATCCCGATGCTACCTGCAACCCGTACTTCTGCTATGCCGCCATTCTGATGGCCGGTCTGGACGGTGTGAAAAATCAGATCGATCCTCATGCTGAGGGCTGGGGTCCCTACGACTTCAACCTGTTCCATCTGCCTGAGGAAGAAAAGGCCAAGCTGAAGGGCCTGCCCACATCGCTTGAGGCCGCACTGGATGCACTGGAAGCCGACCACGACTACCTGACTGCCGGCGGCGTATTCCCCGAGGAACTCATCAAGAACTTCATCAAGAACAAGCGCGCTGAGTGCAGCGAGTTGTCCAAGATTCCTCATCCCGCTGAGTTCGACAGATACTACAATCTGTAATGAAACCAAAATCCCGATGCGAAATGCATCGGGATTTTTCTGTCATGGGACACGATAGCCGCAGTACCGTTTGGATTCGATAATCTGATCATTCCGACTGGCTATATTCTTTCCATTGATGTGGCTGATGTGGACCGGTATCGTCCCGGCACATCCGCGATCCAGGCAAAATGCCGCAATCACTTCCGCCGTAAAGTAGTTTCCGTGACAAATAGTAAGGAGTTTCACAATGGAGGTTTCAAGGCCTGTCAACTTAATCGGATTGCCATAAAAATAGAACACATCGTTTACAAACCGGATGCCGCTCCGGGTCAGATTTTTATAGTCCATGCCGTACACACTCCGGAGCCGATCCTTCAATGCATCCGCATGTACAGCATCGCATGAGGTAAACACACGCGCAGCCGGCAATGATTCACGGAAGCAATGGGCGATTTCCTCGCACCCCCGCCCGAACACCACAAACGGAACCCGCGTCATGATGGCGCCATGGCCGTACTCGGGACCGATCAGGATACATGGGATTCCCTGCTTTAGTAAATCGGATCGGAGAGAGGCTGCTTCTGCGTCCGATTTCTTTGCATAAATGGCAATCATATTACTGCGCCGTCACATTTTCTGCCGCCATCATTTTCATGAGTGTCAGGCGATTGCGCACATAGGGGGCATAGGCGAGGGAACGCAGAATGAAATCATCGTCCTCCGGCAGACCGATCTGAGCAAGAGAACAGGGCGCGCCGCACCGCCGCAGTAAATTGCTCGCCTCATCCGGCGTGGGCAATTCTGCCAATACCTGGCGGATCTGCGAATCCGCAATCAGCGGATTATCGATTGCGATATGAGAGAGGGACGACGATGCCATCCCGTGTGGCATATTTTCATCCAGTATGCCGTCGGTCAATGCACCGAACACCTCTTTCACACATGCACGATCAAGGATTTTCTCCAAATCCGGGTGGAAGAATGCATCCGTCAGAATGGAGCGCCGTCTATACAGCGAATGATACAAAGCCAGCACCTGCATCAGCCCCACGCCCACCGCTTCTCCGTGCAAAGCATCAATTTCCGGGTGGATCAAGTGCATTTCCCAGAAGTGGGATAAATGATGTTCCGCCCCGGAGGCAGGGCGTGAATTCCCCTGAAGCTGCATAGCAAGACCGGACAGAAGAAGTGCTTCCATAATCCGGTGGGTGTATTCCCTGTCGGAATACGCCTCCCGATGACGATCAACTCCGCCACACCCTCCAATGCGTCCTTCTCCAACTGATAGATCGACTCACAAAAGTGCTCACCAGTCATCAGATGCGCGATCCGCCAATCCGCTAAAGCGGTATACTTGCCGAGTATATCGGCGGCGCCGGACGCTGTCAGACGCGAGGGTGCCTGAACGTACACATCGTCATCCGCAAATACCGCCACCGGAGCCTGAGAAGGAAATGTGAGTTTTTGTCCGTGCCACGTCATTGCCGCCACACCGGATACAAATCCGTCTACACTGGCCGCGGTGGGATAGGATACAAACGGAATGCTCTCCTGATACGCCAGATACCGGACGATATCGTGAATGGAGCCGGAACCACATGCAACGTACAAATCCGGATGGAGAGGGCCTGCGAATTCTGCCGCCGCGGCCGTGGTGATCTCAGTAGCATGAGAATTTCCGGGCAGAGCAAAGATGTGCGCATGCACAGCCGTTTGAATCCGTCTCGCATACATCTCTGTATTGGAGTCGCAGATGATCACACAGACGCGGCTGTGCTCACGGATATAATCAATCAACTGCTCCGTTGCCCCGGCTCCCACCAGCACATCCTTCGTAACAAGCGTGTGCTCTTCTCCGCAAGCCGGACAGATTCCTGCCAGTTTTTTCACATTTTCTATCATAATTACATCTCCCGGTATATAAAAAAATGATAAAGCATATAGTATAACAGCCGCAACAACTATATTTTAAAGAAAGGAAATACTATGTTTGTATACACACTTCGCGCCAACACGCTCAAATTTTTCAGCATCGTCGGAGTGGCACTGATTGCACTTGTGTCACTGATCCTTTTCGTCCCCGGTTACGATGTGGCAACAACAGGTGCCATTCTGAAGGAGAAAGAAAAAATACGATACGACAAGGTCAAAGACAATGCCGATCGAATGGAATTTCTGGCCCAATTCGGTTGGGAGTGCAATGAGACGCCGATCGAAGAGGTGACGCTGACCATCCCGGCGGAATTTGACAAGATTATGAAAACATACAATGAAATCCAAAAGCAGCAAGGTCTGGATCTGGAAAAATACAGCGGCAAGACTGTGACACGGGCCACATACGAAATCACGAATTATCCGGGGGCGGAAGGAAAAGTACTCGCCAATGTGATTGTATATAAAAATCGGGTGATCGGCGGAGATATCTGCTCCTCGGATGTGAACGGATTTATACATGGCTTTGCTAAACCGAAGTAATCGATGTATATCACGACAATTATATCATACTATACTGCAAAATGCAAGGCAGGAACAACGGCTGACAGTACTCTGTCAGCCGTTGATTTTATCTCTCAGGCAAATGTATGGAATGCATATTGACGATTTCGCTGCAGCATGATATAATTTATTAGTAAACTAATCACAGGAGAGGGAGTATGGATATGAAAGACTGCAGCCAGTCCTCACCGGGACAGATGCGAGAGGATTTTTTGCAGAATCCGATGGCCATGATACACGACATCGATCGACTTACTCACGAACGGGTGAAAGCCAGCGCGCCGCCCATGCAGCGCAGTCACCGCATGATTCTCATGCATCTGGCCCGTCGTGACAATGTGACCCAGTTGGATCTGGTGCACGCGACCCACTTGAAGGCCCCCACAGTCAGTGTATGCCTACAGAAAATGGAGAGGGATGGTCTTGTGGAGCGCAAAGCAGATGAAAAGGATCTGCGTGCCACCCGGGTGTTCCTCACTGCCAAGGGCCTGGAGATTGACCGCCAGGTTGTATCCAAGATCCGCGAACAGGAACAGAGAGTGTCTGATTGCCTGACGACGGAGGAAAAGGAAATTCTCGTTTCCCTTCTTGCGAAAATCCGCACAAATCTATTGGAGGAGAACGAAGAAAGTGAAAACTAAAAAAATTGCATCCTATCTGAAGCCTTACTGGCTGTACGCACTGCTCTCCCCCCTCCTCATGATGGGAGAAGTGGCGGTGGATCTTATGCAGCCTGCACTGATGGCCACCATTATCAATGAGGGTGTACTCGGCCAAAACATTCCCCTGATCATTGCCACCGGCGTCAAAATGCTTTTGCTTGTTGCCATTGGTGGGTTTATGGGCATTATGTGTGCGTATACAGCCAGTGTGGCGTCCCAGGGATTCGGCAGTGATCTGCGCATTGACACGTTCCAGCGGGTCATGCATCTTTCTCAGCAGCAAACCGATACATTCACCACCGGATCGCTGATTACCCGTCTGACCAACGATATCACCACTGTGCAGGATCTGGTACAGAGCATTCTTCGCATGTTCGTCCGCGCTCCCATGTTTCTGATCGGCGGACTGATCATGTGCCTGACCCTGAATGTGAATTTTGGGTACGTGATGCTGTGCTCCATTCCCTTGCAGGCGCTGGTCGTCATTATGATGGTGAGCAAAGGCAATCCCCTCTTTACGGCTGTGCAAAAGAAGATCGACCGTGTGAACTCCGTGGTACAGGAAAACATATCCGGTGCGCGCGTCATCAAAGCCTATACCCGCGAGGATTATGAAATGGACCGCTTTGATGAAGCGAACAAGGATTACCGCAACACCAATCTGCGCGTGATGACCCTGATGTCCTCCATCATGCCCCTTCTTATGATTGTTATGAATCTGGCAGTCATCGCCATCATCTATATCGGCGGATTACAGGCCGAAGCACAAGCCATGGATATCGGCGGCATTATGGCCGGCGTCCAGTATGTCTCCCGCGTGCTGATGTCCATCATGATGCTGAACATGATCTTCCAGCAGATCGCCCGCGGACGGGCCTGCGCCGGACGTATCCGTGAAGTTCTCACCTCCGATCCTGCCATCCGCACCGGATCTGCCACCGATGGCAAAGAAAGCGGAAGCGTGGAGTTCCGCCATGTAACATTCTCCTACCCCGGCTCCAGCGGAAATGCGGTACTGCGGGATATCAATCTGTCTGTGAAGCATGGGGAAACGCTGGCCATCATCGGGGCTACCGGCTCCGGCAAATCCAGTCTGGTGAATTTGATTCCCCGCTTTTACGATGCGGTGGATGGCGATGTTTTTGTGGACGGCGTGAATGTCCGGGACTGGGATTTGACGGCACTCCGTCATCGAATCAGTTTTGTTCTGCAAAAAAGTGAATTGTTCTCCGGCACGGTACGGGAAAACATCTGCTGGGGCAAAGACGATGCCACCGATGAGGAAATCCGCCAGGCGGCAGAAATTGCCCAAGCAATCGATTTCATCGAATCACTCCCGGATAAATATGAGGGATATATTGCCGAGAAGGGTGCTTCCCTTTCCGGCGGACAAAAACAGCGCATGGCCATCGCCCGCGCGGTCGTGCGCAAGCCGTCTATCATCATCTTTGACGACAGTACGTCGGCTTTGGATCTGGGTACTGAGGCAAAACTGCAAAAGGCACTGCGCGAAAATCTGAAGGACACCACCGTTATCATGATTGCCCAACGCATCGCCAGCGTCATGCACGCAGATCGGATCGCTGTAATCGAAAACGGAACGATCACCGCCTGTGACACCCACGACAAACTGATGGAAATCAGCACTACATACAGAGATATATATGCATCGCAGATGCGGAACGGAGGGGACATCGATGGCTGATTTGAAACAACCTGCTTCTGCATCTGCCCAGCCCCGTGTCATCGGCCCGGGCGGCCCCGGCGGACATCGAGGAAACATGAACGCCCGCATTATGCGCGAAAAGCCGAAGAACATCAAAGTAACTCTTTCGAAATTGATGAAATACATCGGGCGCTCCAAAGTTCTGGTGCTGTGCCTGTTCGTAATTGTAATCGCCGCCACGTTTTTAAACCTGGCGGGACCGGAACTGCAGGGACAGGCCATTGACTCCATCTCCGTGGATGAGGTCACCGGCAAGCTGTCCGTGGATTTCGATGCGCTGATTCATTCCCTGACACTCATGGGAGTGGTGTACATACTTTCTGCTTTGACCCAGTTGGCGCAAGGTATTCTGTCCGCCCGCATCTCCCAAACCACGGTGTATTCTCTGCGCAAGGATCTGTTCCGCAAAATATCTCATCTGCCCATCCAGTATCTGGACACCCACAAGCACGGCGACATCATGAGCCGCATGACCAACGATGTGGATAACGTGTCACATACCATCTCCGCATCCATCGCATCGCTGATCTCCAGTGTGCTGACACTGATCGGCGCGCTGATCATGATGTTGCGCAAGAGCTGGCAGATGGCTCTGATCTCCATGATCACCATCCCGCTAACGATTTGGGTATCCTCCACACTTTCCAAGGCTATGCGAAAGTATTTCATCCGCCGCCAGCAGCTGCTGGGTGATCTGAACGGTCAGATTGAGGAAATGGTCACCGGATATAAAACGGTGATGGCCTACGGCAAAGAGGAAATGGCTTGTGAGCGTTTTGCCAAAACCAG
>JAZQFQ010000046.1:0-22276 GCA_045539595.1 Eubacteriales bacterium | reverse complement strand
GCAACAAAAAGCTTTAGCAAAGAAAAGTTGCGGCGAAGGCGTGCCTTCTCCTGTGGGAGAAGGGGGACCGTTCGCACGCGAACGGTGGATGAGGAGTAATGGTTTGTATAGACACCTCATCCGTCATCCGCTGCGCGGATGCCACCTTCCCCCACTGGGGAAGGCTATGATGTCATGCCGCATTTGCGGCGGCAGGGCAAGTGATGCGAGTGATAGAATATCGTACGTCTTTAGATGCTTGCCGGTAATTGCCCCTTATAGGGGCTGTGCAAGCCTCCGGCTTTGCCGGAGGTCTTGACTGGTTTGGATCATTCCCCCGGCACGCCATAGATGGCATCCAGGCCGTAATAGCGGGCCATGTTCCGGTTGGGCCAGGTGTCCGGATCGGTCGTGTCGATGTATTTCAGATTCTTCACTGCGCTGTATTTGGTTTCGGCGGTGACCACGGGCAGATAGGCCACGGGGAGATCGGCATCCCGGCAGGATATGAGATATTCCTGGTTGGCGGTGATTGCCTGATAGGTGTCGTATATGTCGTTTGCTCCGATGATTGCAAAATACGATGTGAGCAGAAGCGCCACACTCAGCGTGCAGGCGGACAGTTTTTTGTATCCGTCGGCGTGCAGGGTGCGGAGCAGCACAAGACAGGCCGCCACCAGCAGTACCGCCGTGAACGCGGCGGAGCGATCGTAATAATAGGACGCGAAGATCATCACATAATTGGAGGCCAGGGCGCCCAGCACCAGCACCGCGGATTTGATCACAGCTTGTCCGGCCTTGCCGGAAAGAACAGCCAGCGTGACAAGCACCGTGTACATAAGGAGAAGCGGAGCCAGCGTGGCCAGCATCTTCGTGGCGATCACAAAATGATCCCGCAGCATGCCCAGCGACAGGGAAGCGATCTTGTTTTTGCCCTCGGCGGGGGCCAGGGCCATGGTGAGAAATCCGCCCACGGCCGCGGCGAGAGAGGCTATCTGATCCCATCTCACCCGGCGCCGGTGAAGAAAGGTCAACCCGAGCAGCAGCATGGCCATAAAAATGGCGGATGCGGATACGTTTTCGTTCCAGCCGCCGGCCAGAAATCCCAGGAGAATCCAGACGATACGCTGGGCTATGGGTGGATCGGCGAGGCGATCTACGGAGTCAAAATAGGGGCAGAGCCACAACAGACACAGGGTGTATCCCCACAGGTAATTGCAGGCACCGTCCAGCCAGAGATTGACTTCACCAAATGCCGGCTCAAACAACCAAAGCAGACAAAATCCCAGAAGAAGGGGCCGGGGGCGCACCTTTCCGCCGATGCGCGTGATCAGGCAAAGCCCGATAACGAAAACAGCGGCGTTGATGATCTTAAAGAGAACCGGGGGCAGAAACAGAAACAGCTGGGCCGTAAAATGCGCCGCGTGCCGTCCGTTCATTTTTTGGGCGTGGGCCGCGATGGAGGGGAAAATATCCCATACCGATTCGATGGGAGAGCCATCCACAAAGGAGAAACAGTAGGTGTAATCATCTACCAGCAAGGGGGTGAGCAGGTTGCAGACCAGGATAAACACAAAGACAGAAAGGCAGACCACGGACAAAGGAATGTGCCGCTTCCACATCGCCGCCTGTTTGGTGGACGGATTTTTCGGCAGTTCTTGTACCGCCTGGTCGGCTTGCATTTGCATAATGAAATCCCTCCGTCAGAGAACTGTATTTGTCCTATTATAGCATATCCTGTCGCAATCCGTCAACTACAAACCAATCCTCCGCAAGCCTTCGTTCGATTCCGATGCGTGTTCGGTAAAAAAGACTGCCTACCTTGCGGTAAGCAGTTTTTTTCGTTAAAAGGAAGATCTCTTTTTCTTCTGTCGTTTGAAGGCATTGATTCCGATAGTGAGGGAGATACAGATCCCCATAAATACCGGCGTCATCCAGGGACTGGCCGCACCGGTGCTGAGAATGTTCGTCCACAACCCGTCCAGCAGGGAAGTGGTGGCGGAGGGCAGGGCGATGAACGCCTCGGCGGCCTCCATAACTTCATCGCTGGGATAGGTGACGGATGTCTGCATTTCCTCATCCAGATAGGTGAATGCCTCGGCATGGGGGGTAGCATATCCCACGTATTCCGCATTTTTCAGGGCAACCAGCGTTTCGCACATGAAATTGATAAACAATTCGGCCGCCTCTTTGTTCTTGGAATCGGCGGGGATGCACATGGCATCCACAAACAGATTGGTGCCCTCTGCGGGAACCGCAAAAGCCAGATCCGGATTGTCCTGCATCATGACGATGGCATCACCGGCGTAGTAGGGGGCCAGGGCCGCCTCGCCGCCGATCATCTTGTCGAAGATCTCGTCCATGACGTAGGCCTGGATCAGTGGTTTCTGGTCCACCAGCGTCTGAGCCGCGTGGCGGATCTCTTCCTCATTCGTCGTGTTGAAGGAATATCCCAGCCGCTTCAGCGCAATACCCACGGTGTCGCGGGAATTCTGGAACATCAGGATATTGTTGGCGTATTTCTCATTCCACAGAATATCCCAGGAGTGTACATCGTCCTCTGCATCCACCAGCGTGGTGTTGTAGATGATGCCCACAATACCCCAGAAATAGGGCACGGAATACTCGCCCGTGGGATCGTAGTCAGCACTTTTCAGCGTATCCATGATCATCCCGGAATTGGGGATGTTGTCAAAGTTCAGCTTGGTCAGCATGCCCTCGTTTATCATACGGGATACCATGTAGTCCGAGGGAATGATGATGTCGTACTGACTGCCGCCGCCCATTTTCAGTTTGGCGTACAATTCCTCATTGGTGGAGAAGGTGGAATACACCACATCGATGCCGGTCAGCTTTTCGAAGGCGGCGATGGTATCAAAGGCACCGTCCTCGCCGTCATCCACGGAGATGTATTCACCCCAGTTGTACACGTTTAACGTAATATCTTTGCCGCGGAACTTGTTCCAGTCCACGCTGTCGGAGTAGTCAATGTCGTATCCGCTTTCCGTGGCGAAGACCGCGGGAGCCGCGGAGCAAATGAGCAGTGTCAGAAGCAAAAATGCTATAAACCGTTTCATCGTCTCGCCTCCTTCTCATGTCTTTTGATATCCACGATATTCATGATCAGAAGGATGGCCAGCACCACGACAAAGATAATCGCAGAGAGGGCATTGACCTCGGGGCTGACCTTGCGGCGTGTCATGGAGAAGATGGTGATGGACAAGGTCTGGGAGCTGGCGCCGTAGGTGAAGTAGCTGATGACAAAGTCATCGATGGAGTAGGTGAGGGACATGAGGAAGCCGGACAGAATGCCGGGCATGATCTCGGGCACGATCACCTTCCGGAACACCTGCAGCTGATTACATCCCAGATCCATGGCCGCCTCGCAGAGATTCCGGTTCATCTGCCGCAGCTTCGGCATGACGTTCAGAATTACATAGGGCACACAGAAAGTGATGTGGGAGAGAATCAAGGTGGTGAAGCCGAACTCCATCTTCAGGAAAACGAAGAGAAGCATCAGGGACACACCGGTGACGATCTCCGGGTTCACGTTGGGGATCAGGGTGATGTTCATGATGAACTTGCGGGCCACGCTGTTCATGTTATAGATGCCGATGGCGGCGGCGGTGCCGAGGATGGTGGCCACCACCGAGGCGATCAGCGCCACGATCAGTGTGTTGAGCAGGCTGGTCATGATGGTTTCGTTGTGGAACAACTTGGAATACCAATCCAGCGTGAAGCCTGTCCATACGGTACGGCTCTTGGAGGCATTGAAGGAGTTGACGATCAGAACCCCGATGGGAATGTACAGAAACAGGAAGATAAGCGACGTATAGATCTTGGAAAAGGTCATCTTTTTCATCACATCAGCACCCCTTCCGTATCCTCGTCATCGAGGGAATTGGTGATGCTCATGCAGAGCAGGATGAATACCATCAGTACAATGGACATGGCCGCGCCCAGATTGGGGTTGTAGGCGTTGCCCAGGAACTGCAGATCGATCAAATCACCGATCAGCATATTGGTGCCGCCGCCCAGCATACGGGAGATAATAAAGGTGCTGACAGCGGGAACGAATACCATGGTGATGCCGGAGGCGATGCCCGGCATGGACAGGGGAAGAACTACCTTGGTGACTACACGGATGGCACCCGCGCCCAGATCCTGTGCCGCCTCAATGGTGCGGTCATCGATCTTGGTCATGACGGAGTACAGCGGCATGATCATGAAGGGGAGATAGTTGTACACCATGCCCAGTACCACCGCACCGGGGGTGTTGATCATCTGGAGGGGGCCGATGCCGAACAGACCGAGGAACTGGTTGATCAGTCCGTTTTTCTCTAGCAAGGTCATCCATGCGTAGGTGCGCAGAAGGAAGTTCATCCACATGGGGAGCATGACCAGCATCAGCATCATTTTTTGTCGGCTGAAATCCAGCCGGGAGATGTAATAGGCCACGGGATACGCCAGGATCAGACAGATTACGGTGGCGATGAGAGCGAGCCAGATGGAGTTGAGCAGGGTAGACATATAGTTGCTCACTTCCAGAATGTTCGCCCAGGTGAAAATGGTTTTTTCCAAAAGGATTCCCTCGGGAAGATTTCCGTCCTCATCGGCGAATTCTTCCTCGATGGCCAGAATCTCCTCATCGGAGAGAATATTGCCGTCCGCATCCACGGTGACCGTGGTGGTGAACGCGAAGACCGCGATCAGCGCCAGCGGAACGATAATAAAGACCGCCATCCACGCCAGATAGGGGGTGGCGGCCCACTTGACTTGTTTGTTCAATGATTGCTCCGTTTCCCCGCCGGAATTCAGATGTAAGTTTTGTTCGTCAGCGGCCAAAAGCCGGCGAACGCAGGCACAAATACGGCGGATACTGTACTCTGCCTCAGCGGATTCTTACGGGTTGTCCGCCGATTCGTCCGGTCCGCGGACCGTCTCCAGGGGAGCCGGCGCGTCATCCGGGTAACGGTGCATGATGTGGATATCCTGGGGGGTGAAGGTCATGCCGACCACGCTGCCCACCTCCGGTGCCTTGGTGGAGTGGATGATCCAGTCCACGGAGCAGGCTTCCACGATGATTTCGTAATGGACACCCTTGAATGTCACGCGGCGGACTACGCCGTTGATCGTTTCCTCCCGGGCCTCCACGATGGAGATATCCTCGGGACGGATGACCACGTTTACCGGCTCCATGGGAGCAAATCCGCTGTCCACGCAGGCAAAATTGTTGCCGGCGAATTCCGCCAGGAAATCCCGGTGCATGATGCCGGGCAGGATGTTGGATTCGCCGATAAAGGTGGCGACAAAGGTGTTGAGGGGTTCGTTATATATATCCTGAGGCGTGCCGATCTGCTGAATGATACCGCCGTTCATAACGACTACCGTATCGCTCATGGTGAGGGCTTCCTCCTGATCGTGTGTTACGTATACAAAGGTAATTCCCGTGCGCTGCTGCAGGGCTTTCAGTTCCGTCTGCATTTCCTTGCGCAGTTTCAGATCCAATGCTCCCAGCGGTTCGTCCAGAAGAAGAACCCGGGGGTTGCTGATCAGGGCACGGGCGATGGCCACGCGCTGCTGCTGACCGCCGGAGAGATAGTTTACACTTCGCTTTTCAAAGCCGCTGAGGTTCACGAGCTCCAGCATTTCCGCTACGCGCATGCTGATTTCCCGTTCGGGTGTTTTTTTCAGGCGCAAAGCAAAAGCCACATTCTCATACACATTCAGATGCGGGAACAATGCGTATTTCTGAAACACCGTGTTTACCTGACGCTTGTGCGGGGGTACATCGTTGATTCGCACACCATCGAAGAACACATCACCGGAATCGGGGGTTGCAAAACCGCCGATGATACGGAGGGTTGTGGTTTTACCGCAACCGGAAGGACCGAGCAGTGTCATGAATTCGTTATCATGCACATCCAGATTGATGCTTCTCAGCACCGGCTCGCCGTTGAACTCCTTGACGATGTTCTTCAGCTCAACCAGCTTCTTTTTTTCCATTGCTTTCCTCGTTCTTTCGTAAAACTTGATTCTTTTGGGAAGAATCGGATTCATTGTATCACACTGTGCATAATTTTGCAATATATTCTTTATCGATACGGAGGATTTTTTCGCGAATTGCAGGAGAAAATGATGGATATACTCATTATTCTCCCGCAATCTTTGTCAAAAGGTATACAGAAATCAGCAAAAGGGACAGATTTCCGCCGCAGCGCATTTGAACGGATACGGCGCAGATCCATAAAAGAAATGTGAATATCCGGGATATTTTTTCACAAAAAATTTCCCCGCGCATCACGCCCAAACGGGGCAGAAGAAGCGATGTCAGAAGCACACCCCCATCCAGATGCCGGATGGGGAGCAGATTGAAGACAGCAAGCGCCAGGGAAGAAATTCCGAACAACGCCCGCATCCGTCCGCACTCCCCGGGAAAGCAGACCAACACGCCCGCCAGATTCACAAGAGGGCCGCTGAGCGCGATCCATGCCTCCCGGGTGTAGGACAAAGCAGACGGATCGTATCCGATCACGGCACCCGCGGCGGTGGGGCGAAAGAAACGGATCGGCACACCCAGTACAAGGCATGCCAATCCGTGACCGCATTCGTGCAGAATGGCGGCAAGCAGAACGGGAAATGTATCTTCCAGACCGTTCAGTAAAAGGAATAATCCGCCAAACAGCCAGGGAAAATTCATGGCAGAGCCTCGCCGATCAGCGTGCGGAATGCGTCCCGCAAATACGCGCCGAAAGTCCACTGGTTATCGATAAATTCCCGGTAGGCGGCCTCGCTTTTGTCCTCGAATGCCCCGGCCTGAACGGCATCCCGGGGAAAGTATTCGCCGATCCCCAAAGCATCCGCCAAAGCGGCGTGTTCCTCGCAGAAAGTCTGCACCGCATCCTGCGCCATCTCCTCGGGATACACGGGCAGAATATGTGTGCTGTCCACCGCCCGGCAAAAGAACACGGCGCACAATAGGATTCCCGTGATCAGAACGGCAGTGGCCTCCCTCCGCCTCGGCGGCTGATTCTCCCCGGACGACGGTTTGCTTCTTCCCCAACGCATATGATTCCCTCCGCAGCAGTATTTCCTTATCATTATATGGAAGAGAGAAAATCCTATGCCACAGAAAAAGAGTTGGCGCGGTATGCACCAACTCTTTGGGAATTATTCGATTACATATTCGCCGTCGGCCAGGACATGCAGGGAGGAGGAATAGAACCGGGTCAACGCGGTGATCAGGTGTTCCGTGTCCTTGGCACCCGCCGTTTCATAGGAGGAGTGCATGGCCAGCTGTGCCAGGCCGATATCCACCGTGTTCAGAGAAACCTGGGTGTTGGCAATGTTGCCGAGGGTGGATCCGCCGGCCATATCGGAGCGGTTGGCGAAATACTGTACGGGCACATCCGCCGCTTCGCAGATGGATGCAAAGATGGCCTGGGATACTGCGTCCGTGGTGTAGCGCTGGTTGGCGTTGTGCTTGATCACAATACCTCCGTTCATCTTCGGGCGGTGATTGGCATCGGAGAACTCGGGATGGTTGGGATGGGCCGCGTGGGCGTTGTCCGCCGATACCAGAAAACTGCGGGAGATGGCGGGGAGATACTCCATGCCCAAAGCAGAGCAGATCCGCATCAGCACATCATACAGGAAGGTGGATGCGGCACCCTGCTTGGTCTGACTGCCCACTTCCTCGTTGTCCAGTACCGCAAGCACGGGCACGGAATCCTTGGCGTCCGCCGCCAGGAATCCTTCCAGGGAGGCAAAAGCGCACTGCAGATCATCCAGCCGCGGCGCGGAGATGTATTCGTTTTCCGCACCCCATACGGTGGCCGCCGTGCGGCTGTACAGATACAGATCGGAGGCGATGATATCCTCGGCCGCCACACCGGCCGCCTCGGCAATGATTTTTTTGAAGGAGCCCTTCACGGCCGTGGAGCCCATCAGGGGGAACATATCCACGTTTGCGTTGTAGCTCATGTTGTCATTGGCACCCCGCATCATGTGGATGGCCACATTGGGGATCAGAAGCAGATCCCGATCCACGCACACCGTGCGGGACTGGATCTTCCCCTCCGATTTCACGACCACCCGTCCGGCCACGGACAAAGGCCGGTCCAGCCAGGTGGAGCAAAGCATGCCGCCGTAGCGCTCCGTGTTCAGCTTCACATACATGCCCGCGCTTTCCGACTCCGGATGCTCCTTGATTTTGAAGGTGGGGCTGTCGCTGTGGGAGGCGCACATCATAAATCCGCTCGGGGCGGCAGTCGGCACGGTGAACGCAATCACGGAGGACTGATTCCGCGTCACATAATACTTACCGCCGGGCAGAATGGTCCATGCAGTGCACTCCGGCAGGGAAATGTACCCCTCTGCCTCCAGGCGGCGGGCGATGGTTTCTACCGCGTGGAAACTGCTGGGGGATTGCTTGATAAAATCAATCAGTTTTTCATTGACAGTCATGAGGATCTCCCCTATTCAATCAAAAATATTCTGTAATGATTGTACCGCGTCCGGGCGTGTTTGTCAAGCGATCCCCGCAGATCCCCTATGCCAGATCTGCCAGCAGCCGGGCGGCATCGTCGCAGAAACAGCGGCAGTATTCCAGTATGTATGGGATCTCCCGGGATTTGCACTTGCAGGCCTCGTATTCGGCAAGGCCGGGGGCTTCCTCGGACAGTATCAGAAAATATTCCCGCTTTTCCCGATCCACATAGGCTTTTGATGATCCTGTGTATGTTTGTTTCAGCCGGCGGCACGCCTGCAGCAGATGGGACAGATTGGTGAATACGTACGCGTGCTCCGTGCTGAGGGGCATGGTCTTTTTGCGGCGCGATTTCTGTGGGGCGGGGAGGGATCGCTCTGCTTCGTTTTTTTGTCCCCCGATTTTGGTCACAAACATTTCGCACCCACCCGATTTGCCGGGGTACAGCTGCACGAATACTTTTTCTCCGCCCGGATCGAATCCGGTCTGTGCCCGTGCCTCGTCCAGAATATTCCAGAACGCCCGGCGGGACGGGGCGGCGTCGGAATCCATGGTGTCGCAGTCCAGATTGTAGCGGCGCATATCGTCCGCTGTGAGCATGACCTTCAGTTTGCTTTCGCTGATCAGTATCAGTTCCATAATGTGTATGCCGCGCACGGCGGCATCTCCTTTCGCGCAATTCCGCATGTCGCGGTTCATTAAAGAATGGAGTTACTATTATTATAATCGCCGTGCATCGGATTGGGTACCCCAAAACTTTTGGTAAATCAGCGAATAATCGACAGCACCCGCGGATGCGGCGTGAAAATCCGGCGATTTTGGCGGCGGCGGGGCGACCTATTTTCCTTTTTCGGCTAATCCGGCAAAAATACTTTTCTTTTGACAGAAATTGTAGTATAATGATCCCGTGATTTTCATCGCTCCAATCGGATACTGCGAAGAGGTACATATGACAAATAAGTTCAAACAAATGGGATCGGCACTGCTTCTGGTGATCACCGCCATGATCTGGGGCGTGGCCTTCGTTGCCCAAAGCGTGGGCGGTGACAGCGTGGGTCCGTTTACATTTCTGGCCAGCCGGTCCTTTATCGCGGGAGTTGCGCTTTTGCCCGTGATCGCTTGGCGGAATCGCCGCGGCAGAGGTGAGGCGAAAAAAGACTCCTCTTCCCGTGCGCTGTGGGTCGGCGGCGTGCTGTGCGGCACGGCTCTCATGATCGCCAGTGCTTTCCAGCAGATCGGTATCGGCGATCCCGCTACCACCGTGGGCAAGGCAGGCTTCATCACCGCGCTGTATATCGTGATCGTGCCCCTCGCCGGCATTTTTATGAAAAAGAAGATTCCCCTCACCGTCTGGATCGGTGTGGCGTTGGCCACCGTCGGTATGTATCTTCTTTGCATCAAAGAGGGATTGGCCATTTCCTACGGCGATTTTCTGATTTTGATCTGCGCGGTGGTTTTTTCCGGCCAGATTCTCCTCGTGGATCATTTCTCCCCTCAAGTGGACGGCGTGAAGATGTCCTGCATCCAGTTTTTCACCTGCGGTGTTTTGTCTGCCATAATGATGCTGATCACCGAAACGCCTACCTGGGCCTCGATCATGGAGGCATGGATACCGATTCTGTACGCCGGCCTTTTTTCCAGCGCCATTGGATACACCTTGCAGATCGTGGCGCAGAAGAATGTGCCGCCCACCCTGGCATCCCTCTTGATGAGCCTGGAATCCGTGTTCTCCGTTCTGGCGGGATGGATTCTTTTGAATCAATCCCTGTCGGGCAGGGAACTGCTCGGATGCGTGCTGGTGTTTGGGGCTGTGCTCCTTGCCCAGATCCCGATTTCCACCGTCATGAAAAGAGCCAAAAAATAATTTGAAAAAATTTGAATCTACCCCTTGACAATCCGAAAGGCCCGTGCTATAATATACAAGCGTTCTGAGGAACGCCCCGAAATATGCGGGCATGGCGGAATTGGCAGACGCGCTAGATTCAGGTTCTAGTCGAAGCAATTCGGTGGAGGTTCAAGTCCTCTTGCCCGCACCAAGCGAGTTGGTGATGAACACCCACTCAAAAAGCATCATCCATTTGGATGGTGCTTTTTGTTTCCTGTATGGATAGGGAAACTTGAAATTATGCCTTTTATGGACGCGGTCGCGAGAAATTTATTGACAATCACACGAATGTGTGGTATACTGCAAACAGAACCATCTATGACAGAAGGGACTGGGAGGGAGTATGCATCATTCGACGGATCAACGGGAAGTGATTACCCGGACAGATATCGGGAAGAAGCTGAAAAAAGACGCGGTGCGAGATCTCGTGTGGCTTTTGGTTGCTGCCGTTTTTGCCGCGCAGAGCATATGGCTCATATTCTTTGAACCGGAGATGTTTCGCGGACGGCATCCGATTGTCTATATCCTGGCCGGAGCGGCGGCCGCGCTTGTGATCTGGGGGAGCGTTTCGATGGTATACAATTATGTGCGGCTTGTGTACGCCTTGTTCACCGGGAAATATACCGTCACCGAGGATACATTCTGCCAGTTTGAGCTGCGGGATGTGCCCTGGTATCAAAGCAGCCGACATCATGTGAATGATTATGTGTTTTCCTTTGCCAGCGGAAAGACATATAAGGTGTCCAACCTGGAGTACAACAGGACGCGCCTGGGCTACGCGGCGCAGTTTTCCAAAGAAGGCGAGAAATTCTATCTGGTTTCGGCGGATTACAAGCCGGACAAGATCCTTTTGATCTACAGCGGCGCCCTGTACCGCTATGATGATCGGTAAAAAATGCATAAGAAAGCACCGCTTAGCGAGCGGTGCTTTTTGTGTGACGGATTATATTCCCAGATACGCGCAGAGCAGATCAAAGGTGTTTTTCACGCCGTCAATGTGGGAGCGCTCGTAGCCGTGGGAGGCATATACGCCGGGGCCGATCAGCGCGGCTTTCACATCGTAGGTGCGCAGTGCGGCAGAGCAGTCAGAGGAGTAGAAGGGATAGACATCCACCGCGTGGTCGATGCCTTTTTCCTCCGCCAGGGCAATCAGACGGTTGGTCATCCCGAAATTGTAGGGGCCGCTGGCATCCTTGGCACAGATGGATACCTGTTTTTCCGTGCAGGCGATGCCGTCGCCCACGCATCCCATATCAATGCCCAGCATTTCTGTTACGCCCTCTGGCATGGTGGCGGAGCCGCCGTGGCCGATTTCCTCATACACCGTAAAGTGCACCCATACTTTCCGTTGGGGTGTGATGCCGCTTTCCTTGATATGCTGTGCCAATCCGAGCAGGATTGCCGCGCTCAGCTTGTCGTCCAGAAAACGGCTCTTTATGTATCCCGATTCAGTGATCGTCGTGCGGGGATCGGGGCAGACAAAGCATCCCGTGCCGATGCCCAGCGCTTTTACATCCTCCGCGGAGCGGACGTCCTCATCCAGTACACATTCCACCGTGTCGAAATTGCGGGCGGCGGTCTTGTAATCCGGATTGACATGGACGGAGGGATTGATCAGCTGGATGGTGCCGGGGACGGTTTTGCCCGTGCGGGTATAGACCAGCACGTTTTCCGCTTCCGTGTTGTGGGCAGAAAGACTCATGGGGGCCAGTTTCAGACGGCCGTTGCCTTTCACCTGCGCAACTACGGCGCCCAGGGTGTCGATATGCACGGAGAGGAGGATGCCGTTGTCCTCATCCTCGCCGCCAAGACAGCAGAGAACACCGCCTTTTTTGGTGAAGGCGGGATCGTATCCCATGCCCCGCAGAAGATCGGCCACATAGGCCGCGGCCCGATCGGTGAATCCGGTAGGGGAATCGATGGCCAGCACCTCCCGCAGGGTGTTTAATGTAAAATCAAGAGTTTTCGTTTCCATATCGTGTCCTTTCTTGTCGTATCGTGATATCTGTATTATATTATACCGCACAGCGGCAAAAAGTCAATCGATTGAGGAAATCTCATGTCTGTGTGACTTGACAGATCCCGTGCCGGACATTTATAATTAGGATATTATATCACAAATCTCAATTCGACAAAGTGTTCCCGCTGTCCGTGAATGCGCGTTTTCACCGTAGGGCGGGGGTTTACTCCCGCCGTTTCGTACGATTTCGGGCATTTTGAGCGGCGGGACCAAGGCCCCGCCCAACAAATTCCCCCTCATATCTGTCTGGGAACACAAAAGGGAATTGGGATTACCACAAAAGGGAGGGGAAGTACGGTGCTGTGCCATCCGATACCGCCTGTGTTCGATCCCCGTGCACGGGTGCTGATTCTCGGCAGTTTCCCGTCAGTTCGGTCCCGCCAGGAAGGATTTTTCTATGGGCATCCCCGCAATCGCTTCTGGCAGATTCTCGGCGGTGTGTTTGAGGACGATGTTCCCCGGAGTGTGGAGGAAAAGATTCACTTTCTGCATCGCCATCATATCGCCCTGTGGGATGTGATTGCTTCCTGCGAGATTTCAGGCAGTGCGGACAGTACCATTCGGAACGTGATTCCCACAGACCTGGCGGTCATATTGTCCGGTGCACGAATCGAATCCGTGTTCACCAACGGAAGGACGGCGGAGAAACTGTATCGGAAGTATCAGCTGCCCCTTACGGGAATCCCGTCTGTACCGCTTCCGTCCAGCAGTCCGGCCAATGCGGCCTGGTCGCTGCCCCGACTGACGGAGGCGTGGTGCATTCTGCGATATCATGAGAAAGGAGAAGGGCTGTGAATAAACTGGTCGTGGGCGGACGGTACCGTCATTATAAAGGAAATGAATACACCGTGCTGGGCGTGGCCCGCCACAGCGAAACTTTGGAGGAGATGGTGATCTACCGGGCGGAATACGGGGAGCGGGGCATCTGGGTGCGTCCCAAGGATATGTTTCTGGAAACAGTATGCGTCAACGGAGAGACTGTGTTCCGCTTCTCGTATCTAGGCGAATAAGAGAAAATGCCCGGTTTTGTGCAAGAACGACAAAATCCGGGCGTTTTTTATAAATATACGGAAAATCCTTGACAAAATCCGGCAGACATGGTACTATAATTCATACTTTATTCGCGGAAAATTTATAATTATTCGGAGACAGTTATGACAAAAAAACGCAGTTTATCGCTGGTAGCGATCCTTACCGTTATGGTCCTGATTTCCGTGATTCCGGTATTTGCCGCTGACGGTGAGTCGGGCGGACTCCATTTTGCCGGCACATTCTGGGCTCTCGTTCCCCCGATCATCGCCATTGGTCTGGCGCTGATCACCAAGGAAGTGTACTCCTCTTTGTTCATCGGTATTCTGGCAGGCGGCCTTTTGGCCACTTCCTTCAACCCCTCCGCGACCATGGATACCATCGTCAGTGACGGCTTTATGGCCTCTGTATCCGATATGGCCGGTATCTTTATTTTCCTTGTGATTCTGGGCATTATGGTGGCGCTGATCAATAAGACCGGCGGTGCTGCAGCCTTCGGTAAATGGGCGCAGAAGAACGTGAAGTCCCGTGTGGGCGCACAGCTTGCCACCTTTGTACTTGGCGTGCTCATCTTTGTGGATGACTACTTCAACTGCCTGACGGTAGGCGGCGTTATGCTTCCCGTCACCGACACGCACAAAATTTCCCGGGCAAAACTGGCGTTCATTATTGATGCAACGGCAGCACCTATCTGCATGATCGCGCCGATCTCCTCCTGGGCGGCGGCCGTTTCCGAATATGCGGAAGGCACCGCTTTCAGCGGAATTGAGTTGTTCATCCGCGCCATTCCCTATAATTTCTACTCTCTTCTGACGCTGATTTTCGTGGTGGCTACCATCGTTATGAAAATCGATTTCGGTCCCATGGCAATCCATGAGAAGAACGCTATCGAGAAAGGCGATCTCTTCACTACAGGCGAGAGCGATAACCGCATCAAGGAAGAGTTGGAAGAGAACGCAAAGGGTAAGGTGATCGATCTGGTCATCCCCGTGATCCTTCTGGTATTCTTCTGTGTGTTCGGCATTATTTACTCCGGCTATCAGCTGGGGGCAACGGATATCGTATCCGCTTTCAGCGGTACGGATGTATACTTCGCTCTGCCGTGGGGCGCACTGATTGCATTGGTTTTGTCTATTGCTTATCTGGTTATCCGTCGCGTGATCTCCTTCAAGGAGGCTATGGCCTGCGTTCCTAAGGGATTCATCGCCATGGTTCCCGCGATCCTGATTCTGACGTTTGCCACTTCGCTGAAGAATATGACCTCTCTCCTGGATGCCAAGGGTTACATCAATGCCCTGATGGAGAGCGCTGCTTCCGGGCTCAGCCTCTTCCTGCCGGCTGTGATTTTCCTCGTTGCCTGCGGCATGGCATTCGCTACCGGTACCTCCTGGGGTACCTTCGGTATCCTGATTCCCATCGTTAACGACGTGTTTGCGGAGGATCCTACGCTGCTTATCATCGGTATGTCTGCCTGCCTGGCCGGCGCGGTTTGCGGTGACCACTGCTCCCCTATCTCCGATACAACCATCATGTCTTCCGCCGGTGCCCAGTGTGACCACTTGAATCATGTATCTACGCAGATCCCGTACGCCGTGACCGTAGCCGCTGTCTCCTTCATTGGCTTCCTGCTGGCCGGTCTGGTTCAGAACTGGTTCATCGTGTTCCCGATTACGGTAGCCATCCTCTTTGCGGTGCTCATCTTTATTAGGATGCGCTCGAAGAAAAAAGCATAAACACAACAAAAAAGGTGTCGCGCCAATGCGTAATATCCTTAACGAAGAAATCTAACAAACCGAATAGGAGAAATGACTGCATAATTGATATTATGCAGTTATTTCGTTTTTGTCTTTTAGCACAAAGCAAAAGCCGTCCGGAACTCTTTTTTGGAGTTCCGGACGGTTTTATATTCAGGCTTCGCTGTCAATTACAGATATAAGCAGGATACCTATTATTTCTTTTTCTTTAGGAAAACTGCCAATACAACACCGCAGATGGCAATTACACTGCCAAAACACGAAATAACGATGATCATCCAACTCGGTGCACCGGCATTGTCCTTCGGCGTTTTTTCATCCTCATGCCCGGTGTCAAATGATGTATCATCGGCAGATGCCGTCGTCTCCTCCGGCTTCACTTCTTTCATGATGATGTATCCGCACGCATCGCAGTGATTGTCTTCGTCTGTATCTGTATGCTTATCCTCACCGCAGTCCTTCCAGACGGGCTCAAGCTCCACATTTCCTGTCAGCTTATCGCCCTTTTTCACCGGTTCACCGGTGGATTTGTCCACCCATCCTTCAAAAATATTGCCGTCTTCATTGGGCGGAAGTGTGGGCAGTGCGGGGACAGTATTGTCGGAGCCCTTGGTGAGCAGTTCCCTGACCACGGGAGAGGATGCTCCGTTATCGGACGGTGACTGTCCGGCGGATGTATCAGGAACTGCCGGAGCGTTGGAGGACGGCTCTTTTGCAGAATCGGTTTCTTTTGGGGGCTGATCTGTGCCGCTGTCCGGCGTATCGACAGCGACATTCTCGTCATCAGCATAGTTCGGAATAATTACTACGCACTTGTTTTCCGGCACGGTCAGAATGGGAATGGATTCACATACTGTATAGCCGCAGATCTTGCACGCGCGCTGTTTCTCACCCGCAAAGGTATAGCCCGCCTTCACGGTCGTTTTCCATTCACCGAGCTTGTGTGCAGTCTTATCCGTGGCTTCATTACAGAAGGTACATTCCGTCCAGTGCTCTGTATCGGTATGCTTCGGCTGGTAATCGTGCTTGACTGCAGATGTCTGACCGTCAGTATACGTGTGACCGCACTCGCAGGTATGCGTTGTATATCCGCCCGATTCGCACGTCGGCTGTGTCACGACGGCAGTATACTCATGTGTATGTCCGTCTTTGAGTTTCGGAATGACTTCTTCCTTTGCAAAGCCGCAAACAGTACAGGTGAATTTCATCACACCGTCAGCCTTCTTCGTTGGTTCCTTTGTAACCTTACCTTCGCCGAAGGTATGCAGTTCAGAATTCAGTCTGATCTCACATCCGCTGCCGCAGACCGTCCAGTGCTCATCCTCATCGTGCTCAATCTTGCTTGACGTACCTGCACAGTGACCGCCTTCGGTACAGTAATGGTTTTTCCACTCTGCGCTTTCCGGACAGATTTTATGATCGCATCCCATGGCCGCTGCTGCTTCCGCACAGCAATCCATGCACATTTCGCAATTCGGACAGATATCCACGCAATTTTCACACCTACCGCACTCATCACAAGCGTCTGCACAGTCAGAGCAGTATTCCCCGCAGTCTACGCAGATGTTATCCGCACAGTCACCGCAATAATAGCAGTCACGGCACATACTGTCGGCACAGTCGATGCAGATGCCGCAATCGGGACAGAATTCGTCCATGCATCCGGAGCATTTGCCGCAGTCGGGACAGACACTCTCCGCACAGTCCGCACAGATGGTACCGCATTCCTCGCAGATTTCCGTGCAGTCGCCGCACTGATGGCAGTCCTCGCAGAACAGATCGTCGGCACATTCCCGGCAGATATCGCAGGAGGCACAGAATTCATCCGAGCAGGTCGAACACACCTCACCGCAGTCAGGACAAAGATCGGCACAGTTTTCGCATCCCTCGCCGCAGGGACACACTGTTCCGCAGTCGGAGCAGAGTCCGCAGGTAATGCAGAAGCTGTCCGAGCCAGCACAGTCAACGCATGTGCCGCATTCCGTGCACACCTCTCCGCCCGCGCAGTTAGAACATTTTTCGTTACAATCCGCGCAAACGGTGGCACAGTTGGAGCAGCCAAGGCTGCAGCTGGAGCAGATGTAATCCACACAGTTTTTGCATATGGAGCAAGTGTCGCAGAAGTTACCCTCACCGCCCACACATTCCCGGCATACGCCGCAGTCGGTACACAACTCATCGCCCGCGCAGTTCGAGCATCTTTCGCCGCATTCCTCACAGATTACGTCGACACAGTTGGAGCATCCGCTGCCGCATCCCACGCAGATATAATCCACGCAGAATTTACAGATACTGCAGGTGCCACAGAAGTCATCGTCTCCGCCCACACAGTCACGGCAGGTGCCGCACTCGGTACACAGCTCATCCGGTGCGCAGTTGGAACATTTTTCGTTGCACTCCTCGCAGACCTCGGCGCATTGGTTGCATCCGTTGCCGCAGCTGCACAGATATTCCACGCAGTCGATGCATTCGCCGCATTCGGCGCAAAAGTCGCCGCCGGCACAGTCAAAACAACGTTCACACTCGGCGCAGAGCTCATCGTCCGCGCAGTTTTCGCATTTTTCGCCGCAGGTTACGCATATGACGGAGCAGTTGGAGCACCCGTCACCGCAGTAGCAGACCTGGTCCACACAGTTTTTACATAACAGGCAATCCGAGCAGTAGTTGCCCTCGCCGCCGATACAATCAAAGCAGATACCGCACTCAATACAGAGCTCCAGCTCAGCGCAGTTGGTACATTTTTCACCGCATTCGGGGCATATGTAGGAGCACTCCGAGCAGCCGTTGCCGCAGACGCAGACCTGTTCAACACAGTCTTTGCAGAGTCCGCAGTCGGAGCAGTAATTGCCCTCGCCGCCGCGGCAGGTAAAGCACACTTCACAGTCGCCGCAAAGCTCATCGTCCGCGCAGTTCTCACACTTTTCGCCGCATTCGGAGCATATTATGGCGCATTCCGAGCAGCCCTCTCCGCATCCGACGCAGATATAATCCACACAGAATTTGCAAAGGTCACAGTTAATACAGTAGTTACCGTCTCCGCCCACACAATCAAAGCAGGTGCCGCAGTCTCCGCAAATACCGCCGTCGACGCAGTTCTCGCATTTTTCGTTGCACTGCTCACAGATCAGGACGCATTCGGAGCATCCCCTGCCGCATTCGCAGATATATTCCGCGCAGTACTTACAAAGCAAGCAATCGGGGCAGTAGTTGCCCTCGCCGCCGACGCACTCAAAGCAGGTTCCGCAGTCGGTGCAAAGTTCGTCTTCTGCACAGACCATGCACTTCTCATAGCATTCACTGCAGCCGCTGGTACAATTTGAGCAGCCCTCGCCGCAGTAGCAAATCCAGTCCGCACAGCCGATACACAGCATACATTCGGAGCAGTACAGCTCATTGCCCGCACACTCGGCACAGATGCCGCAGTCGTCGCAGATGAAATCGACGCACTCCGTACATTTTTCGTTGCATACGTCACACACGTCACCACTTGTCGAATAGCATCCGCGGCATTTTTCGTCGCACTCGCAGCATTCGTCCAGACAGTTGCCGCAGTCGTCACACAATTCGTTGTCTTCCTCGCAAGCGCCGCAATATCCGCAGTGATGCTCCTCATAACAGTCACCGTCGGCACCTTCGCCGCAGTGATCACCGTTGTCGCATTTCCAGTCATCGTATCGCCAGCCGCCGCAGTAGTCGCACTCCACGCCGTCTTCATAGGCGGCATGTACGGGCACGGCAAAGAGTGACAGCACAAAGCCCACCGCATCCTCAAACACGGCAAGGACATCTATGTGTTCTTCTTGCTCCGTATGGCTTTCATGTTCCCCGTGTGCGTGATCGGAATCAAAGTGCATGTGATCGTATTTGTTCATTCCCGGAAATACACCGATCACCATGACGAAGCAGAGCAGAAAACTCATAATTCTTCGCATTTTCAATTCCATCAAATCCCCTCCTTCATATAAAGCTTTCATTAGAATTTTCCTCCGCCACCGCCAACCGTGGTGCCGGATTTTGTCGTATGAGTCGATGAAGAACCGGAGTTATCCGATCTCTCGCTTCTCGTAACTGTTTTGTAAAGGAACAGATCCTTCGATTCGTCTATCTTAAGACTGCCATCCTTGGTATAATTCTTTGCCGCAGTCTGCTTTCTTACCGTTATCAGCTGGGCTTTTTTCTTTCCTGTCATGATCCATGCGGCAAGCGTGCCGATGGCAAGGCAGATAATCAGATTGCGCATAGCGGGGAAAGGTTCCTTCGGCAGATCATCCGCATCAAAGGGATTGCCGCTCCGCGCCATATCGATGAAGCGGTCGCAGATCGAAGCGTATTCCAGAAATGCATCTGCAAAATTCCCGTCCGACATCATCGGGGTAATCTCATCGCCGATATAGTCAATGCCTACGTCGGTCACAGCCGTAATTCCGTAACCTGCGGTGGTAATATGCCAGTCACCGTACTCCATACTTATCAGCAGCAGAATACAGCTTCGGTCATTGCCCATACCGTAAAATCGGTCTTCAAACAGATTGTCTGTGTATTCCATGGCAGAATACTCCCCGACAGACAGGACGGTGCAGATCACGATATCGACCTGTTTGTCGGAACTTATCCTGTCAAGCTTTTCAAGAATCTCTGCTTCCTCAGCATCTGTCAGCACATCCGCTTCATCTGTCAAACGAGGATACAAGGTATTGGCATATACAGGAACTGCGGCAGACACAAAAAGAAGAACGACTGCAATCATTATGTATAAATATTTTTTCATTCTGCCGCCTCCTTATATAAGCCAGATGAGCCACGACAGTGCAAACGCCGCAGCCGTGATCAGCGCGGTCAGCCCGAGGTGCATCCGTCTTGCCGCCGCTTTATCAAGAGGAAGATCACCCACCAGCTTGCCGGTTTGACCGTTCATGGCGAATGTATATTTTTTGCCCTTCCAATCGGTATTTAGCAGCCACACCGGATACAGCGCATATTTTGCATGACCGTTTTCAAGTTGGACCAAGGTGTTCTCCGGGACCACATTGTCATAACCGTTCACCGTTTTTGCAAATGCTTCTTCGGTACTCTTTTTGATGCGCGCATTTGCCCGTTCGATGCTGGTCTCAGCATCCACATCGTATTTATCTGCAAGGAATCCTGCCAGATATGCTGTCTGGAAATCTACAGCGTCCGAGAAACGGAACGGTTCGATGGATTCCATCAAGGTATCATCCATTTTAGAGGAGCCGTCCACGGGAACACGCTCGAAACCTACCGATCCGCTTCGGCTGATCAGATAGTGGCTGATTTCTGTATAATTGTAACGGTTATCGCTCCATGTACGGGTTTTGGTGCATTTGTATCGGATCTGTGCGTGCGCATTCGCATCAAACAGCCACACGGGAACGTATATTCCCTTAACTTCCTCGATGTGATTCTGATCCTTGAATACTTTCGGAAGCAGCTTTTTTCCGCCATAATGCCTATTCAGTGCGGCAATGGCGGCTTTTTTGTCAAGCTTAAACGGAATAACATAGTCCGGCTTCAATGCGCCGGTAAACTGCCCCATCATTACAATAGGATTATCACAGTACGGGCAGGAGGAAGCACCGGTGGTCTCGTCTGCAACGATCTCGCCGCCGCAGGATTTACAGACGTAAACACAGAGCCCCTCCGATTCGCCTGCCTGCCAATCACCGCCTGCCTCTGTTTCCCACCTCATCTGATCCGACTGTTCTGTCTTCAATATATCATCATAAGAAACCAGCGTTTCCACTTCAAATTCTGTATCACAATAGGGACATTTCATTTTCTGCCGGGTGCTGTCAAATGCGATCGCCCCACCGCAGCAGGGGCATTTGTATTCCTGCAAAACTGCCAATTCTCTCACTCCTTGTCTCCTTAATCAAGTAAGCTGTTTTACTTTGAAGGATTTTCCTTCTCAAAATCCTCCTCGCATATAGAAGGAAAAGGACTTTGAGAAGGAGGGGAGTTACGCTCCCCCGCTTCTGTACTTCTTTTACTGCATATCTCCGTCATCGAACGGGTCACCGCACTCGGGACAGAACATCGGCAGCTTCGAACCCTTTTCCGGTTCCCACCCGCATTTGTCGCATTTGTACTGCGGCACGCCTGCCGGCTTCTTTGCGCCGCATTCCGGGCAGAATTTGCCCTTGTTTACCGCACCGCAGGAACACCTCCAGCCGTCGTCGACAGGCTTGGGTGAACCGCACTCAGGGCAGAAATTACCGCTTGCCGTGGCACCGCATTTGCACGTCCAGCCACCCGCCGGCTTGGGCTCGGGCCTTTTCGCACCGCAATCGGGGCAGAATTTCCCGGTTACTGTCGCGCCGCACGCACACCGCCAGCCCATTGCATCCGATGCAGACATCGGTCTATGCGGTATCTGCTGCTGTTGCTGCTGTCCCATCGCAAAGAGATTCTGCGCATTCATACCGCCCGCGTTCATGGCCATACCCATGCCCATGAATCCGGTCATGGCACCGGCGGAGTTGCCTGCTGCCGTCTTCATCGCATCCGCCTGAGCGCCGACCAGCGTAGCTGCCGCCATAGTGGGATCGCGGTACATGGCAGTTTTCTGCGCGGTCTTGAGCATTTCCTGATCTTCTTCTGTGAGCGTCGGCGGATTGATGGCAACTTTTACATCACCGATACCGCGTGCGCCCCATTCGGCGGAAAGCTCCTCGTTGAGATATTTCTCCAGATCATTCGTATGCGCCGGAATCTGATTCGGACGGATTTCCAGCATAGACAGCTTCGCCAGTGCCGGACCGAGTGCACTGATGAATTCCGTCTTCATCGTGTCGCGCAGTTCATCCTTGGAATAGGAGTGCACCACATTGCCTGTCACATTGGTGTACAGCTTGATCGGGTCGGTTACGCGGAAGGTGTAGGTACCGTTGCAGCGGAGGGAAACGTCCACGTCAAAGTTGATACGCGAATCCACCACGCGGAAGGAGATCGGATTTGCCGTGCCGAACTTGTTGTCAAGGATTTCCTTGGTGTTAAAGTAGTACACCCGCTGATCCTTGCCCGTGTCACCGCCGTAAGTAAATCGCTTGCCGATTGCCTTGAAGGTTTCGAGGATGCTCTCACCGAGAGAACCGGCAAAAATG
>JAZQFQ010000045.1:0-55329 GCA_045539595.1 Eubacteriales bacterium | reverse complement strand
CGGTCGGAGAAATCCGTCAGCAATGCTGTGTACAGGGTCCGTGTTAAGATCAGAGGCTTGCTGAAACCATAATCATGATATTATAATGCCCCAGGCATTTTTAATAGGTAAGCCCGTATAGCTTAACACAGAGCGTTGGATTCAAAGGTGACGGTTGAAGTCCGTCGAGGGCAAAATTTTTATCCATATATTTAAGCGAGGTTATTGAAATGTACCAGGACAAGACACTGACGTGCAAAGAGTGCGGCAACGAGTTCGTATTCACCGCAGGTGAGCAGGAATTCTACGCAGAGAAGGGCTTCCAGAACGAGCCCCAGAGATGCAAGGCATGCCGTGACGCACGCAAGAACGCAAGCAAGACCCAGCGTGAGATGTTCACTACCGTCTGCGCAAGATGCGGCAAGGAAGCAAAAGTTCCTTTCCAGCCTACCAGCGACAGACCCGTATACTGCAGCGAGTGCTTTGCAGCCATCAAAGAACAGCAGTAATTTCTTTGTACGCGTAGTATAAATAACAGAAGGTGCGGCATATGCAGCATCTTCTTTATTTTTTTGCCAGAAAACCGGCAAATTCCCTGCGAAATCCAGATAAAAATCAGAAATAATCTGTACAAAACAATTATTTTGTGGTATAATGGGCATAACCATAAGTGGCTTTTGGCGCAATTGTTCCGCTTTTTGGCCGAAGGATTACACAAATTACAGTGAAAGATCGCGAAATATATCTATGGATAACTATTCAAATAAAAAATTCAATAACAATAAAAAATCGCCCCGCGGCGGAAGCCGTCCCGGATACGGTGCGAAACCACCTCGCCGCCCCGGTGTGGATCGGCGACCCGGCGGGGATATGCCCGCCGCCGCACCGGAAAATATCGTCTCCGGACGCAATTCCGTGCGGGAACTGCTGAAATCCGGCCGTTCGGTGGATAAAATCTTTGTCCGCACAGGGGACCGGGAAGGATCGATTACCGTGATCGTGGCCGAGGCCATCCGCCTGGGCATTCCCGTCATTGAAGTGGACGGCTCCAAATTGGATGCCATGACCTGCGGAGCCCATCATCAGGGCGTTGCCGCCATGGCCGCGGAAAAACAGTACGTGGATCTGGAAACCATCGTGAATATCGCTCATGAGCGGGGCGAGAAACCGCTGGTTGTGGTCTGCGACGGTATTGAGGATCCCCATAACCTGGGTGCGGTGATCCGCTGTGCGGAGTGCGCCGGTGCCCACGGCATCGTTCTTCCCAAGCGCCACGCAGTGGGCCTGACTCCCGTGGTCACGTCCGCGTCAGCGGGTGCCCTGGAGCATATGGCTGTGGCCAAGGTGCAGAATATCGCCGCCGCCGTGGAAAAACTGAAGGAACTGGGCCTTTGGATTTTTACCGCCGAAGCCGGAGGAACGCCGTACTACGAAACGGATTGGAACTGCGGCGCGGCCGTTGTGATGGGCAGCGAAGGGCAGGGCGTCAGCCGCCTGGTTCGGGAAAAGAGTGATTTCATTGTTTCTATCCCCATGTACGGGAAGGTCAATTCGTTGAATGTATCCACCGCCGCGTCGGTGATCCTTTGTCATGCTGCACGGATGCAGCGCACCTAAAAACTTTGATGAATGGATGAATGATTATGAGTGAAAAATTCAGATCCGCATCGAACGAACCGGGAAATACGGCGTCCGCCGGTTCATTGAAGGAAAAAATGCGCGGGGCGGAAGGCTCTGCGCAATCCGGCGCGCAAGCGGCACCGGATCTCAGTGTGAATGGCGATTTGGATATCCAGGAGCTTCTGAAGAAGTACCTGCCTGAATTTGCCGATGAGAACAAGGCGGAGGAAACTGCAGCGGAAGATATTTTTGCCGAGGAGGATGTCCCGGCAGAGGTGGAGTTCCCCCGAGAATCCATGGAGGAGATTCCTCAGCCGTTGTTCCAGGTCCTCGAGGAGGAGGAGCAGCCGGAGGAAAAGGCGAAGGGTGGATTTTTCTCCCGCCTGCGGGCTTCGGTTTCCGCCAAGTCGGAGGAGCCGGAAATGGTCGTTCCGGATATCTCCCTGTATGATGAAATCTCCGCTGAAACCGGCGAGGATACGGTGATTCCGGAGGAACTGCCGGAAATGCCGGAGCCGGAAATGGAAACTCCCGTTTCCGAAACGGGGGAAATCGCGGAAGAAACGGAAGAAGTCCAGGCGGAAGAGCCAGACGAGTCCCCACTTGAGATGGACGAAATGGATCGGAATCTGCTGATGGGCCTGGGCCTGGAAGATCAGCTGGATAAGTCCGCCGGCCGTGGAACCGCTGATATGATGGCCGCGCAGAACGACGAGGACATCCGCCGTATGGAGGAAGAACAGCGTCGTGCCGCCGAGTATGAGTATACGGAGCGTGCCCAGACTCCCCAGATCGCCGAGGCGTACAAGTACGCCTTCCGCTCCACCAAAATCAAAATGATTATCGGTCTGTTTTTGACCGCGATTCTCTTCCTGTATGAGAATATTTCCCTGTTCGGCGTGCAGTTTGCCGGCGCACTGGATCCCGCTGTGTATCCGGTGGTGTATATTATGATGAGCTTGCAGATCATGCTGCTGGTGTGCGCGGTTGCCTATGAGCAGATTTTTGCCGGCTTCCGCAATCTCCTGACCGGCCGTCCCACGCCGGAAAGCGTCACCGCGGTGCTTGCCGTGTTCGGTACGGTGTATTCCTTCTATGCTGCCATCGTTTCTGAGCAGGGCGTGGAACCGGTTATGTATAACTTCGCTGTGGCCATGTGTGCGCTCATGACCCTCGTCTTTGCGTACTTTAACACTAAGCGGGAAATCTTCAGCTTCAATGTGGTTTCCTCCAAGAAACCCAAGTATATTTTCCACCGCATTTCCGCGGAGGACGGTGCTCCCGAAAGCGCTGCCTTCGGTGCAACGGATGAGGACAGCCCCGACGTTCTGCAGATCCGCAAGACCGGATTTGTGGACGGATATTTCGGCAGAACCTCCTCCATTCTGCACTCCACCCGGGTGTATGTGGCGGCTATGCTGACGCTGGTTATTGTGGCATCCGTACTCCTGGCTGTGCTGGGCTTCATTGGCGGCAAGAGTGCCTATGAGGCCGTATCTCTGGCGTATATCGCCGTGCTGGCCGCGGTGCCCATGTCCATGTTCTTTACATACAGCTATCCTTTCTATAAAGCCAATAAGGAAGCGTACGAAAACGACAGCACCATCGTGGGTGAGGCGTCGCTGGAGGAATACTCCGGCTCGTCCATCATCTCCTTTGATGACAACAATGTGTTCCCCTCCTATGGTGTCAAGGTGCAGAATATCAAAATCTACAACAACAATCGCATCGATCGCGTGCTGTACGCCGCGACCAGTGCCTTCTCCGCCGCCGGCGGTCCTTTGCGGGATGTGTTTGAAATTGCCACCATGGAAATGGGACACTCCGAGGATGTGACCATCGATGCCGCCGGTGTGGGCTATCTGGAATGCACCGTGGACGGCCGCAAGTATACCTTCGGTCGGTACGATGTGCTGACGGAACGGGGTATGGAGCTGCCTGAGGAAAGCATGGAAGAGGATTCCTACATCGAGGGCGATCTCAGCATCATGTACATGCTGCGCGACGGCGATCTGATCGCGAAGATGTTCATCAAGTATGTGATGGATGCGGACTTCGAGTTCATTCTGCGTCAGTTTACGCAGAACGGTGCCTGCGTCTGTGTCAAGACCTACGATCCCAACATCGACGAGGCCATGATCTTCTCCAAGATCCACGGCAAGAAGTATCCCCTGAAGGTCATCAAGAATTACGAGGATACGGCGGTCACCGAGCACATCGAGAGCGGTATCGTCACCCGCGGCACCACCAAATCGCTTCTTCAGGTGGTTTCCTTCTGCGATATGGTGCTCAGCGTGAAGCGGACCAATATGGTCATCAGCATCGCGTCTGCCCTGGTGAGCCTGGTCATTCTGTTTGTGATTTCCCTGTCGGACAATCTGGGAGCCATCGGATCTTGGCTGATCGTACTGAATCAGCTCTTCTGGATGATTCCCGCCATGCTGACAACCAAACTGTATATCCGATAAATAATAAGGAAAGGGGAGGGTTCATTCCTCCCCTTTTCTACAGGAGTTTTGCTATGAGAGAAGATATTCGTTGTTTTTTGGATCGGGTGGAGAAGCCCGGCCGCTACACCGGCGGGGAGCCGGGGGCGGTATATAAGGATCTGGCGGATGTACGGCTGCGGGTGGCATTCTGCTTCCCCGATACCTACGAAATCGGTATGTCCAATCTGGGTATGCGGATTTTGTGCCGCGCCTTCAACGAGCTGGATCACGTCTGGTGCGAGCGGGTGTATGCCCCGTGGGTGGATATGGAAAAGGAAATGCGGGACAGACACATCCCGCTGTTCACCCATGAGAGCGGGGACCCCGTGGGCGATTTCGATATCGTCGCGTTCACCTTGCAGTATGAGATGTGCTACACCACCGTACTCAATATGATGGATCTGGCGGGCATCTCCCTCCGATCCGCCGATCGGGGCGAGGACGCACCGATTATCCTGGCCGGCGGCCCCTGCGCCTACAATCCCGAGCCCATGGCGCCCTTTGTGGATATTTTCTCCATCGGCGAGGGCGAGGAAGCGCTGCCCGAGTTGGCCAAACTGTATCTCTCCATGAAGGAAAACGGCACATATTCCAAGACCGCTTTCCTGCGGGAGGCATCCCATCTGGAGGGATTCTATGTGCCGTCTCTCTACTCCGTTTCCTATCATCCCGACGGAACGATTGATGCCATCGATCCCCTGTATCCCGACGTGCCGTCGCACGTCCGCCGCCGGGTGGTGGAGGATGTGGATCACACCGTCGTCCCCACCGATCCCGTTATGCCGTACATCGAAACGGTGCAGGATCGGGTCACGCTGGAAGTGTTCCGCGGCTGTGTCCGCGGATGCCGCTTCTGCCAGGCCGGCTTCATCACCCGCCCCGTCCGGGAAAAATCCGTGCCGGTATTGTGCGATATCGCCCGCACCACCGCGGAGAATACGGGATACGATGAGATATCCCTCATGTCCTTGTCCATCAGCGACTATACGGAGATCAGCTCTTTGACCGATGAACTGCTGGAATGGACGGATGAAAAGAAGATCAATCTGGCATTGCCGTCTTTGCGGGCGGACAGCTTCAGCCGGGAATTGATGGATAAGATCTCCGGCGTGCGCACGTCCACTCTGACCTTCGCCCCCGAGGCCGGTACTCAGCGCCTGCGGGATGTGATCAACAAAAACGTCACCGAGGAGGAAATTCTGAACGCCTGCCGCATCGCCTTTGAGGCGGGCAAAACCCAGGTGAAGCTGTACTTTATGATGGGTCTGCCCGGGGAAACCTACGAGGATATCGCGGGTATCGCCGATATTGCCCGTCACGTGCTGGATACGTTCTACGCCACGCCGAACCGCAATCGCGCCCGTGCGCCGCAGGTGACGCTGAGCGTGGCCTGCTTTATCCCCAAGCCCCAGACTCCTTTCCAGTGGGAAGGACAGGACACCATGGAATCTCTGGCGGAAAAGCAGAAATTCCTCATGAGCAAGATCACCGATCGGAAGATCCGGTACAATTACCACGACGCCCGCACCTCTCATCTGGAAGCGGTATTCGCCCGCGGCGACCGCCGTCTGGCCGATGCTTTGGAACTGGCCCAGAAAGAGGGCATGCGCTTTGACGCATGGGAGGAGTTTTTCGATTACGATCGATGGATGGATGTGCTCCGCCGCTGTGATCTGGATCCCGCATTCTACGCCAACCGATCCATTCCCGATGAGGAAATCCTGCCGTGGGACAGGATCGACTGCGGCGTGAATAAGGAATATCTGCTGCGGGAGCGGCATAAATCCCAGGCGGGGAATACCACCCCCGGCTGTCACGAGATGTGCTCCGGATGCGGTGCCAATCGGGGACTGGGTCCCGCCGCCTGTACCTGGTGCCCCGGCGGAAAAGCATCCGCCAAGGCGGAGTCTCAGCCCCGGGCGGAAAAACAGCACCGCACCCCCGCGCCGCGCCCCACCCCCGGCTTTGCCGATCCCGACACCCCGAAGGTGCCGTACCGCCCGGTCCGCGTGCGGTTTGTGAAGGAGGATCCGGCCTTGTATATCGGCCATCTGGATGTGGCACGGGTCATGTCCCGGGTGGTCACCCGCTCCGGCTTGCCGGTGTATTATACGGAAGGCTACAATCCCCGTCCCAAATTGGTGTTCGCGTCCCCCCTGTCCGTGGGCTGCGGCAGCCGATGCGAGGTCATGGACATCCGCGTCCGTGCGGACGTCTCCGACGGAGAAGTGCTGTCCGCCTTGCAGGCGGTGGAACTGCGGGGACTTTCCGTAACGGATGCCTATGGGACCACAACCAAGCTGACGGAGATCACCGATGCGGCCTACCGGCTGGTGATCCATTCCCCCAAATCCTCCGCGGAATACGCCCGCATCATTGAGGAGCGATTCAAAACGCCCGTCATCATGATGAAGAAATCCAAAAGCGGTGAAAAAGAGGTGGATATCACCACCCTGATCCGTTCGCTGACCGCGGCATACGACGGGGAGAATCATACGATCCTCGTGACCGCCACGCTGGCGTGCAGCAGTGATCGGTATCTGAATCCCTCCTATGTGGCAGACGCCATCGCACGGGAAACGGATCTGATCACCGAAGACACATGGCATGAAACCGCCCGCCTGGCCCTTCTGAAGGCCGACGGCAGCGAATTCCGCTGATATATCCCAGAGGGGGTGCCGCGGCACGCCCTCGTTTTTCGGAAAAATCGCAAAAATGCGAAAAAACTTGCAAAAAGGTATTGACAAACCAGTGAGAAGCAAGTATAATAACTTGTGTTGATCCAAAGACAGCAGGTTCCGGTAAAAGCGAAAGCTTTCCTGCCGAGGAGAGATTTAATATGTATGTATTATGTCTTTTTTCGGCTGTCCGGAAAAAGACATTTTTTGTTGCCTGCGGTCTGTGAGCAAACTTTTACAAGGAGGAGATCCAAATGCCTAACGCAAAAGTACTGGAGCAGAAAAAACTCGCTGTTGAGACTCTCGCTGAGAAAATGGGTCGCGCTGCTTCCGGTGTTCTCGTAAAGTATGAGGGTATCACCGTTGAGGACGATACAAAGATGCGTGCAGCTCTTCGTAAGGCCGGCGTAGAATACACCGTTCTGAAGAACTCCATCATCGGCCGTGCATGCGACAATGCAGGTTTCGCTGCTCTGAAGAGCGAGCTGACCGGCATGAACGCTGTGGCAATCAGCTTTGAAGATCAGGTTGCACCCGCAAAGATCCTGAAGGAGTATGCGGATAAGATCGAGTCTTTCGAGCTTCGCGGCGGTTTCGTTGACGGTGAGGTTCTGGACGCAGCCGGTGTAAACGAACTGGCAAGCATTCCGTCCAAGGACGTACTGGTCGGCAAGATTCTTGGAAGCATCCAGGGACCTCTGTACAGCCTGGCATTCGCCCTGCAGGCAATTATCGACAAGAACGGCGAAGGTGCTGCCGAGGAAGCAGCTCCCGCAGCAGAAGCGTAATTTCTGCGTAATTTAATTAAAAAACGACAAATTTGGAGGATAATGAAAATGGCAAACGAAAAGTCCACTCAGATCATTGAGCAGATCAAAGCTCTCACTATTCTTGAACTGGCCGACCTCGTAAAGGCAATCGAAGAGGAATTCGGCGTATCCGCAGCTCCCGTAGCAGTAGCAGGCGCAGCAGCAGGCGCAGCCGCTCCCGCAGCAGAAGAGAAGACCGAGTTCGACGTAGTTCTGAAGAACTTCGGCGGCAACAAGCTGGCTGTTATCAAGGTTGTTCGTGAGATCACCGGCCTGGGCCTGAAGGAAGCAAAAGAGCTGGTTGAGGGTGCTCCCAAGACCCTGAAGGAAGGCGTATCCAAGGCTGACGCTGAGGCTATCCAGAAGCAGCTGTCTGAGGCTGGCGCAGAAGTAGAAATCAAGTAATTTCCGCTTACATGCAAATAAAACCGTCGGAGAAATCCGACGGTTTTGTTTTGGTCCGCATTATTTGTTTGACTCATCCTTCGTGCCGAAATACCGCTGATACAAGGGCGTTTCCTGCAGCGGCCGGTTGATCAGGCGATAACTGCCCGGCTTCCGCTGGCTGAAGCGTGTCTTCCGCATGGAATCCGAGGGATAGAAATAGTTGGATCCGTACTGGGGTGCGGGTCCCTTTTTGATGTCCACATCACCGATGACCAGATAGTTCTGATCTCTATAGGGAGATACAGCCACAATCTTTCCCATGTTGTCCACGATGCAGCTGGGATCGCAGTAGTCCGGCAATCCTGCCGCGTGGATGCCCATGGCGGCGGCAATGGTGACGCTGTTCTCGTACGCCCGGGATAATCCGTAAATGTTCTCCCATCCCCAGGTGGGGCAGGCAATCAGATCCGCACCGCCCAGCGCCAGCTCTCTGGCCGCCTCGGGAAATTGCATATCCCAACAGACCAGCATCCCGATGTTGCCCAGTTCCGTCTCGAATACCTCAAAGCGGTCGCCGGGGGTAACGCACCATTCCTCACCGGCCGGGAGATGCACCTTTTTGTGAACGCCCACAATCTCGCCTTTGCTGTCAAACAGCACGGCGCAGTTGTAGGTTTTGTGATCGATGGTCACAAACAATCCGGCCACGATGTGCATGCCGTAGGTTTTGGCGATTTGGGAGAAACGCCGGATCTGCGGGCCGTCCAGTCCGTCGTACACTTCGGGATAGGAAAAACGGGTGTCGCCGTAGGCAATACAGCTGTTGACCGTCTCAATCGTTACGGCCAGATCCGCACCGCCCTTGCCCGCTTGCTCCAGCATGGCATAGCAATCCTCCATGGTGGGCTCCAGCATCTGACGCAAAAAGGGCAAATCCGGCTTTTCCCGGAACATATCGTATTCATAACGGGGCTTCTGGTGGGTAACGGCAATACGCATAAGTACACCTCGAAAACTGTGGTTTTGTGAACACTATAGCATACTATTTTTGCGAAATCAAGCCGATCGGCGCAAATACAACGGGAAAATGCAAAGAAAAACGCCGCGAAGTATGCGTCATACTTTGCGGCGAGGAGAACCGTACAGCTTAGGATTTACAAGGGTTGCTTCGGAGGATGGGCGCGTTTTCCCCGATTCATGCCGGTGCGGATGAAACTTTCCGCTGCTTCCACTACCTTGCCCATATTCCGGCCGCCCAGACGGCGGATGGCGGCGTTTTTTTCCGCCCATATGTAGTCGGAAATCTCGTTTTCGCCCAGTGTCAACTCTCCCTCTGCTTTAGCCAGGAAGAACACCACATGCTTCAGTGCCTTGGCGGATACCGTGTAGGACAATTCCCGGCGGAATCCTTCCCGCAGGGTGACGGTCAGACCGGTTTCCTCCCAGATTTCCCGCAGGGCCGTCTGCTGCTCCGTTTCCCCGGCGGCCACATGCCCTTTGGGCAGACTCCATGTGCCGGACCGGTGCTGATACAGCACCAGATATTCAATAACCCCGTCGCGAATCCGGTAAATGATGGCACCGCAGGATTTTTCGTATATGCACACCAGACTGGTGTCGTAATACTGCTCCATGAAATGGACGGCTTCGGCAATCTGCGGCTCATAGGCCACCATGCCCGTGGGAGCCACCACCAGCTTGTCCTCCGTATCGTTGCGGCGATGAACCGCGGCGATAACCGTTCCCGTAAATCGGCGAAGGGGCTGGCTGACGCCGTAAATATAGGCATCCATTTCCTCCCCGTCGGCGGCCAGGATTCCCGGCACATATCCGTAATTGATGGGATAGCGGATGTCGGGATGATCGGGATGGACGGATCCGGCAGGCCGATCCACCACAATGGTCAATCGGCGGCCCAGAAACCGATCCGTCATACTCAAACGAAGAATTCGCTGAATAAACTCGGATTTTGCGTGGGAATACCCGATGGGATCCTTGGCATATTGCGGCAGCAAACTTATTTTCAACTGTTCATACTCGTTGGCGGTGAACACATGGTTATACAAATAATTGCGGAACGTAATCAGATCGTTCCATGCCTGACTGCCGTCCAGCGTGATCCAGAGACGGTGGGAGTCACATCCCGTGCTTCGCTTCTGCTTGGCCATGCGGATGCATCCCGTGGCATCGGCCGGGATGCGGCGATAGCCCATCTCATGCAGTCGTTTCAGGGCGGCGGGCACGTTGGCTGTGGAGGACAGCCCCACCGCAATGTCGATGACGGGCACGGCGAGGATACCACGCACGGAGGTGGAGCCGATGTGCTGCACAGAGGAGGCAAGATCGCCCAGCTTTTTGCGAAGGGCAAGTCTGGCCAGTTTGGCGTCATTTTCCCAGTAGGCGGCGTGACGGCTCAATACGATTTCATGGCCGGCCATTTTGTGCTCACCTCCCTTTCCGTCATTCTGTATCCGTAAAATTTTGCGTTAACGTGGAGAAAAAACGCAAATTTTAATTATACTAATTATTATACCGCACACAATTATACTGCGTCAAGGGATTTGGTGGAATATTGTTAAGAATCTGTGGCGAAAATGGGTGTCAGTTCTTTTCGACGGCTTCCAGAATCTGTCGAAGAATATACAAACGGGCGAATTTTTTGTCCTCTGCGGGGACAATCGTCCACGGTGCTTCCGTTGTGTCCGTGAAGGAAAACATATCCTCGATGGCAGTAAGATAGACATCCCGCTTGCCCCGGTTGCGCCAGTCTTCCCGGGTCAGCTTCCACCGCTTTTCGGGATTGCTCATGCGTGCCTCAAAGCGGCGCAGCTGCTCCACGGGGGATATCTCCAGCCAGAATTTGCACAAAATTGCCCCGCCATGGATAAGTGTGTGCTCCATGTTGATGATTTCATCATAGGCACGCATCCATTCGTCTTCTGTTGCCAATCCTTCCACCCGCTCCACCAGTACCCGTCCGTACCAACTGCGGTCATAGATGGCAATCGCTCCCACCGGCGGAAAGGTCCGCCAGAATCGCCACAGGTAGTGTCGTGCTTTTTCTTCCGCGGTGGGGGCGGAGGTGGGGAACACCTGAAACCGATCCTCCCGGAGGGCGTCGGTGAGGCGGCGGATGCAGCCCCCTTTTCCCGCCGCGTCCCATCCTTCAAAGACCAGAATCAGGGATTGTCCCGCCTGCTTCAGCTGCCGGGGGATGTCGGCGATCCGATCCTGCAGCTCCCTCAGGGATTTTTTGTATGTGGCGGGATCCGCTCTGAGTGACAGATCCACCGTGTCCAGCCGCCCCTTCGGCGGAAGAACCAGATCGATTTCCTCCGCATGTTCCGTCCGCATTTCGTCAATCATGTGTGTGTATCCTTTTTGTTTTTTATTAGTATGCCGCCGCATGGATGCGGCATAACAGACAAAATGCGGAATCCTTGCAAATGCTTTTAAAATCGTGTATAATATTGGCAGAACATCGAAACGAGGTGAGGGAATTGCTGACGTGGGAGTCTCCCGTGTCCGCCATGCGGGGCGTAGGGGCCGCCCGGCAGGCCGCGCTTGCGTCCCTGGGAATCGGATGCGTGCGGGATCTTTTGTACCATATTCCCCGGGGATACCAGTGCCGCGGCAATGTGAAAACCGTCGCCGAAGCGGCGGAGATGGCCCGCCGGGGGGACAGTATGCCGGTTTCACTGCTTCTGACGGTGTCGGCCGAGCCGAATTACCGCATGATCCGGCGGGGGATGTCCATCTTGCGATTCCGCGCCTTTGATGAAACCGGCACTTGCGAGATCACCTATTTCAATCAGAATTTCCTGCGAAACGTGTTCCACACCGGCGGGGAGTTCCGCTTTTTCGGACGGGTGAGTGCGGAGGGCCGCACGATCAAAATGGCATCGCCGATCTGGGAAGCATGCGCTCCCGGGGTGGTATTGCCGGGCATCGTTCCGGTGTATTCCCTCGCATCCGGACTGTCCCAGAAGATTCTGTCTCAGCTGATCCGGGACGCTTTGCACAGCGTGGGCACTCATCTGCCGGAGGTGCTCCCCCCGGAGGTGGTGCGCCGACAGTCCCTGTGCACCCTGGCTTATGCCATGCAGAATATCCATTTTCCCGAGGATGGGGATGCCCTGATCCGTGCCCGCCGCCGATTGATTTTCGAGGAGTATTTCTCCCTCGGCCTGGCGGTGGCGTCCGCCACTCAACCGGACACCGCCGGTGTACGGATGCCGGAGGGGGATATTGCGCCCTTTGCCGGGGCATTGCCTTACGATCTTACCGGTGCACAGAAGCGATCCGTCGCCGAAATTGCCGCGGATATGGCCGGTGGCAGGCGCATGAATCGGATCCTCATCGGTGATGTGGGATCGGGAAAAACCGCCGTCGCGGCGGCGGCGGCCTATATCGCCGCACGGAACGGCTACCAGACAGCCCTTATGGCACCCACGGAAATTCTGGCGGTCCAGCATTATCGGGAGTTGTCCGGATTGCTTGGCCGGTTGGGGATCGAGTGCGTACTGCTCACCGGTGCCGTGACAGGTGCACAGCGCCGCGCCGTATGCGAATCCCTGGCCCGCCCGGGCGGGGCTGTGGTGGCGGTGGGAACCCACGCTCTTTTGAACAGCAGTGTGCAGTTTGATCGCCTGGGTCTGGTGATCGAGGACGAACAGCACCGCTTCGGCGTCCGCCAGCGTGCCGCCTTGGCGGAGAAGAACGAATCGGCCCACGTGCTGGTGATGAGTGCCACACCGATTCCGCGGACGCTGTCGCTGGTGACGTATGGCGGCATCCGCGTGTCGCGGCTGGATGAAATGCCGCCGGGCCGGCAGGTGGTGGACACCTTCGTGGTGGATGAAAGCTATCGCGCCCGGCTCAACGCCTTTATCCGGAAGCAAACGGACGGGGGGCATCAGGTGTACATCGTGTGCCCCTCTGTGGAGGAGAATCCGGATAAGAAAATCAAAATTCCCGACGATCCCGAGGAGTTGGCGGATCTGATTTTTGGCGCAGAGAGGGATGCGGACGAAAAACCGCCCCTGAAAGCGGCGGTGGAGTTTGCACAAACCATCGCGGCCACCTTCCCGGATCTAACCGTGGCCTTTGTCCACGGTAAGATGAAGAATGCCGAGAAGGATCGGGTTATGCAGGCATTCAGCGAGGGCGAGATCTCCATTCTTGTGTCTACTACCGTGATTGAAGTGGGGGTCAACGTGCCCAACGCCACCTTGATGATCATCGAAAACGCCGATCGGTTCGGCTTGTCCCAGCTGCATCAGCTTCGCGGCCGGGTGGGCCGCGGCAAGGCGAAATCCTACTGCGTGCTGGTGTCGGACGCGAAGGGCGGCGATGCCCGGACACGACTGGATGTGCTCAAAAAAAACCACGACGGCAACGCCATCGCGGAGGAAGATCTGAAACTCCGTGGCCCCGGTGATTTTCTCAAAACGGGCGGCGAGATCCGCCAGCACGGCGACATCCGTCTGCCTGTGGCGGCGGGGCCGGGGGATGTGGAAATCCTGGCGGCGGCCATGGAGGAAGCCCGGCTGATTCTGGAGGCGGATCCCGATCTGTCCCGGCCCGATCATGCCGCATTGCGGGCAACGGCACAGGATGTGCTTCGGGAAACGGCCAATACCATGAACTGAACTGTAATGGAAGGAATAATTATGCGTGGAGATAAAATTAAAGAGTTAAGGGAAAAGCATGGATATTCTAGAAAAGAATTGGCTGATAGATTGTATGTTACGGCAGCAGAAGTGCAGAGTTGGGAGGAGGGATGGTTTATAACCTGCCCCTCATCTGGTGAAATCGAAGAGATGGCAAATGCTTTTGAGATGGATGAAGACCGACTTAGAGAAATAATAGATCAAGATGAATCTGACGATTCTGACGAAAACACTAATTTGCGAATTATTGATTATGTTGATGCAGGAATAAGAGCGCGTAGATTCATAAAGAAATTGAAACAATAACCCGCATTTTTGTCTTGAGATAGAGGTTCTCCAAAATTATAGAAAGCCGATATGGATTTTTTCCATATCGGCTTTTACTATCTAGCGAGCATCACGCGATAGTCCTTTTATTTATTTCAAGCTTTCCATGTACTTTTTGACGGCCTGGAACGTGGTGTCGCTGAGGTCGTGCTCGATTTTGCACGCATCCTCGGCGGCCGTTTCGCTGTCTACGCCAAGTCGGACAAACAATTCCGTCAGCAGGGTGTGACGCTCGTAGGTTTTGCTGGCGGTTTCCATGCCCACGTCGGTCAGAAGCAGATATCCGTCCCCATCCGTGATCACATAGCCGCCCTTTTTCAACAGGCCGATGGCGCGGCTGACGCTGGGCTTGGAGAATCCCATATGCTCCCCAACGTCCACGGCGCGAACCGGTTTTCCCGCTTTGGAAAGCACAAATATAGTCTCAAGATACATCTCGCCCGATTCCTGCAGGTGCATATTCATCCTCCTTGTCAAACTGTTGTATTTAGGATACCACAAATTTGTGAAGATTTCAAGTCCCCTCGTCCAGCAAAAGCGGTTTGTAAGCCTTGAACGCACCGGGAATAGCGAAATCCGCCATGTCGCCGGCTGCCACCCAGGCGTATCCGTCGGGCAGGGCGGGAAGATCGCCGTTTCCATCCAGATGAACAATCCAGCCGCTCAACTGCCACTCAATGTGGGAGAACAGATGCTTGGCTGGCGGCAGGGGACGCTCCGCATGGATGAGTGCTTGCGGGAACATCCCGCGCAGACGGGCGATGGCCTCCGCCTCGGACAATTCTTCCTCGAACAGCATCGGCTGCCACAATCCGGACAAAAGCCCCTTTTCCGGACGGCGCATCAGCAGCCATTTTCCCTCGCAATGGGTGAGGAGAACAGTGATCTTCTCCACCCTGCGGGGCTTTTTCTCTCCCCGTACGGGGAGATGGGCGGCGCTTCCTGCCGTATAAGCGGCGCATTGTTCCGAAAGCGGGCAATCGGCGCAGTGTGGCTCGCCGGGAACGCATACCAGCGCTCCCAATTCCATCAGCGCCTGGTTGAAGTCGCCGGGGGTATCCTCCGGCAATTCCTCCCGCACCCGGGCGGTGTATCGTTTTTTCGTTTCCGACATCAGAATGTCCGCCCGATCGTTGTACAGACGGGCGAATACCCGCATTACGTTCCCGTCCACGGCGGGGACGGGAATCCCGTAACTGATGGATGCGATGGCGCCCGCAGTATATTCTCCGATGCCGGGCAAGGCCAGCAGCTCCTCATAGGTGGCGGGCAGATTGCCGCCGTATTTTTCCGTCAGCAGGATGGCGGCGCGGCGCAGATTGTCCGCGCGGCTGTAATAGCCCAGCCCCTCCCATAATTTATGCAAGCGGTCCGGCGGGCACGCCGCCAGATGGGCCGGGGTGGGCAGAGCCTCCATAAAACGGGCATAATAGGGGAGAACGGCCGTCATGCGGGTCTGCTGGAGCATGATTTCGCTGACCCAGATGTGATACGGCGTGGGATCCTCCCGGAAGGGAAGCGTGCGGCGGTTTTTGTAAAACCACGCAAGAAGCGGTGGTGCAATATGCAGCATACGGTATCCTTTACAGTTGTATTTCGGTGCGGTGATTCTGCCGATCGATGAGAATCGGTGTTCCGTCGGACAGACAGATCACCTGTACGGTGGACGGATGGGCCTCCCGGTGGGCGGCACAGTATTCCCGGCGGAGTTGTCCCTCCCGGGGATCGCGGGGCGGATCCAGCTTGTCCGGCAGGGAGCCCGCCTCATGAGTCAGCCAGTCCAGAATCAGGCAATCATCCAGCGCGCTCGCATCCTCGGCGGCTACCCGCCCATGGGCGAATCGGCGGAAGGCGGAGAAAGCATCCCGCTGGGACAAAGCCCGCACGGCGGGGATGGCATCCGCCAGTGCGGCAAAAAAAGCAAAGGGAGAATCTTCCCGCGCCAGAAGGAAAGTGAGCGCGCGGGGGAAATTGCCGCCGCCGGCGAATCGGTCCAATACCTCATCGATGCGGTGCAGGCGGCAGAGATCCTCATAGGAAAGGCAGTCGCTGATCAGCACCTCATAAGGCGGGGCGGGGGAGTATCGATAACCCATCCCGGCGCACTGCTTCCGCAGGCTTGTTCCGGGCAGCAGCTTCAGAAAGCCCAGCTGCAGCAGGTCGCAAACGGGAAAGGTTTCATCAAAGGATCGGGCAAACCGCGCAAGGCCCTCGTGGGGCAGTCCCGCAATCAGATCCGCGTGGATGTGGATGTTGCCTACCCGGCGGATCCGGTCCAGCGCGGCCAGGATCGCCCGGGGATCGGCGTGCCGGTCGATGGCCCGAAGTGTGTCCGGATTTGTGGACTGCACGCCGCATTCCAGTTGGATTCTGCCCTTCGGCATGGCCGCCAGCGTGCGGAAATTTTCCTCATCCAGAAGATCGGCGCACACCTCAAAATGGTACGTCTTACGGAAAGTGTCCCCGGCTAAAGCCCGCCAGATGGCATCCGCCCGCCGGCGGTCGAAATTGAAGGTCCGATCCACAAACTTGATGACGGCCACGCCGTCCATGGATTCAAATTGGGCCAGCTCCGCGATGGTCTGCTCCGCGGATTTGGCTCGCACCCCGCGGGTGGCGGAGGACAGGCAGTACGAGCAGCGGAAGGGGCATCCTCGTGAGGATTCGTAATACAGAATCCCACCGGTTTTGGTGTGGGGCGGGTACAGATCATAGAGAATCCCCGCCTCGGCAAAGCCGGCGTAGGGCGTGCCGCACAGGATCGTGTGCCGCGGGGGCGGATTGTCGCAATACTCGCCGAAGGCGTCCTCGCCCTCCCCGGCGATGATGTTGTCCACGAAGGGGTGCCGCTCGAAAAAGGAGGGATCCTCGTAGGAGATCTCCGGCCCGCCGAAGACGATCTTCGCATCCGGGCGGATCTGATGCAGATCCGCAGCCAGGGACAGGATCGTCTCCCGGTTCCAGATGTACACAGAGAAGCCGTACACATCCGCATCCGCCTCGTACAGTGCCGTGAGAAATTCTCTCCGCCGGTCCTTCAGGGAACGCTCGACGATCACCGCCTCGTGCCCCCGCCGGGTGAGGGCGCGGGCGATACAGCGAACGGCCAGATTCGTATGTACATAGGATGCGTTGCAGGCGACCAGTGCGACTTTCATGTTGAAACTTCCTTTTTCGTGATATCTATATTATATCGTCTTTCGCCGCCGGCTTCAAGCGTGTTTTCCGTTTTTGCCGGGGCGGGCGATGTTTCTTTTTCCCCGGCGGGAGCAGATATCCGTTTTTCCATGTGTGGACCAGGATTTTCTGTGCCTCGATCCGCCCGCGGCGGCGGAGCCGCAGAGTATATTCCACCGTGACGGTATTCTCATCCTGTCGCAGGATGTAATCCGCTGTGTATGTGCGGGATGTGCCGTCCGGGCTGTGGGCAATTTCCTCCATATAAGCCGCCGCCGCATCCCGCAATGCGCGATAAAATTCGTTCATCGTGGCGGCCGTTTTGTTTTCCGCATCTGCTTCAAACCGGGGATAGGAAACCCGCCCGTGCGCAAAGGTTTCGGTGATTCGTTTTTCTGTCATGTGCATTTCCCCCTGAGGACAGTATATGAGAACGGAATGGGGAAGATGTGTTGCAATTTCCCGATTTTTTCGATATAATGTATGTATCAAATCTTCGGAGTGATAATTATGTCAGATTTCATCCGTACAGCCCCCGCCGCAGACCGCCTGCGCCCCACATCCTTTGATGATATGTCGGGCCAGAAGCATCTGGTGGGCGAGCGGGGCGTTCTGCGCCGATTGGCGTCCTCGGGACGTATTCCCAGCATGATTTTTTTCGGCCCGCCGGGTACGGGCAAGACCACGGCGGCGTCCATCATCGCCGCGTCGTCCGGCATGACCCTGCGCCATCTGAATGCTACCACTGCGTCCCTTTCCGACGTGCGCACCGTGGCGGCGGAAACGGAGGGCCTGCTTGGCGCGGGCGGCATCCTTCTCTATTTGGATGAGATCCAGTACTTCAACCGCAAGCAGCAGCAGTCTCTTTTGGAATACGTGGAGGACGGGCGGATCACGCTGATTGCCGCCACCACGGAAAATCCCTATTATTATGTGTACGACGCCCTGCTCTCCCGCTGTTCCGTCTTTGAATTCAAGCCGGTGACGGCGGCAGATATGATGCCCCGATTGCGCCGTGCGGCGCAGATGCTCTCCGAGGAGGCATCCCATCCCGTGTCCTGTGAGGACGCGGCTCTTTCCTATATCGCATCCGTTTCGGGAGGGGATGTGCGTCGTGCGGTGACCATGCTGGAGCAGGCTGTCGCCTATGTGGCGGCGGGAGATGAGAGCGAAGCGGTGCTGACGCGGGAGATCGCCGGGCAGTTTGTGCCGTCCATCTCCGCCGGGAATTTCGACGGGGACGGGGACGTGCATTACGATCTGCTCTCCTGCCTGCAGAAATCCATTCGCGGATCCGATCCGTCTGCGGCGGTGTTCTATCTGGCCCGGCTTCTGGAGGGCGGCGATCTGATCTCTCCCTGCCGGCGGCTCATGGTGATCGCCAGCGAGGATATCGGCGCGGCCTATCCCATGGCGGCGGTGATTACTCGCGCTTGCGTGGAAAGCGCCAAGGAACTGGGATTGCCGGAGGCACGGATTCCCCTGGCCAATGCGGCGGTTATGCTGGCTACGGCGCCGAAATCCAATACGGCCTATGCGGCACTGGATCGTGCCGCCGAAGATATCCGGGCGGGGAAAGGGCTGGTGATTCCCACCCATCTGCGCTCGCCCCAGTTCAAAGGATATGTGTACCCCCACGATTATACCTACGACTACGTTCCCCAGCAGTATCTGCCCGACGATGTGGCCGGTGAAAAGTATTACGAATTCGGTGATAACAAAACCGAGGCGGCGGCGGCCGCCTATTGGGAGAAGGCCAAACGGGAAGGCGGAAAAAAGAAATAATCAAGAATGTCCGGCGATGACGTGCGCCGGGCATTCTTCGTCGAAAAATGAATAAATATGTGCAATATGCACAAAACATGGGGGTGGGGTAACACTTTTTTGTGTACAAAGTGGAATGTGATCGGTGACAACTGTAAACGGTTGACAAAAATCACGGTGTAAGGTATACTAAATTGAATGGTTGCCTTCTGCCCGCAATAAGGAAACGGATCCAAAATAAACGAACGGTGTGCTGAAGTTTACGGTTGTTTATCAAATCCGTTTCTAAACACCGATGACATACATTTGTCGCTATCTGATGCGAGTAAAAGTGAATTTTTCCCAGTAAATACGGGCAAATTTGGCGATAAAATATTGCGATAAATATTGCATTTGACGACTTTTTATGGTACAATTACTCAGGTATAGTATTTTCTTGGCATAGTAGATTGATGATTCCCATGTGCGGTGTGCGGCTTTTTTCTTCGGCACAGCACATCCGACGCGTGAGACAAAACGGATGGTTTTGACATCATGAGTGTAGTATCAGTCCGTTGTGTCTGCGGTTACCATGCCAATAGAATGAGGGTCCCGCCCCGGCCGAGCCGATCCTGTTTTGCATAGGCGCGGGATTTTGAAGGGAGATATGAATGGATAAAATAGAAAAGAACACAAAAGATTATTTTGTCGTGGACTTAGCGTACATAGCTAAGGTTGTATGGGAGAAGATCTGGTTTGTGATCATCGCCAGCATTGTGATGGCTGTGATCGGATTCTCGGTTTCTGCGTTTCTGATTACACCCACCTATTCTTCCTCCGTTATGCTGTATGTTAACAACAGCTCCTTCACGGTGGGCGACTTGGGCTTCAGTATCAGCTCCTCCGAGTTGACCGCAGCCCAGAGCCTGGCGAAAACCTATACGGTTCTTTTGAAAAACCGCACCACTCTGGAGCGGCTGATCGATGAAACCGGCGTGGATTACACATGGGAAGATGTGTACGACATGATCGAATCCGGCCCCGTGAATGAAACGGAGGTTATGCAGGTAACCGTTACCTGCGAGGATCCCTATGAGGCGGAAAAGATCGCCAACGGTATTGCCAAGGTCCTGCCCCAGCGCATTGCGGAAATCGTGGAGGGTGCCTCCATGGAGGTGGTGGATTCCGCCATTGCCGATCCGGAAAAGGTGGCCCCCAGCATTACCATGTATACGGTAGTCGGCTTCTTCGTAGGCGCTCTTCTGTCGGTTGCTGTGCTGATCGTAACCGTCCTTATGGACAATACCGTCCACGACGAGGAATATGTGATCAAGATGTATGATTATCCGATTCTTGCGAAGGTTCCGGATCTGCTGGATGCAGGAGAAAAGAAGTACGGATATTACTACAAATACGGATCCGATAAGGGAGGAGAGACCAATGGCTGACAGAGTGAAAAAGAAAAACGATTTCTTCTCCGTTACGGACAATCAGAAAACCCTGCATAAAAATCTGAAGTTTACCGCCACCGAGCAGTATAAACTCCTTCGTACCAACCTGCTGTTCACCATGACCGAAACCGAAGGGTGCAAGATCATCGGTGTAACCAGTTCCATGCGAGGCGAGGGAAAAAGCACCACGGCTGTCAATCTTTCCTATGTGTTGGCGGAAAGCGGAAAAAGAGTTATCCTGATCGACGGGGATCTCCGAATTCCCTCTGTGGCAAAGAAAATGCAGATCGATTCTTCCCCCGGCCTGGCCGATCTGCTGCGCGGGGAATCCACCATTGATCTTGCTGGGCTCCGCTCCCAGCAGCTGCCCAACTGGTACATTATGCCGGCAGGATCCCTGCCGCCCAATCCTTCCGAATTGCTCGGCTCCAAACGTATGGAGGCGGCGCTGAAAGGATTGTCTGCCCACTTTGATTACATCATTGTGGACCTGCCGCCGGTCAATATCGTGTCGGATGCTCTGGCCATTTCCAAGTACATCACCGGCATGATCCTGGTTATCCGCGAGGAATACTGCGAGAAGAAAGAACTGGAAAACTGCATACGGCAGCTGAAACTTTCCAATGTCAATGTCCTCGGCTGTGTTATGAACGGAACGAAGGCAGGCAAGGGATACTACAGCAAGTACCGCTACAAACGGTATTATAAATACTACAAAACCTACGGTGGTTACGATTCTGCTGAAAAAATATCAGGCGGACAGGTGAATGATTGATTTTCATGCGCATATCCTACCAAGGATAGATGATGGCAGCCAAAGCGTGGAAGAGAGTATCTCCATGCTGGAGTCCATGAAAGCACAAGGAATCAAGAAAGTAATAGCAACCCCCCATTTTTTGGCAAACCATGAATCGGTCGATGCATTTGTCGGACGGCGTAATGAATCGCTGGAAAGGCTGAAACAAGCGAAGCCGGATATCCCGGAGATCGCCTTGGGCGCCGAGGTGAAGTATTACGACGGAATCAGTCATCTGCCCGATCTGAAAAAACTTCGCATAGAGGGCAGCAAACTCCTGCTCTTGGAAATGCCCTTCAGCCCCTGGTCCGAATACGCTGTGAAAGAAATTACCGATATCGCCGGCCGCGGAAAGATCACGCTTGTGCTGGCACATATCGAGAGATACCTTTCTATGCAAAACGGTGCTGTTTTGTTCCGCTTGCTGGAAAATGGCGTGTTGTTCCAATCCAATGCCAGTTTTTTCATAAGTCGTCTGACCAGACATAAGGCGCTTCGGATGCTCCGAAACCATCAGATCCATTTTCTTGGATCGGATGCGCATAACATGGCAGACCGTGCGCCCAATACCGCAAAGGCTGTAGCGATCATGCAAAAGAAATTTGGTGAAGCCTTTGCCGCTGACTTTATTACCTATGGGAACGAGTTGTTCCTGCAAAATATACTTGCTTAAAAGCGATTCATTTTGAAAGGATGGATTTAATCATGAAAAAAATCGTAGCTCTTTGTCTCACTCTGGTGATGGCCGTTTCTCTGTGCCTGACCGCCCTCGCCGCTCCCGGCGCATTCGTTGCCAGCCCCTCCGGCAATAAGGCTCCTGAACTGGTTAGCTTCACGGCTCCCGACGGATGCGACGCCCAGTTGAAGGTTACGTCTTACGCCGAAAGAAACAATTTGGATGAGGCAACCCGCCTTGCATTGGAAGAAGCTTACAAGCAGATTGCCAATCACATTCAGAACAATGATTTCTCCAAGGCTCTGAAGGCTCTGGCAGAATCCAAGGATATGACCGCGTCTGAGCTGTCTGTCGGCGATCTCTTCGATATCAGCTCCTATGATTGCGATGATCATGACGGCCACAACGGCTTCACCATCACTCTGAAGGCTGAGACTCTGGACAATCTTGTAGGCATTCTGCACCTGAAGAACAACACTTGGGAAAATCTTCAGATCGTAGAGTGGAACAAGGATGCCAAGACCGTTACCTTCTTTGTAGAGACCCTGTCTCCCTTCGCAATCGTTGTTGACAACGGTTCCGGAAGCTCCACCCCTCCCACCGGCGATAACGCCATGGCTTATCTGGGCGTGGCTCTGGTAGCTGCTGCCGGCCTGGTAGTGGTTCTGGTAGGCGCTAAGAAGAAGAAAGCATGAATATAGGCAAAAGCGATACAAGAACAATAGTCACCAAAACAGTGGCTATTGTTCTTGCCGCCCTATTGCTACTTTCTCTGGGACTCTTTTTTGTGGAAATCTGGGAGAAAAAGCATAGCATTTATCCGGAAAATAAAAAAGAGTTGAGTGAAACGCTGTCCTACAACGGTCAGAACTATGTGTTGAAGGATCAAATCGAAACGGTTTTGATCCTCGGACTCGATACGTTCCAGAGTGAGGACAGCGATTCTTACAATAATGACAAGCAAGCAGACTTTCTTCTGCTGCTTGTGATCGACAATGCGGAGAAAACCTGCCGGGCTATCCATGTGAATCGCGACGCTATGGCGGAGATGAATATCCTGGGCGTAGCGGGCGATAAGGTGGGCACGGTTGTCAAACAAATCGCGCTTTCTCACACCTATGGGAATGGGCGGGAGGTCAGTTGCCGGAATGCGGCAAACGCTGTGTCCAAGCTGCTCATGGGCGTGGAAATCGATCACTATGTTTCTGTGACTATGGATGCAGTCCCGGTATACAACGATCTGGTCGGCGGCGTTACGCTGGAGATTCTGGACGATTTCACCGGAATCGATGCGTCGATGGTGCAGGGCAAATCGGTAACCTTGAAGGGGGAGCAGGCGCTTTTCTACGTTCGCTCCCGCTATGGTTTGGATGACCCCACCAATAACCACCGGATGCAGCGCCAGAGACAGTATCTGGATGCGCTGATCGCCCAGTCCCGTCAAAAAGCGGCGGAAGAGGATTCGTTCATCTCCCGCGCCGCATTGAAAATGACGGACTATATTGTGTCCGATTGCTCAGGCAACAAATTGGAAAGCTTGCTGCAAAAAGTAGCTGTGTATGATTTGGATACGATCCTCGATCTTCGTGGTGAGACCATCATGGGAGAGGAATTTCTGGAGTTCTATCCGGAGGAAAATTCTGTGAAGGAAGTTGTCATTGACTGCTTTTATGAACGGGAAGACTAAAATAAAGGGAGGATGTGATGACATCGTTGACCGCGAAGCGAAATGGGGACGGTGTGGATAACACCGTGGTTATTATGCCTTATGAAAGTCATAAGGAATATTACATAGAAGATCTGGGCGAGATAGATGCTAAGCCGGTGTATTCGTTTTTCAAACGCGCATTTGATATTATTTTTTCTTTGGTGGCGCTCTTGCTGCTGGCAGTTCCCATGTTGTTGATTGCTGCGCTGGTGAAGTGCACATCCAAAGGAAAGGTCTTTTATCGTCAGGAGCGTTTGGGACTCAATGGATGCAAAATTGATGTAATCAAATTCCGTACCATGCGTATGGATGCGGAAGTCAACGGGATTCAATGGTCATCCGGCGAAAAAGATCCACGCGTTACCGGTTTGGGTCGTGTATTGCGTGCCACGCATCTGGATGAATTGCCCCAGCTTTGGTGCATTCTGAAAGGGGAAATGAGCCTGGTGGGCCCCCGACCGGAGCGAGAAGTGTACTACAACGAGTTCGAAAAGTACATCCATGGCTTCCACGAGCGGCTGAAGGTGAAACCGGGACTGACAGGATTGGCCCAGGTGGAGGGCGGATATCATCTGGCTCCCCATAAAAAAGTCCTGTACGATGTGGAATACATAAAAAACAGATCTATGTGGCTGGATATTAAGATTATACTCAAGACAGTTGTTCTGGTGTTCGACTGCGATGCCGCAAAATAAGGGGATCCTTCATGTTATCTGTAAAATCTAAGATTCTCGTTCTGGCTGCCTGTCTGTTGGAAACCTTGTGGCTTTTATTTGCACAGGTGCTGAACAATCCGTACATATTGATACCCTGCCTGATGTGCTTTTTGGCACTGACGGCGTGGACGGCGATCAAAAGTATGGCGTTGCCGGTGCTCTTGTTCTTTTTGCCTTTTTCCGCGCTTTTGAAGATTCGGCCGGGCACTGTCTCATTTTACACCATCGCACTTTTGATGGTGTATTTGATATACATTGTGATGGGCAGCAAGAAAATCAATGTGTACCATCTGATCCCTGCATTGGTTCTTATATCCATGCTTCTGGTTGTAAAAACCGTGTTCGGATATCCCTTCCGATACGACTTTATTATGTTCTCCGCTTCCTTGCTTGTGGCACCCTTTCTCTGCCGCGAAATGAATGATAATAAATACGATTTTTACTGGCTGACCGTAGTTTTTTCCTTAGGTATTATTCTGGCAGCCATTTCTGCGCGATATTTTATTATCTTTCCTACCATCGCCCGGTACGTGCGCAAACTGAGTTTGTTCGGTGTTGTACGATATGCCGGATATTACGGAGATCCCAATTTCTACTCCTCTCACGTTACTGCTGCATTGAGTGGGGTAATGGTGCTTCTGCTGAATAATCTGAAAAAAGGCAGAGCCGTTACGCTGGTTCTTCTGATGATGGTTCTGCTGTATTGCGGATTTCTTTCCGTTTCCAAGAGCTTCCTTCTGATTGTGCTCTGTCTGATGCTTTTCTGGGGCGTTGCCTTTATGTTTAAAAAAGGCAAATTGACCATGAAAGTCACCATTATATTGTCGTTGATTGTCGGTGCTGTGTTCCTGCTTTCCTTTACGGCGTTTACCGACTTGATCGATATGATGATACAGCGCTTGACCAGCGGAAAGACACTATCCGATTTCACAACCGGACGAACCGAACTTTGGAGCAAATATATTCAGGCACTTACAGAAGATTCCCGTCTGCTGCTGTTTGGGGTGGGATACACCAATGTGATGATTGATGATCGAGGTTCGCACAATACCCTGCTTCAGATTGTGTACCAGATGGGCATCGTTGGCGGTGTGGGCCTTATAGCCTGGGTGATTTGCTATGTGCGAATTCTGATGGCAGACGCAAAGATTCGTTGGGGCAGCATAGTGCAGATGGGTATCATCCTGGTGGGAACGATCGGTCCCTGGATGGCCTTGGACTTTCTGTTCTTTGACGAGTTTTTCCTGATCCCTATCTTTGTGTGTTTTGCTTTGCGATTCCTGTCTGAACGTGAAAGCATCCAAAGTGCCTGAAATAAAACTGTAAGATAAGGTGGAATCCTGAGACATGAACGATCCATTGGTATCCGTTATTCTTCCCGCGCACAATTGCGAAGCATTTGTCGAGATGGCTGTTCGCTCGGTTATGGAACAGACATACCGTCATTGGGAATTGCTTGCGATCGATGATGGATCCACGGACGCCACCTGTGAGATCATTCGTCGATTGGCGGACGAGGATGAGCGCATCCGATTCCTCCGGAATCCTGCGAATATCGGGGTTGCCGGGACAAGAAACCGCGGACTGGATGAAAGCCGCGGAGAGTATGTGGCTTTTTTGGATGGAGATGATTTGTGGTGTCCGGATAAACTGGAAAAGCAGCTTCAGTCCATGAGGGCAGAGAAAGCGGATCTGGCGTATACTTCCTATGCGGTTGTGGACCGCCATGGAAATCCCGGCAAGCATCCCTATGTGGTCCCCGCCTCCACTACCTTTTCGGCGATGCTGAAGGAAAATGTGATGGGCTGCTCCACGGTGATGCTGTCCCGCAGAGTTGCCGATTCCTATCGGTTTATCCAAGATTTTTACCATGAGGACTATTGCCTGTGGCTCAGTGCCCTGCGTGACGGTTATAAGGCCGTTGGGTGCAGGGAAGTACTGGTGAGCTGGCGATGGATTGCCAACTCACGCTCCTTCAATAAATGGAACAGCGCTCACAAGCGTTGGAAGATCTATCGGGAATATCTTGGCTATTCCTTCGTAAAAAGCGCTTATTATTTCCTGATGTACACTGTGAATGGTGTAAAAAAGTATTTTGGCTGATGATGGAGATAGAAAATACTGCGGCGCAGCCGCAAACAACCCATGCTTCACTGCCTGCGCATCAACGGGCTTTGTGCACGATCCTCCGGGAATTCGACCGTGTATGCCGGGCTTTGGAGATTCCGTATATGCTCTTTGCCGGAACGATGCTCGGTGCTGTGCGGCACGAGGGATTTATCCCGTGGGATGATGATTTGGATGTCATCATGATGCGAAAAGATTACGACCGCTTTTTGGAGCAGGCCGATACCGTGCTGCAGCGGGATACCTTCTGTCTGCAGAAGGAATTCTCCGAGCATTGGCCCATGTTTTTTTCCAAATTACGGCTGAATCACACCACTTGTCTGGAAAAGTATTACCCGAGGGATCCGGAGATTCATCAGGGCGTGTATATTGACATTTTCCCCTGTGATAACGCCCTGGGGCATGCATGGGGCAGGAAATTGCAGTTCTATGCCTCCAAAGTGGTAATTGCGAAATCATTGTACAAACGGGGGTACGAAACGGACAGCATACGAAAAAAAATATTTATGCACGTGTGTGCATGGCTGCCGACGGCTCCCTTTCTGAAAATGACAAAATGCGGGCGGGAGGACAGCGAATATGTCCATAGCTTTCTGGGCGGGGCCTCTGTATATGGCCGAAGCGTCTACCCCCGCCGCTGTATGGAAAAAAAGATATATAATAAATTTGAAGGAAACAACTATCCGATTCCAATGGAATACGATGCGTTGCTTACTATAATGTACGGCGATTATATGCGCCTGCCGCCGCCGGAAGAGCGTGTGATCAAACAGCACGCGGTTTTGGTGGATTTGGAGAATTCCTATGAGATATATCGGGATTGTCATAAGGATATGACGTTTGATATACATACCAGAAGTATTCGTTGATGAACGATTTCATAAAGGAGGCGATGTTTTGAGAAAAAATAAAAAGAGTGTAGCGATCTTGCTGGTGCTGTGTGCTGTTGTGACAGCTTTGGCTGCCGGCGGTTGTCGGAAAATCGAGAAACCCAACGAGCCGTCGAAGGATACGCAGATGGGAAGTGTAGGGGCCCCTGAGGAAACCGGCGCGCCCGAGTTGAGAATCGAGACCACGAACGAAAACGATAAGTGGGTGGTCGTGGGAACTACATACGGCACGTTTCGCTATTCATCTGCTTTTTCGGACATCATTTCCGTGAAAGCCGTTCAGCATGATGCCGCCTCCAACCTGGTGTTCACAGCAGCAATTGATGAAAAAGAGATTCCTTTGTATACCGTTCACTACAACGATGATGGGGAAGGGATTCCTCTCGGAACACTGCAGTTTACCGATGCGTCGGTGGTAATGCAGATTTCCATTTCCATTGCAGACGCGCCTAAAGACCTGACGGACAATGCGATGCGTACCTTCTATGCCGCTCAGGAAACCGTTAACGATGTCATTGTCTCTCTGTGTGAAGATTCCCGCTTTACTTTAGCGGAGTAAGGATTCGGTACGATGACATTACAGGTATTGGCTGCCGTCATGCATCAGGAGAATCTGCGTATCGCGGAAAACATGAATATCCGATGCAGTGCGGTGATAGCAAATCAAGCAGACCGTGAGGAGGTCATCCACCGGAACACGGAAGCGGGGGATTGGATGATGATTACCACCCCCACGCGCGGTGTCGGATTGAATCGGAATATCGCTCTCATGGCGGCGACTGCGGATATCCTCCTGCTGGCGGATGACGATGTGGTGTACAACGACGATATGCCTCCGTCAGTCCTGGATGCCTTCCGGCAAAATCCGGCTGCCGATGTGATCGTGTTTGGGATGCACATGGCCAAAAACGGTGTCATTACCGAAACGAGGTGCAGCAACATTCGCCGGCTGCATGTGTGGAATTCTATGCGGTTTGGTACCTACCGGATCGCTGTACGGCGGCGGGCCCTGGTTGAGAATAACATTACGTTTCACCAGTGCTTCGGCGGCGGATGCGATTTCAGCTCCGGTGAGGACAGCCTGTTTTTGAAAGCTTGCTTTGATGCCGGCTTGAAGGTGTATGCACACAGTTACATTCTCGGCATCTGCCACAAAGATTCCTCTACCTGGTTTGAAGGATGCAATGAGAAGTATTTCTACGACAAAGGTGCGTTGATCCGCAGACTGTTTCCGCGATGTGCTTATATCATGGCACTGTATTTTGGCATATGTTTTAAGCGGGAAACCAATATCGGACCGCTGGAACGGCTTCGTCTGATGTACGCCGGCATCCGCAATGGTAAAAAGATGATACCATACTCTATATATAATAAATGAAGAAAATTGTTATTGTAAACAACAACATGAAGGTTGGCGGCGTCCAAAAAAGCCTGTACAATCTGCTGTGGGCTATGGATGCTGAGCATCTATACGACGTGACGCTGCTTCTTTTCCGCAAGACGGGGGAATACGTAGATAAGCTCCCCCCAAGCGTGAAGGTTGTGGAATGTGACGGTCCGTTCCGGTATCTGGGTATGAGCCAGAGTGAGTGCGCAGGCCATGTGGGTATGAAGATTTCCCGCGGGTTTCTGGCCATTATCAGCCGGCTGTTTGGCCGACGTTGGGCCATCCGTCTCATGTTAATGAAACAGTCTCCCTTGTCCGGGGAGTATGATTGTGCGATTTCCTATCTGCACAATGGACGCAAAGAATCCTTTTACGGCGGCGTGCAGGATTACGTTCTTTCGCGTGTGCATGCGAAGAAAAAAGTCGCTTTCATCCACGGCGATTACGGGAGATGCGGTGCCAACCATCCCGCCAACAATCGCATGATGGAGCGCTTCGATCGTATTGCCGCTTGCTCTGACGGCTGTCGGCGAACGGTGGAGGCGGTGCTCCCGCACCTGAAGGATAAGTGCATCACCGTTCCCAACTGTCATCGATACGATGAGATCCGGGCATTGGCCGAGGAGGATCCGCTTCTGTATGATCCTGAGGTGGTGAATGCGGTTACCGTTTCGCGCCTCAGTCACGAGAAGGGGATTGAGCGTGCGATCCAAGCGGTCGCTGACGCCAGGACAAAAGGATTGCCGGTGAAACTGCATATTGTGGGCGGCGGTCCTATGGGTGGTGCATTGACCAAACTGGTGACGGATATGCATCTGGACGATTCCGTGGTTTTTCTGGGAGAACAAAGCAATCCGTACCGATATATGAAAAACGCGGATCTGTTCCTGCTCACGTCCTTTCACGAAGCGGCACCGATGGTGGTGGATGAAGCCCGGTTTTTGAGCCTCCCTGTGCTGACTACGGCGACGACCTCCTCTCAGGAGATGGTCACGGATGTGGCCGGCGGCTGGGTCTGCGAAAATGACCAAATGGCACTGAGCAAGGCGCTGTGCGATCTGGCGGGAAATCGCGATGCACTGCGCGTATGCAAAGAAAAACTGGCACATTATAAGGCAGATAACAATAAAGCATTGGCCCGTTTCCATGATTTGATGGAGATTTGACGGCTTGGCTTGTACATATAAAAACAATTTAATCCTATACAAAGAGAGGTCGCACAATGTTGAAACGAATTCCTGTGAAAGTGATATCGCTGTTTTTGGCGATGGTGATGTTTGTTGGAGTTTTGCCGATGAATATCTGGGCCGAGACGGCAGCGGGAACGGAAACCGATACGGAGACGACTCCCGAAGTCGATGAAAATACGTACGGCACAGTGACAAATTACGCCGATTTTATGGCACTTCTTGTGAAGTTGGAGGAGTATGCGGAGACATATGCATCGAATCCGCTGATCAACCAGGATCCCAAACTGTTGGTCCTCAACTTTATCCGCTGCGGCGTGGAACGATATCAGGATGATAACTGGAGCGCGCTGGGCGGACAGGAAATAGTCGGCTTCACCAGCAAAGTCAAGGAGCTGGATGCCGCCAACGGCACGAATGTCATGCGCCTGCGCAACATTGTGACCGATGCATTCACTTTGCCCAATGGCAACTATGTGGATTTCGGCCATATGTTCGGCTGTATGAATATTTCCTATCTGAACAGCGGTTCCGCAGACTTGTCCGGATGGGCAGGTGATCTGTGTGACCTTCTGCTCTATACTGTTGAGAATCTGCAGGTTCCGGACGGCACCATGGACCAGATGGCGGATTATATCCGCGTCAACGGCTTCGGTGTGAACGCTCCCAGCGCATTCGGTTGGGATGACTTCTACGGCGACATGGATGCTTATTATCTGATTACGGAGCTGAAAAAGGGCGAGAAGAAACTCAGCGAATTGATGAATGAGTACTTCACCGCAGGCCTGACGGATAAGGACCGCGTGGTGTACTTCATGAACCACCGTTTCGGCGTGGAAAACTCTCAGGAAGCCGTGCGCAAGGCGATTTATGACGCGTACAAAAACGACGTGTCCATCAAGATCCTGGAGTCCAAGCGCGGCGTTTCCAGTTACGCAACGCTCCGCGAAGCAGTTTGCTATGCGTTTGCTGACTACGTCTTTGTGACCGCCGATGGTGAACTGGTTGCAGGAAGCAACAACGATACAACCGCATCCAATGGCTACTATACCGTGTTCTCCGATGAGCACTCCGTGTTGGCACTGGGTATTGAGCAGAACATCAAGTACGCCCAGACTGTGGACGGTAAACAGATCGTTTACTATGTGGCTACGGTGGACGTTACCCGGGATGATGTAACCATCATGGTAAACTATAAGGATAACCTGCCTCCGGTCATTGACAAACATATCGGTCTTGAGACCGTAGCGAACCAGGCACAGGCGCTGGTGGAAAACAACAAGGATAAGTACGAAAACTTCAATGCGATCGTTGCTACCAACGGCGCAGGTTACAATATTTACAACGGAACGCCCAGCGGCCTTGTGGTTATGGGCGGTGAAGAATATTTCCCCATAACCGCCCCCGGCTTCTTCGGTATTCTCAAGGAGAACGGCCGTGCTGTGATCGGCACTAAGGAGGAATACGAAACCATCTACAAAGGACACATTCAGGAAGGCATTGCCGCGTTCGGTGCTGTGCTTGTTAAGGATGGTAAGATCAATGTAACCAAGGCGTCCAACTACACCAGCAGCCGTGCCAGCCGTACCGCGATCGGTATTACGGCAGAGGGCAAGGTGGTTATGATGGTTCTGGACGGCCGTCAGCTGCCCTTCTCTGCCGGCGGTGCCATGGAGGAAATTGCTCAGATCATGCTGGAAGCCGGCTGTGTGGATGCTGTGAACCTGGACGGCGGCGGATCCACCACCTATCTTTCCAAACCGGCCGGCAGTGACGAATTGCAGCTGGTCAGCAGCCCCTCCGACGGATTTGCACGCCGCGTGTCCACGTCTCTTGTGGCGGTTTCCACTGCAGCGCCTTCCAATGCATTTGACCACGCAATCATCTCCTCCGAGTATGAATATATTACAGCGGGTACGACTATGCAGTTCACCGCAACCGGTGTAAGTAATACCGGTAACAGCGCACCCATCCCCGCGGGGGCGTATTGGACTGTATCCGATCCTACGATTGGTACTATTGATGCAAATGGCCTTTTCACGGCTGTGGCCAATGGCGAGGTTACCGTACAGTACATGATCGGCGACACCGTTGCCGGCAGCATTACGGTGTACGTGGTGGTTCCCGATGCACTTAAAATGGAAACCACAACGATGAACGCCATCTACGGACAGGTTGCCACATTGCCGATTATCGCTACCTACCGGGGTAACCGGGTTTGCGTAAAGCCTTCTGATTTTACGGTATTGCTGGAGTATTCTAATGCAGGTTCGGTGAGCGGTCTCTCGTTCATCCCCAGTGAGGCTGCGGGATACAGAACATTCCTTGCAGGTGCATACTGGAGCACCAACCAGTACCTGTACGCATATCTTCAGGTCAATCTGTATCGTGCAGACGAGGCTGTATTCGATTTCGATAATGTAACTCAGGGTAACCGCTCTCTCGCATGGGTTCGCGAGGTGCATAACACCCATACGCTGGATGATCAGATCTACAGCATCGTGGATCCCAATGCTCCTGTGACTATCGACTACACCTTCGGTCTGGATATGACTACCATCGATATTCCCGCCCATCTGGAACCCCTCAAGGAAAAATTGCCCGGAGAGGGAAGCGTGGATGCTTCGGCGTGGAATTTGCTGCTCAGTCTGGCGGAGCGTGTCTGCGTGCAGACTACGGTAACCATTACAGTAGACATGGATCCGAATTTGATCGTGGATATTTCCGAGTTGAAGATCAGCAACCAGTTCTTCGAGTTGAAGAGAGCGAATCTGGATGCCAACAACCGCTTGACGGTAGTCTGCGGTTGGATTAAGCAGGGCCAGGCTGTCGATGCCAGTGTTGCCAATCCGATCTGTATTCTCTCCGGTATCAAGGCAACCGTAAAGGATAGCGCACCGTACTTCAACGGCGAGCTGGCCATTTCTTCCAACGGACATGTGTCCTACGATATCTATCTGGCCGCTTCCTCTCTGTACAGCTTTGTTACCGATCCGGTGAACGATGCACAGAATGTATACGGTCTCTATCCGTTCAAGCACGTGGATGAAGAGTATCCCAATGGATGCCGCGGCTCGGAGAACGATGCAGGTGGCCATTTCTCCACCGTGTACCTGGATTTCCAGGACGTATTCACCGTTACTACCACACAGCTCAACGGTTGGTACGAGGATTATTATTTCGTAAACAGCGTGCCGGTTACTGGTATCCAGTTGGTGACCGACCGCCACGATGCTACCCAGAAACGTTTCTGTGAGTTCGATGCCAACGGCAAACTGGTCAGCGAGCAGGGCGTAACCGGTTTTATCACCTTCGACGGGGGTTATTATTATCCCTCCTTGGGCGTAGTGCGTACCGGTTGGTGGGAAATCGATAATAAGTTTTACTACTTCCATCCCGATACCGGCAGAGCCGTGGACGGCAAGTACACCATTCGTGAGAATAAGAACTCCTGGCAGACAGCAGATTTCGAATACGAATTCAAAGATTGCGTTCTGGTGAAGGGCGTGTGGATGCAGGATTCCCAGTTGGGTTATTCCGGCTACCGCTACAGATGGGCAGGCGACTGGATCGTCGGCGAATGGTTTGAGGTAGACGGCAAACATTACTTCTCCAATAAGAACGAGTATGGTTACGTTCGTACCGGTTATCAGCACTACATTCCGTCCAGAGAAAATACCAATGTGAACAAGTGCTACCTGTTTGATGAACGCGGTGCACTCCGCGAGGATTTCATTGGCCCCGCTTCCGTTCTCGTAAACGAAACGGTAAAAACCCAGTTCTTTAAGAACGGTCTGCTTTACTCCACCAAGGGTATCATCCAGGGTACCGATGGCTACTACTATTTTGTCAAAAACGATGCTACGATTGTGGCCGATGCAAACCAATGGGTAGGTATTGCCGATAACGGTGAGGATTGGTCCCATGGTCTGGTGCCTGCCGGTAAGACCTACGCCTTTGATGCTTACGGCAGAATGACTACCCAGCTGATCAATGCCGGGGATATCAAAACGAACACCGGAAGCACCGCAATCTCCACCGAGGTGAAGGGACGCGCCCTTACTATTACCACCACCGGGGATGTGGCCTGCAAGGTGGGATACCTCCAGGCGGACGGTTCCTATGTGGCCATCGATGCCGCGAAGAATCCCTACGAAAGCGGATACAACTTCGCCGTTCCTAAGGATGCACAGATCATGATCGTCATCGCCGGTGACATGAACGGCGACGGCGTGGTTACCGTGGACGACCAGGCGTACCTGGCACTGGTGCTGACCACCCCCATGATGCGCAGCGGATTGAGTGCTACCCAGACGCTGGCGGCCGATGTGAACGGCAACGGCGTCATCAACGCAGCGGATCTGCTCCTGATCGCCAGAAGCAGATTGGCTGTAACCGATCCTCTCTACAAAGCACTTTGGTAAACCGATAAACAAGGCATTCTGCCGCCCGGCGTGGCCGGGCGGCCGGGTGCAGGAATCGAACGCAGACGCTATGGCGGCTGTGTCTGAGAGGGAAAATGAAAAATGATGCAATTTTTAATTTCCTATAGGCTCTATCTCATATTGGCAGTGGCCACTGTGTTTGGCTACCTATGGCTCAGTCAGTGTAAAAAACGATTGCGCCTGAAAGAATGGATGGCGTTTGTGTTGGCGGTATGCCACACGGTAGTCGGCGTGTTGTGCGTCAAGCTGTTCGCTTTCCTTGAATCCGGCAGCGGCGGCATGAGCCTTTACGGCGCGGTGTTTTTCTTACCGATCGTCTATTATGCTTTCGCAAAAATCGCCAAGCGGGACACAGCCGATGTGTTTGATGTTTTTACGATCTGTACCATCACAACGCTGCTGTGTGCCAGATTTAATTGCATCCTGGCGGACTGCTGTTTGGGTGCCATCATTCCCGGAACGGATGGGATGCGGTGGCCAACGCGCACCGCTGAAATCGTGTTCTATGTGGTGCTGTATATCTTTTTGAGAAAAAAAGTCGGCAATAAATTGTTCCGCGGAAAGATATATCCCATATACGCGCTGGCATACGGCGTATTCCGGTTTATTGTTGAATTTTTCCGCGAATCCGAAATGACTTTCGGATGGTTTCACATTTCGCATCTGTGGTCCGTGGTCGCAGTTATTGCTTCGACCATCGCGCTCATATGGATAAAAAAATATAATGAAAATGACAACAAGAAAAATAGAAAACCACATTCCAAAAGTGTACGAGTACGTGGAGGGGAGGTAAATAAATGAATATTTCGGTTGAAAAACGGTTTTTGTCTTTGGTTTTGACATTTATTTTGGTTCTGTCGCTGATTCCCGCCAGTGTGATTGAGGTCTGGGCTGATGATCTTAACACGACTGTATTGGATGGGAAAATTACAGTTAAAACAACGGATGGTACTAATAAGGGCACAGCACAGGTTGATAATGGCACGATTACAATTGGTGCGAAGGCAAATACAAACAGTTGTACCGGTTCTTGGACGAGCGCTGGAACTCACGAAGTAACGCTCACTAATGAGACAACCTCGGATATAACAATATCATTTGATTATGGCGTGCCTTCTAATGGCGGAACATTGACAATTGGAGGTGTGGCTCAAAGTGGCGCGGGAACGCATACTGTGAAATTGGCTGCCTCCGGCACGCTAACGCTTATACTGGAAAGCGGAAATAACAATAAAAATGAATCAACGGTTACGTTAAGCAATTTCCAGGTCATTGATTCAAGTGCTAAAACAGTCGTAGTAAAGTCCGGTGTAAATGGTACCGTTAAAGTCAATGGTACCGCCATTACTGAAGATGTAAATGTTACGACGGATGCTGTAACAGGCGTAGGCGTAGAAGCAACAGCACAAAGTGGATACGAATTTGTCGCCTGGGTTGATGCCGATAACAATGTACTTTCGTCACTTGCGTCGTATACCATTAATCCCAAAACCGATCTGACTGTATCTGCGCTTTTTGTGAGTAAATCAGATGCTTCCGGTTATTGGTCAGCCGGAGGGAAACTGTATACGGATCTGACCACGGCAACGCAAAATGTGCAATCCGGTGATGTTATTGTTTTGCTGAAGGATTACGTCCTTCCTGCCGGAGAGTATACTATTCCCGCAGGCGTCACCCTGCAGATTCCCTTCAATGCTGCTCACACTTTGTGTGATGCAAAGCCTGAGATACTTGAGGACAAGAATCCGTACCCTGCGCTAAAAGCGTACAGAACGCTTACGATGGCCAGCGGTGCAAAGTTGATTGTCAATGGCACAATTGAAGTTTCTGCTAAACATATTGCCTCCCATGGCGGAAAATTTGTCGGCGGCCGCCCGTATGAGTATTACGGAAAGATCGTGATGAACGAGTCTTCCGAGATTCAGTTGAATTCCGGAGGCACACTCTACGCATGGGGTTATATCATTGGATCCGGTAAAGTGACTGCACTTCCCGGTTCTGCTGTATACGAAAAAATGCAGGTTACCGACTATCTTGGCGGTACAGGAGCCGGACTTGTTGCTTCAAAGAAAATTTTTCCGTTCAGCCAGTATTACGTGCAGAATGTTGAAGTAGAAGAAGTTATACATTCCGGTGCTTCATTGGTTGTTCACGCAGGTGTTTATGCCAGTGGAATCAATGAGGCTGTGTTGGCATTCATCGGCAGTGGCGGCTCTGAGGCAATGTTTGCTCTTAGCAGCGGTACGGCAACGAAGTATTATGATAATGCAACAGACCGTATTATTCTGGATGTAAATGGAACAGTTTCTCTGAATCCTATTACATTTCCGTTTGGTGGAATAAATTATAATTCATCAGATTATGTTCTGCCGATCGGCAACAATTATACCATCAATGTAAATTCCGGATCTGTCACAATTACGCAGAATATTATGCTGCAGCCGGGTACCAACATCAATATTGCTCAAGGAGCAACTGTTGATGTTCAATCCAGTGTGTACGTAATGGATGCGGATAATTGGGGTAACTATTGCTTCGGCGTGCCGATGCGACCTCTTTTATACGTTCCTACAAGCGGAAAAGCGCCTGTCGCCCGCTCATTGCAGGATGCGAAGATTGATGTAAACGGCACAATCATTGTAAGTGGAAGCGGAGCGGTTTATACGTCGGCAGCAAATGCACAAATTATCAGTACGGGCGAGACAGGCTCTATACAGTTTGAAAGACAAGCTCCGTCTGGCACGTCTGTATATCGCACAACATATGCGGGTGGTACATATAATCCAGATAAGCCTGAAATCCCCATGTCCGCCGCCGTTCTTACCAACGGCAACGGATCCACTGTATCCACATCCGGCGCCGCAGCCGATACGACGTATTTGTATTGCGGAACTCATGACTACTGGGCTAAAGACGGATGTGCATGTTGTGCAAATGGTGATCATACCTGGAACGCTCCTACCTATACTTGGAGCGAGGATAATAGTTCCTGCACCGCTACTCGCAAGTGCGCTAATTGTGCTACTACAGAAACCGCACCGGCGAGTGTAACGAGTAAGGTCACAAAGCCGGCTACATGCGCAGAAACAGGTACCATCGTCTATACTGCTGAATTTGCAGTGGATTGGGTAACTAAGCAGGAAAAGACTGTGGAAGTTGCTAAACTACCGCATACGGAAGTAATTGATGCGGCAGTGGCTCCCACTTGTACCGCAACCGGTTTGACGGAAGGCAAGCACTGTTTCGTATGTAATGAAGTGCTTGTGGCACAGACAGAGGTAGCTGCTCTCGGCCACACCGAAGTGATCGATGCGGCAGTGGCTCCTACCTGTACTGTAGCCGGTAAGACGGAAGGCAAGCACTGTTCCGTATGTAATGAAGTACTTGTGGCACAGACAGAGGTAGCTGCTCTCGGTCATAAGGACAGCACCGATACGAATCACAACTGTGACGCCTGCGGTGAAATAATCGAAGAGTGTTACGACACCACCCCGAAGGATCACATCTGTGACGAGTGTGGCACGGAGTTGGGCAAGTGCTCCGACGGCGACGATACCGACCATAACTGTGATTACTGCAATAAGACGATCGAAAATTGCTACGACACCACGCCGAAGGATCACAAGTGTGACGAGTGCGGCGGCAACGTCGGAACTCACGCCGATTCCTCAACGGATAAAGACCATGTATGTGATTACTGCGGCGGTGCGGTCGAGAACGGTGAAGCGTGTTTCGATCCGGAAACCGATGGCGACCATAACTGCGATGTTTGCGGTCAGGAAGTTTCCTCTCATAAGTACTCTTCCGTAACCACAGCTCCCACTTGTACAGAAAAGGGTTACACCACCCACACCTGTAACTGCGGCCATACTTATAAAGATACCGAGGTAGCTGCTCTCGGCCACACCGAAGTGATCGATGCGGCAGTGGCTGCCACCTGTACCACAGCCGGTAAGACGGAAGGCAAGCACTGTTCCGTATGTAATGAAGTGCTTGTAGCGCAGGAAGAAATCCAGGCGATTGCGCACAAGAACAAGGAGCATCACGCAAAAGCGGATGCCACCTGTGTGTCGACGGGAACCATTGAATACTGGTCCTGCCCCGACTGTAAAACCAACTTCTCCGATGAGGCGTGTACGACAGCTGTAACGAATCTGGTGATTGCAAAGGATTCTGCCAATCACGTAAATAAAACTGACCATGTTGAAAAATCCGCCACCTGTCTTGAAGACGGATACACAGCGGGTGTGTTCTGTGAAGACTGCAAAACGTGGATTTCGGGACATGGTGTAATCTCTGCCAAGGGCCACACCGAAGAAATCATCCCGGCAGTGGAGCCCACCTGTACGGAAACCGGTTTGACGGAAGGCACGAAGTGTTCTGTTTGCGGAACTATTATCACGGCACAGCAAACAATCCCCGCTAAGGGTCACACGGAAGTGATCGATGCGGCGAAAGCACCCACCTGTACGGAAACCGGCTTGACAGAAGGTAAACACTGTTCCGTATGTGACGCAGTTATCGTAGCGCAGACAGAGGTCAAGGCTCTCGGCCACACCTTCGGCAACATAACGGTTGCTAAGGTCGCTACTTGTATTGCTGCCGGTAACGAGGCGTATAAGCAGTGTTCCAGATGCAATCTGTACTTTGCCGGTGATGCCGAAATAAACGCCACCGATGGAAAAGCAGATACCAGCGCGTTTGTAATCGGAATCGACTCAAACAATCATAGCAACAAGAAACCGCACGCTGAAACTCCCGCTACCTGCCTTGAGGTAGGATATACAGCAGGAACTCATTGTGACGATTGTAACCAGTGGATCTTCGGACACGATATGATTCCCGCTATCGCGCACAAGAACAAGGTGCATCACGAAAAAGTCGATGCTACTTGTGTGAAAACGGGAACTATCGAATACTGGTCCTGCCCCGACTGCGGCAAGAACTTCTCCGATGAGGCTTGCACGACCGAGGCAGTGGATCTTACGATCGACATCGATCCCGACAACCACGATCTCAAAACAACGGCCGCAAAAGCTCCTGCCTGCGAGGCGATCGGTTGGGATGAGTATGTAACTTGTCAAAGAGAGGGATGTACGCATACCACGTATGTGGAAAAGCCCGCCACCGGTCACAATATGCAGCAAACTGCCGAGGCAGTTGCTCCGACTTGTACGGCAACCGGTAAGACCGCGGTGTTGACTTGTGCCAACGGATGCGGCAAGACCGAGGGCGGCGAGGAAATCCCGTCCACCGGCCATTCAGGCGGTGAGGCAACCTGTCTGGAGCCGAAGGAGTGTACCGTTTGCGGGGCATCCTACGGCGATAAGAATCCCAGCAATCACGTATCGAACGTGTTCAAGTATACGAATAAAGGTGCTACCCACGCGAAATATTATGCGTGCTGCGAGGCTCTCGCACAGGCGAGCGAAGCCCACAAACATGTGGAAGGAAAGTGCGTCTGCGGCAATACATTGTCCTACACGGTTTACTGGAATGTGAACGGTGCGGTAGCCGAGACAGACGAGGGACTTTCCTACGGAATGACTCCTGCGTTTGACGGCAAAACACCTGCCAAGGAGCATGATGCAAATTGTCACTACACCTTCGCCGGCTGGGCTGCCAGTGCGGACGGAGAAGTGATGGCAACGCTTCCCGCGGTAACCAAGACGGTCACCTACTACGCGGTATTTACAGCAGAGGCGCATACGGATGCTCCTGCTGATGGCAATCACAACTGTGATGATTGCGGCAGAACCAACGTAAGCGTCCACACCTACAGCGATGCTACCTGTACGGCTCCGGCCACCTGTACGGATTGCGGTGTAACCACGGGCGAAGCCCTTGGCCACATCGACGTGAGCCCGAAGGATCACAAGTGTGACCGCGAATGCGGCGAGGTGAACATGGGAACCCACGAGGCAGCCAGCGGTAAGCACACCTGTGATTACTGTTCTCAGCCGGTTACCCATTGTAAGGATTCTTTGAGCCTTACATCCGAGATTTCCGCTGACTGTACCACCGCCGGTAACCACGCATACTACACCTGTTCTGTGTGCGGCATGTACTACTCCGACGCAGATGCGACTCAGGCGATCGCAAAGGATTCCTGGATCACGCCCGCAACGGGACACGCATTTGAGGAACTGGGTACGGTATGTACGAACGGCTGTGAATATACACGGGCCGCGAAGATCGGTGAGACCAGTTACGAAACGCTGGATGCGGCCATGGAGGCTGCGCAGACCGGCGATACCATCGTGGCACTGACCAAGATCGTCATCGAGGGAGATGTCACCTGGGATCTGACCGGAAAGAAACTGGATGTTCAGTATCTCGATGCGGAAAATTACGCATTGGTGGTGAAAGGAAACCTCACCATCAAGGGCGGCGAATTCAACTTTGCCAATATGTACGGCATCGGCGTAAGGCAAACGGGCACGCTGGTGATTGACGGCGGTAAGTTCACAACCTCTGAGGATGAATATCTCATCGGCAGCTGGGGAACCACCACCATCAACGGCGGTACGTTTGAATCCGTTTACTGCAACGTGGATGGATTTAAGGGCACATTGACGGTGAATGGCGGTAACTTTACGGTTACCGGCAACGATGCCGAGTATCCCTCCAGTGACATATTTGCGGCGGAGGATGTGGCCACCATTTACGGCGGCACCTATTCCACCGATATCAGCGAATATCTGGCTCCGGAATACAAGGTATCTCAGAATGCGGGCAGATACGTTGTAGAAAAGTGTTACCATACAACCGTCACCAAAGTGATTGATCCCGCGCCCACATGTACGGAGGATGGTCTTGCCACCTACACCTGCGTGGATTGCCAGCATGAGTATACGAAGGCTCTGCCGGCTACCGGACATAAGGACGAGAATAAAGACAACGTATGTGATGTAGAGACATGTAAGAAGGTTTTGTGCACCGAGGATAATCATAAGTATGAAACCATCCCGGGCAAAGCCGCCACATGTACTGCAACGGGTCTTACGGAGTACCCGAAGTGTACCGCGTGCGGTCACATCCCCGAACAGCCGACCGAACTTCCCATTGTGGCTCACCAAGGCACATGGAGCGAGCCAATTCCTGCTACCTGTGAGAATCCCGGAAGACTGGGATATTTCCAGTGTACCATGTGCGGCGGAATCTTTGACAGTAATCAAAAAGCATTGACATCTCTTGTTATTCCGGCCTCGGGCCATGACTACGTTGGTGAGATTACACAAGATCCCACCTGTACCGAGCCGGGTGTCAAGACGTTCACCTGTCAGAATGATGCAAGTCATACCTATACCGAGCCTGTGTCGGCTAAGGGCCATACCTACGGTACATGGATCACGGAAGTTCCCGCCACCTGTACGGTGAACGGTGTCAAGGCTCACTACCACTGTGATGCGTGTGGTGCTGACTTCGATGACGATAAGAATCCTCTTGTCGATCTGGTCATTCCGGCAAAAGGCCATGCCTACGATGCCGGTGTGATAACCACTCCTCCCACCTGTACCGAGCCGGGCATCAAGACATTCACCTGTCAGAATGATGCAAGCCACACCTACACCGAAGCGGTTGAGGCGAAAGGCCACGCTTACGGTGAATGGATTGCGGAAGTACCCGCAAAATGCACCGAGGATGGAACCAAGGGACATTACCACTGCACTGCGTGCGGCGTGTATTTCGATGCAGAGCAGAACATTCTTGTCAGCATTGTGATTCCCAAAGCGGGGCACACGCCGGTAATCGATCCGGCAGTGGCGCCTACCTGTACCGAACCCGGTAAAACGGAAGGTGCACATTGTTCCGTATGTCCTGCGGTGCTTACACCGCAGGTGGATATTCCCGCTCTCGGCCATAAGGACGAGAATACGGATCATGTCTGTGAAAACGGATGCGATGTGTACCAGGGCACCCACGCCGACAGCGCAGAAGATAAGGATCATGTATGTGATTACGGTTGTAAGGCGGTTCTGGAAGACTGTTCCGATGCAACTACTGATACGGATCATGACTGTGACGTCTGCGGTAAGGAAAATGTCACCGACCACGATTATAAGGCGGTTGTGACCGATCCCACCTGTGAGGCGGACGGCTATACCACCTATACCTGTAACTGCACTCATACCTACACCGACGATGTGGTTTCTGCCCTCGGCCATAAGGACGTGAACAAGGATCACGTCTGTGACAACGGATGCGGCGTGTACCAGGGCAAGCATGAGGATACCGACAAGGATCACAAGTGTGATTACGGATGCACGGAAGCCATCGGCACCTGCGCGGACAGCGACCACGATCACGACTGTGATTACGGCTGCGACAAGGCCTACGGCACCCACGAAGATACCGACAAGAATCACAAGTGTGATTACGGATGTAAGAAAGCCATCGGCACCTGCGCAGACGGCAACAAGGATCACTATTGTGATTACGGATGCGGCAAGTACTACGGTACGCACGCCGATTCCAACGGTGCGGACGATCACGATCACAACTGCGATTATTGCGGTACTGTGATGGAAGCGTGCAGCGATACTACCCCGAAGGATCACATCTGTGACGAGTGCGGCACCGAGCTGAGCAAGTGCTCTGACAGCGAGGACGCAAATCATAACTGTGACTACTGCGGTAAGAAGATCGAGGACTGCTACGACACCAATCCGAAGGATCACAAGTGTGACGAGTGCGGTGCTACTCTGAGCCAGTGTGCGGACAGCGATGACAACGATCATAACTGTGACTACTGCGGTAAGGAAAACATCGAGGGTCATACAGCCGGTGCAGCAGCTACCTGTACAACACCGCAGATCTGTACCGAGTGTGGCGCGGAACTCCATGCGGCTCTCGGCCACAAGGATGATGATAAAAACCATGCTTGTGACAACGGCTGTGATGTAAAACAGGGCGATCACAAGGACGACAACAAGGATCACAAGTGCGATTACGGATGCAAGGAATCCATCGGCACCTGCGAGGACGCCGACTTTGATCACGACTGTGATTACGGATGCGGCAAAAACTACGGCACCCATGAGGATACCGATAACGACCATGCTTGTGAGTATGGATGCGCTGAATCCATCGGTGCTTGCGAGGATGCGGATCTGGATCACGTCTGCGATTACGGATGCGATAAGGCCTACGGCACCCACGAGGATACCGACTTTGACCACAAGTGTGATTACGGCTGTAAGGTAGCTATCGGCGACTGCGCAGATACCAATAAGGATCACAAGTGTGATTACGGATGTGGCAAGAACTACGGTACCCATGAAGATACCGACAAGAATCACATCTGTGACTACGGATGCGACGCAGCCATCGGCACCTGCCAGGACAACAATAAGGATCACAAGTGTGATTACGGATGTGACAAGGAGTACGGTGAACACATCGATGACAATAAGGACCATGCCTGTGATTACGGATGTGCCGTAGCCATCGGTACCCATGCCGACAGCGCCGCCGACAAGGATCACGTTTGCGATTACGGATGCGGTGCTGTGCTGGAAGAGTGTGTGGACGCCGATAAGGATCATGCGTGCGATAACGGCTGCGACAAGTATTTCGGCGAACACGTGGACAAAAATAAGGATCATGCCTGCGATTACGGATGCAAGGAATCCATCGGCACCTGCGAAGACACCGACCGCGATCACGACTGTGATTATGGCTGTGATAAGTATTTCGGTACCCACGAGGATACCGACAGCGACCACGCCTGTGATTACGGATGTAAGGTAGCCCTCGGCACCTGCGAGGATACCGACCACGATCACGACTGTGATTACGGCTGTGACAAGTACTACGGCACCCACGAGGATACCGACCACGATCACAATTGTGATTATGGATGTGCTGAATCCATCGGCACCTGCGAAGATACCGACCACGATCACGACTGTGATTACGGCTGCGACAAGTATTTCGGCGAACATGTGGATACCAACTACGATCACGCCTGCGACTACGGATGCTCCGCAGCCATCGGCGATCACGCGGACAGCGCGGACGATGCGGATCACGTCTGTGACCACGGATGCGGCGCTGTGCTGGAAGAGTGTGTGGACGCCGATAAGGATCATGCGTGCGACAACGGATGCGATCAGTATTTCGGTACCCACGAGGATACCGACCATGATCACGCCTGCGACTACGGATGCGCTGAATCCATCGGCACCTGCGAGGACACCGACTACGATCACGCCTGTGATTACGGATGTGATGCGTTCCACGGCGATCACGAGCAGGGCAGCGGTAAGCATACCTGCGATTACTGCGGCGAAGTGGTTACCTATTGTAAGGATAACTTCCTTCACTTCCCGTTCATTGCGGCTACCTGTACTGCCCCCGGCCAAAGTGAGTATTACAGATGTTATGTGTGTGCGAAATATTATTCCGATGCTGCCGCAACACAGGAAGTCGAGAAAAACTCCTGGGTTATTCCCGCAACGGGCCACGCAGATGCCAACACCGACCACGTTTGTGATAATGAATGCGGTAAGACCAATATCGGCACCCACGCCGACGACAACACCGATCACATCTGTGATTACGGATGCTCCGAATCCATCGGAACTCACGCTGACAGCGCAACGGACAACGATCACCTGTGTGATTACGGATGCGGCGAGATAATGGAGGCTTGCTCCGATATGACCGGTGACGGCGATCACATCTGCGATTACTGCGGAAGCAGCGAGGTGCTGACACAATGCACCGGCGGCACGCCCGTTCGCGAGAACGAGAATCCCGCCACCGTTGCCGAAGCAGGATCCTACGACTCGGTGGTCTACTGCTCCGAGTGTGGTGAGGAACTCAGCCGCGATACCATCGTGATTCCGCAGCTGCTGTCCCAAGTGGAAACAGAAGAGTTCACCGACAGCACCATCCCCGAAACGATTAAAACCAATCCCAATTATAATACTGTTGAAAAACTGGCTGACGCAATGTCCGATGCTGTCATTGCGGAGGTAATCACAGAATCCATCCGGGACAACGATCTGGTATCCGTAAAGGATGTACAGACCCAACTCATGGATGTGACCCTGCAATACTCCACCGACGGCGAAACATGGCAAAAGGCTGACGAGGAGCACTTCCCCGATGACGGTAAAATTGAGATTATTCTTCCTGTTCCCGAGGGAACAAAACACTCACGTTATACCTACTATGTAGCGCATATGTTTACATCCGGTGCATTCGGCAACACCGCGGGCGAAATGGAGTACCCCGAGGTGGATGAGATTGTAGTGGATGGACAGGAATGTATTCGCTTCTACGTAACAGGCCTGTCTCCCATCACGGTAAGTTATCTGGAGACGGAGCCGTGCGCAGACGGACACACCCACGATTCCTACGGATATGATGAAACCAATCACTGGAGCATCTGCTCGATTTGCGGTGAAACATTTGCTGCGACCCCGCACACCTTTGAAAACGACGCCTGCGGATGCGGCGCGAAGCGAGTAAAGGTGGTTGCCATGGGCCAGATCCAGTACACCGTAAGCGGACAGACGGTCACCGTGACACACGATACGGCTTGCAGAGTCGGCTATCTGGTGAATGGTAAGTACAAGGCGCTCCCGGCAATCAAGGTTTCTGAGAATTGCTACCGCTTTATCGCTCCCGCGGATGTGGAAGAGGTGCTGCTGGTAGCCGTTGCCGATCTGGATCAGGACGGTGATGTGGATGCGGACGATATGGATATCCTGTCGAACGGTCTGAAGCCCAAAGCGCATGCGTCTTACAAGCCATTGGATGCATGGCAGCAGTTTGCCGCCGATGTCAACAATAACGGCAAACTGAACGCCGCCGATCTGTTGCTTGTGGCGCGCAGCCAGACGGGACATGAGATGTACAAAGCGCTTACCTGGTAAGCATACGTTGAGATTACACACAAACATAATTCAAGGAGGAAAATCCAATACGATGAAGACAAGAGTTTTTAAAGCTGCTTCGTTATTGTTGACAATTTCACTGTTGATCATCTCGTTAAGCTTTATGGTCAGCGCGGCGGATAACGAGTTTACGGAAAAATGGCAGTTGGTTACCACCACGCCTACCGTGGTGATGGATGGCAATAATCCGCAGACGGTAACGATCCAGATGATCGTGAAAGAATCGTTGACCTGCTATGCTCTGCAAGGAGCATGGGATATAGCCGACAGCACCGGCAATATCACGCTGACCGGCGACGTAGTGCTTAACGCATCCCTTCCCGCGGACCCCAACAACTATGCATACGGCGCGGCCGCCGGAGGCGAGATGATGTGGGTAAACGGACAAATCAATTCTCCGGTCACATTGCCTCAAGGGTACGTATTCATGACCGCCACCTACACGGTGGCGGCGAATACCCCCAGCGGCATGTACAAGATCGGATTTGCCAAAACGGTGTATGCGGGCACGGATGCCGAGCCCGATGAAACCTCGGAGACCTTGGAGATTGTCATTGAGGTGGTAGGCCATACTTGTACATTCGCCAAGTACGAGTTCGATGAAGACTCCCATTGGCAGGTATGTGAGTGCGGCAAAATGATCGATAATACCGACTGGGATCACGACTTCACAAACGGCGATTGCGTCTGCGGGGCTAAAAAGCCTGCGACCGGCCTGAAGGGTGATGTAAACCTGGATGGTGAAATTACTGCAGCAGACGTTACACTTTTGGCCCAGCATGCGGCGGGTATCGAATTCATTACTGATCCTGTTGCGTTGGCAAATGGTGAAGTAAATGGTGATGGAGAAATCACTGCGGCTGATGTTACCAAACTCGCATGCTATGCTGCGGGAATAATCACTGATTGGGATCAGGATATTTGAGGAGAATGAAAATGAGAAAATTGACAAAACTGTTTGCTGTTTTGCTGTGCCTGACTATGATGACCGCAGGGATATCTGTGGTTGCTCTGGCAGCAAACGGCGCAACCAATGTTGTGCTTTCGTCTGTACCGACCGAAGTAAATGTTGGAGATACCGTAACTATTACGCTTAGCTTCAATGATATGAAAGCAGCTACGCTTTTGTGTGGTGTGCGCTTTGATAATACTCTGCTTGAATGCACGAGCATCGTAGGTCCTCTTGGTGAAGAAGACCCGGGATACTTCTTTGTTGAAAGAAAGGAAAGACCTAAAGAAGTTGAAGCGACTGTATCTAATTTGACACAGGCTAATACGAACAGTCAGATAGGATTGGCTGTAATTGGTACAAGTGAATCCAACTACTATGGTAATGTTCTCTTCACTGCTACTTTCGTTGCGAAAAGTGCAGGAACAGCGGTATTTACCGCATATGAGGATTCTGATGGAACAGATGGTTATAGAGGCGACGGAGCCACCGCTACCCTCACTATCAAGGCTGCCGCTCCCTCTTGCGACCACTCCACTACCAAGGCAGTGCCGAATGGTGATGGCGCAACCCACAAGCTCGTTTGCACCAATGAAGCTTGCAACGGTCACGTTGTAACCGCTTCCGTAGAGTGCTCCGGCGGCACCGCAACCTGCACCGAAAAGGCAGTTTGCTCCGCTTGCGGCGCTACATACGGTAATGTGAAAGGTCACGGTCATACGGCCGGGTTTCGTTACGATAATAATAATAACGGTACTCACAATCAGTATTGTCTGGATTGTCAGACGACGGTCCAAAAAAATATAACTTGTACCTTCGACGCGAACACCCATGCGTGCGTTTGCAACGCGGTGGAAACTTTCACAGTTACCTATGTTTATAACGGCGGTAACTGGGGGGGAAGCACCGAGAATGAAGTACGTTCAATTCCGTACGGCTATGAGCTGATTCCGAACGATGGCAGTGGCAGCATTGAGATTGGTCATACAACATGGATCAACGGTGTGATGAAGACCGGATACACTTTTGTGGGCTGGAAGGCGGACACCGACGGTCAGGTTTACGATCCCACCACGGACACCTACACGGTAACCGGCAATGTGACGTTCACCGCACAGTGGGAGCTCATTCACGTTTGTGCGCTGACTCACGTTCCCGCTGTGGAGGCGGACTGCCAGAATCCCGGTAACATTGAGTACTGGTACTGCTCTGATAGTTCTTGCGGTAAGTACTACAGCGATGAACAGGGAACCACGGAGATTGTCGACAAGACCTCTGTGGCAACACCTGTGAATCCTGACAACCACGTGGAACTTACGTATTCATATAAGCTCATCGATACACACGATGTAGCCTGCGCCTGCGGCTACAATGCCCGCGTTCCTCATGTATATGATCCTGAAACCAATGCGTGCGTGTGCGGTGAGCCCAATGCGCCCGAGGTGTATTGGATCAAAGAGCATAGTGCCGACGGTGAAGCAATTTCCAGAAATGTTGCAGTAGGTACTTCTCTTTCCCGGGAGGCAGATACTGTTGGTTCCGATACTCCTGCGGGAAAAACCTTCAAGGGTTGGAAGTTCTACACCGCTTATGATGAAGTAAACAAGGTATTCAGCGGTGAATACACCGGTGATACCATGCCCGCGTACGATCTGTATGCACAGCCTATTTTTGAGGATGAACACGTTTGCGGTACCACTACTCTGACCGCACACGAGGCTGCAGAGGCAACTTGTACTACTGCCGGTCATAAGGCATACTATGTGTGCGAATGCACCAAGGCATACGAAGATGCCGCTGCAACCGACCCGATCGAAGATCTGGCGGCATGGAAATCAGCAGGCGGCGACGGTTACATCGCGCCTGACAGCACAAACCACGCCTCCGACAAGGTTAACTACACCAACAACGGCAAGAACCACTCTGCAACGTATGACTGCTGCGGTGCCGTGTATGTAACAAATGAGGCACATACCTACACCAACCACGTCTGCGTCTGCAATGCTGTTGAGAGATTCGTACTGTTCATGGATGCGACTGGCGGTAAGTTCAGCAACGGCGATTCGGTGCGTGCTATTAGTTCCGCGTATGGAGATCCCTTTAACGCAGTTCCTGCCGATCCGACGAAGGAAGGCTACAAGTTTGTTGGCTGGAACACTAAGGCTGACGGTACCGGCGATGATATCGATCTTACCCCCGGTAAATATGTTTTCAAGGCTGATCTGACTGTATATGCGCAGTGGGAAGTTGTCATTCACTCCGGTTGGAATGAGATTGATGGCGAGTGGTATTACTACCTCGACGAACAGATCAAGGCAACTGGCCTGACCCGCGTTCCCTATCCTACCGTGGCGATCGATAATGTGACCTACGCACCCAATGCGGACGATCTGGCTTACTACAACAGCCACAAGGATACCTCCAAGTACTCCGATGCAACGACCGCTGTGTTCTACTTCGATGAGAACGGCGTGTTCCAGAACGACTACACCGGTCCCGTTGCCAACGGCAGCAGCTACGCTGTCAACGGCATGGCTCCCTGGCATGTTGGTATGGTAAAGATCGGTGCGGATTACTACTACTACTCCGGCGATAAGACCGTAGGCGGCAACGTCCTGGCCACCGGCAAGGTTTATGCTACCCGCGACTGCGGTACCGGCCTGCGTGTTGGCTCCGGCGTGATCTATATCTTCGACGGAGAAGGCAAACTGGAGAAGAACCAGGGCATCGTTGATGGCTACTACTACAACGAGGACTACACTCTGGCCATCGGAGCCGGTCTGATCAAGGTTGATACCGATTACTACTATGTACGCTCCAACGGCGTTGTCGTGGCAAACAGAGAGTACTGGGTTGCCAAGACCAACGATCTGGAAGTGGTTGCCGGTCTGTACACCTTCGGTGCGGACGGTAAGATGGTAGATCCCATCGACTATTCCGGATACGAGGACGGCATTGCAGAAGTGAACGGTGCTCTGTACTACATCCAGGATGGCAAGTGTGTAACCGGTGCCGGCGTTGTGGAACTGATCGATGAAGAGGGCGCCACCTTCTACATTTACGTCAAGTCCAACGGCCAGCTCGCTACCGGCAAATACTGGCCTACCAACCTGGGCGGCAAACTGGCTCCCGGTATGTACGATTGGGGTACTGACGGCAAATACTACCCCACAGCAAACTGATTCGATGTTCTTGTTGCTGCCAAGCCCCCGGGCTTGGCAGCAATAAGATTGTTTTCTTCGAAACATAGCAGAATACAGACAATAGTTATTGTCTGTATTCTATTGTTTTTCGGATAGACAAAAGGATAGGAGAAGGCAATGAAAGTCGGAATACTTACCTTTCCCAATTCAACCAGTTACGGCGCATCTTTGCAGATGTATGCCCTGTATTATACAGTAAAGAAACTCGGCCACGATGCGGAGATCATCAATTACCACAACCCCTATATGAAGGCCGGCAAGCATATGACAAAAGCCTATGCACAGCGCAGCCTGCGGGATGTGGTACGCTTCCGGGCGAGAGCGGTTCTGCACAGACGGCTGGAGAAAAATTTTCGTGATTTTGAACAACAGAATATGAAACTGGTTCCCGCGCAGGCGATTACACATAAGGCGAGGCTTTCCTTGGCGGATGCACGGTATGATGCGGCCATCTGCGGAAGCGATCAGGTGTGGAATCCCAACATTACCGATTCGGATTTGAGTTATTTTCTGGATTTTTGCACAGACAATACCAGGCGCATTGCGTATGCACCCAGTTTCGGCGTGGATTGCCTGGACGGCGGATTCGCTTCGGCCGTTTCCCTGGAACTGAAACGATTCGCGGCGCTGTCGGTGCGGGAGCGTTCCGGACAGAGTCTGATGGAGGAAATGACAGGACAAGTTGTGCCAATTGTGGTGGATCCATCGATGCTGTTGGATGCAGGGGAATGGTCTGCGCAGGAACGGGAGCATCCCCTGGGACGCGGGAAATATATATTGTTTTATACGGTCAGAAGCTCCCCCAGCCTTTTCTCTTATTGCCGTGCTCTTTCGGAAAAAACGGGCATGAAGATCGTAATCATCGGCGGAAATGCCATCAAAAAAATGCGGAACCGCGATCCGATGATGCAGTTCGCTGTGGATGTTTCCCCCGCTGAGTGGCTGTATCTTATCCATCATGCACACTATGTGGTAACAAATTCGTTCCACGGAACGGCGTTTTCCATCATTTATCGGAAGAATTTTTATGTGGAGTTCTCCTCGGATACCAATTCACGGCTCGCCCATATCACGGAAATGCTGGGCTTACAGGATCGCGTCGTGAAAAATGGTATGTGCGATGACGACTTACAATGCGATTATTCTGTGGCGGAGAGCAAACTCCCCGCGCTTTGCCGGGATTCCATGCGCTATCTGGAAGACGCTCTGCGAGAGGAAGTAAGTCATGGATAAACGAATGCAAAGAGCGAGAATCAATGCGGGATCCACCTTGCTCAGCCAGCTCGTTACTACGGCGGCAGGAGTGGTCATTCCGTGGCTTATGATTGGACGTTTTGGCTCGGAAGCATACGGTGCCACCACATCCATTGCCCAGTTTCTGGCGTATATTTCGCTGTTCGAGGGCGGCATAGGCCGTGTGGCCAGAGGGGCACTGTACGGTCCTTTGGCGGTAGGAGATAAGGAGGAAATCAGCCGCATTTATCTGGCGGTGAAGCGTTTCTTTTCCATCATTGGTGCGGCATTTTTGGGATATACCCTGCTTTTGGCGTTCTTCTATTATGATATTGCCGAAGTGACCGCTTTTTCGCGGGAGTATGTGTTTGGCCTCGTTATCGTCATCGCGATCAGTAAATTCGCGGAATACATGTGGGGCATTTCCAACATCACCCTCCTCAACGCGGATCAACGGCAATACGTTGTCAATTCGGTGGCCATCGTATCCAATATTCTGAATGTACTTGCGATTTCGCTTCTGATTTCATTCGGCGCGGATATTTTGTGGGTAAAGTTGGCCAGCAGCCTGGTTTTCATATTGAAACCGGTCATATTCACGCTGTATCTGAAAGCGCACTATTCCATAAAGAAATCCAAAACGCGGGCGGTGCTGGCAAACAAAGCCACCGGTATTGCCCAGCATATGGCGTATGTGGTCCAGAATAATACAGATGTTCTGATCCTGACGGTGCTGTCCGATCTGAAGACGGTAGCGGTGTACTCCGTCTATCATATGATCACGTTCAGTATGCGGAACATCGTTACTTCTTTCACCGGCGGCATGGAAGCGGTGTTTGGGGAAATGATTGCCAAAGGCGAACAGGAAGAACTGCATACGGCATACAAACGATATAAGATGCTGCTTACCGTTTTGGTGATCGCCTTTTTCGGGACAACTGCCATACTGATTGTACCGTTTGTTGAGTTGTATACGTTCAGCGTGACGGATGTGGAGTATGCGCAGCCTGTATTTGCTCTGCTGATCGTTATGGCGGAGGCTTTGAACTGCCTGGTGCTGCCTTGCTTCAATCTGACGATTGCGGCCAATAAACTGAGGGAGAGCCGTGTGGGCGCTTATGGAGAGGCGATCATCAATGTGGGTGTTTCTTTGGCGTTGGTACCCTATAGTCCGCTGATCGGCGTGGCTGTAGGTACTCTTTCAGCCACGGTGTTCAAATGCATCTTCTATACCGTATTCTCCGGCAGACATGTGTTGGGATTGAATGTATCCCGCATGCTGTTCCGAATGGCGGTAACCACGGGTATATTGCTCGGCACTGCACTGCTCGGTATGGAATGCGTACAGTATGTGCCCATGTACAATTACTGGCGATGGATTCCGGCAGGTTTTTGTACATTTCTTTTGGTTGGCTGCGTCGGCGTACTGTCTGGCGGCTTGATATACCCGGATATGTTCCGCAGCATGAAAAAATTCCGGTTTAAAAAATGACGCTGAGGATGGATTTTGTTTGCCCGGCGATTCATAAGGGAGATAATTATGTACGAGGAATACAGCGGGCACGATATGGCCGCTTATGCAGGATATTTGAAGGACAGCGGTGAATTGCTGGAGTGTTCCTCCGGCGGAGTGGCTACCGCCTTGGCCCGGGCGGTGATCCGCCGGGGCGGATATGTGGCAGGGGTTGCCTACAGCAGCGATTTCACAGAGGCTGTGTACAGAATCGTTTGCGATGCGGAGCAGCTCGACGCTCTTAAAGGCTCCAAGTATGTGGATGCCAATAAGGGCACGGTGTACCGTGATGTGCAAGCCCTTCTTGAGGCAGGCGAGACCGTGTTGTTTTTCGGATTGCCCTGTGTGGTGGCGGCACTCCGTTCTTTCTTGGGACGGGAGTATGACGGATTGATCGCTGTGGAATTGATCTGTCACGGCCCCACCTTGCCGACGGTGCATCGTCAGTATGTGGACTATCTGCAGGAAAAATTCAATAGCCCCATCGTGGATTTTTCCGTGAAGAAGAAAATGGACGCGTGGACGCCGGGATATCTTTATGCAAAATTTGAGAACGGACAAATCTTCCGGGAAGAGTTTTATCACACCGAATACGGATATGCGTTCAGTATGCTGGCGAAAAAGGCATGCTATACCTGCGCTTTCCGCGGCAACAACCGCACCGGCGATCTGATGATCGGCGATTTCTGGGGCGCCGCCGAAGGAGATGCGTTCTGGAATAAGGACGGCGTATCCGCCATCCTCGTCCATACAGAGAAGGGAAGAGAACTGCTGTTGTCAGCGGAAGGATTGCAGTTGTATCCGACCACCTTTGAGCGGATCGTTGCAAAGAATCCGAATGTGATCCGTCCCCGCCGTGTGCGGCCGGAAACGGCAAAATTTGAAAAACTCCTGGCAGAGCATGATTTGTTCTATGCAGTCAAGCATTCCAAACGGTTGAGAACGCGACTGAAAGCATTTGTGAAAAAACTATTGAAGTGATTCCAATCAAGAACTCCCCCTATGGGCGAAGCCCATAGGGGGAGTTTTATGTATTCAGTTTAGGGGATCAGTAATTTTCCTTGCGTACTTCGAAGAAGCTCTGGGGATGGGCACACACGGGGCACAGCTGAGGAGCTTTGGTGCCGGTCACCAGATGACCGCAATTGCGGCATTCCCACATGACGATGCCGGCCTTCTCAAACACGGCCTTGGTCTCCACGTTCTTGAGCAGGGCGCGGTAACGCTCTTCGTGAGACTTTTCGATGGCTGCAACGCCGCGGGATTTGGCTGCCAGCTCGACAAAGCCCTCTTCCTCGGCTTCCTTTGCCATGCGGTCATACATATCGGTCCACTCGTAGTTTTCGCCTTCAGCGGCATGCTGCAGGTTTTCGGCGGTATCACCCAGTTCACCAAGAGCCTTGAACCACAGTTTGGCGTGCTCTTTTTCATTCTCAGCGGTTTGCAGGAACAAGGCGGCGATCTGCTCGTAGCCGGCCTTTTTGGCCACAGAGGCGAAATAGGTGTATTTGTTGCGGGCCTGGGATTCTCCTGCAAAGGCTTCCCACAGGTTCTTTTCGGTTTTTGTACCGGCGTAAGGATTCTTGCTCATATTTATTCCTCCGTTTTGTTTATTTTACCTGCAACACAGCAGGATGCATTGTGTGAGAAAAGAAACGATAATTTAATTATATTTTGTAATATCTCCAAATGTATGAGCTTGATACAATAAGTGGAATTTTAATGCATTTGCAGTATTGTTCAACAGCAGTTCATAGTAAGTGTCGCCGACTGAGAAAACCAGGGCATGCCGACCGTGCATTGCCATATCGGTCATGTCCGACAGTTTGATCATGATGGAACCGCAGGTAAGCGAATCACGATCCATTATGACACGATCATGTGCAAGCTCGGTCTGCGTGTGTTCTGATATTCTATGTAATGTGCCGGAGGCGGAGTAGTAGGGAACATTGTCCGCGGCATCCTGCAAAACCTGCTGCTTTTGCCATGCGAATAATTCTTTCACGGTTGTCTGCTCGATGCCTTCCAATAAACCATACTTTGTATAACGGAAGTGGTGACCGCAGTGGCTGCAGGTGACGATATCTTTTTTAGAGAAAACCGAATCCATTGTGCCACAGTGCGGGCAATGGGAAAGCAAGTTTTCCATGCGGTAGGCGATCTGCTTTCCTCGATGGGGGGCGGGGGATGTCAGCTGTCTGTCGTATGCGTCTTCGTACAGATCGCGGTTAATGATTGCATTGATTTCGTCGACGCTG
>JAZQFQ010000044.1:0-5627 GCA_045539595.1 Eubacteriales bacterium | reverse complement strand
TCGACGGAGATGTCCCCCGCTTGCGTGGTGTCGGTCTGTATATCTTCTTTTTCGTGATGGCGTGCGAACGGCGTCACGATGACGCAGAGCAGAAGCAGGATCAAAATGGTATTCCGGGTGAAAGAATTTTTCTTCATAGATGTCATTCCCCCTATATCTAAAAACGTTTATAATGCAGGATTACTACATCATAAGACGTTCTTGGCGGAAAAATGTTCCCGGAGGTGAAACGGCGTTATCTTCGCTGGCGTTTTTTGTATTCGGCGGGGGGGATGCCCGTTTCCCGTTTGAAGAAGTAGGACAGGTAGTAGGGAGAGGAGAAGTGCATGGTTTCCGCGATGCTTTTGATGCTGTGTCCTTCGGAGATCAGGCGCATGATGTGCTCGCATCGCATCTGGTGGAAATAATGCATGACGCCCCCGTTGGTGAAGCGGCGGAACACCTCCTTGACCTTGGCAGGGGATTCGTATACGCCCCGGCAGATATCGTCCAGGGTCAGTTTTTCCTCGATATTGTCCCGCAGAAACGATGTGATCTTGGCATAACAAAGGGAATCCGCATCGGACAGGGGGGTGCCGTGCAGATCATGCCCCCGCTGGATCAGCGACAGGCACAGCAGTTCCAGATAATTTTTGATCATTTGATAGCCGGCGTTGTTGGGAGAGGATGTACCGGCCAACTGGACGAAATCGATGGTGTTGTAGTTCTCAAAAAGCCGATCCAACTTCGACAGGATGCCTTCCACGTGATGCTTTTCCTCCTCCGTCAGCTGATATTGCCCCGGGGACAATTTGTGTTCCAGCCCCGTGCCGTCGAAGGTGATGGTGAAGATTTCGCAGGCATCGTTTTCGTTCACCCACAGGGTGTGGTACTGATTGGGCGCGTGAAGAAACGCGTCTCCGGCGTGGCAGATGTACACATTGTCGTTGGAGGTAGCACCCGCACTGCCGTCAAGAATGTAATTGAATTCCCAGAAATCGTGCCGCTCGCCCGCAAAGGAGAAGCCACTGGAAAAGTTCATGTGATGTACGGTGTAGAGGCTGCGCACGGACAGAAGGGAATACACATGGAAGGGTTTGAACTCCATAGAGAATGCCTCCTTGTGTTATATGACTGAAATCGTATGTTTTGTAACGAATATAGCATTTTATTGTAAAAAAATACGTTTATAATATAATTATACCCCCTTGTATACCGATGTCAATAGACAATCGACATTTTGTGTCCCGACTTTTATGAACAGGAGGACCATTTCCGTGAAAGCAATTATCAATACAAAACTGATCCTGGAAGACGGCATTGTCTGGAACGGTGCCATCACATGGGAAGGCGATCGGATCACGCAGGTGGGAGAGGCGGATGCGGTGGTCATCCCGGACGGTGCGGATGTGATCGATGCGGGCGGTCTGTACACAGCCCCCGGACTCATCGATATCCATACCCACGGCTCCACGGAGCATCTGTTTTGTGATGAACCCACGAAGTGCGCGGAGCATTTCGTCCGCCACGGCGAAACCACGGTTTTGCCTGCCTTTTACTGCAATCTGAATCTGGAACAGATGGTGGCGGGGGCCCGCCGGGTGCGGGAAGCATCCAAGTCCGGCGTCGGCCGTATTCTGGACGGTCTGTATATGGAAGGGCCGTACATGAACGGGCAGGGCAGTAATCAGAAGTACATTTTGTGGGGCGGCGAGATCCGCGAGGAAGAATACGCTCCGCTTCTGGAGGAAGTGTGCGATCTGGCTCGCGTCTGGGCCATCGATCCCGCCCGGGAGGGCATTGAAGGATTTATGGCGGATGTCCGCGAAAGGGATCCCCAGGCCATTTTTGCCATGGGACACTCCCACGCCACGGCGGCGGATTGCCGGCGTGTGAAAAAGTACGGTGTCAAGGTGCAGACCCATCACGGAGATTCCGGCAAGGCGCCCGGCAAGGCCCAGGGGACCATCGGCGCGGGCTGTGACGAATTCACGCTGTACGATCCGGATATCTACGCGGAGTTGATTTGTGATGAAAACGGCATCCATGTGACTCCGGATATGCTGAAGATGGTGGTGCGCACCAAGGGCGTGGAGCGGATTATCCTGATTTCCGACGCTATGCCTCTTCTGGGGGATTTCACCAACAACGAAGCCGAGGGCATCGCCTACGGCCCGGATCTGAATTATGACTACGAGGGCCATCTGGCGGGCAGTCATCTGACGCTGGATAACGCTTGCCGCAATCTGATGAAGCACACCGGCTACGGTCTTTGCCACGCTATCCGCTTCGCGTCACTGAATCCCGCCCGCATGCTGGGCATCGAGGATCGGGTGGGCAGTTTGGAGGTTGGCAAGACGGCCAATCTGATCCTGATCGACGACGCGGTCCATGTAAAGCAGGTGATCCTGGAAGGCGATACCGTCGCCGTGAATCCTTGATTGTTTGAAGTATTATAACTACATAGAAAGGGATAATCGACCATGAAAGAATTTTTGTTGTCGACACCGGCGGACTACAAAGTCATGTCGCAGACAGGTGTCAAGCAGTACGTGTTCCCGCTGGACAGCATCCATAATGCCATTTGGGATGCCCGCGTAACCAGCGATGGCACGCTGTACTTCGCTCTGGCTACGGAGCTGACCACCGCCGGCTACGTTCGCCTGTACCGGTACGATTTTGAGACCAATCAGGCCATCGAATGCTTCAAGGCGGAGGATGTGATCATGCCCTCCGATAAGGCCATCCGTGCCAGCAAGTTCCATACGTCCATCTACGAGATGAACGACGGCCGGCTGATCATGACCACCCATACCACCGACAAGAGCCCCCTCCATCCCAGCTGGATGCCGTTCCAGTACTACCATCACATCTGGGAGGGATATGCGGGATCCAATATCGTCATCTACGATCCGAAAACGGGCAAGGCGGAGAATCTGGGTATTCCCGTGCCTCACGAGTCCATCTACGGCGCGGCTTACGATGCCAAGCACAACGCGCTGTTCTTCACGGGCATGTTCCGCGGTCACACCTACCGTTACGATCTGGATGCCCACAAACTGACGGATTTCGGCCAGACGGCGGAGTGTTTCGCATGGCGTCTGCTGGTGGATAAAAACGGCGATATTCTGGGCGCTACCCGCTCCGGTTATATGTATAAGATCGACACGGATACCCTGCAGGTGCGGGATCTGAACTACCGCCTCCCCACCCGCACCTATCCCGAATATACGGGCGGCGACTTCAAGTGCCTCTCCAACGGCTCCATCGGCCCGGACGGCCGTATGTATATGCTGGCCTACTACGGCCGCAACATCGTTGCCTATGACAGCGATACGGATACCTTTGAGGATATGGGCGATTACATGCCCGGCTTTGACAAATACGTCAACGGTGAGACTCGCAACGGCGCCATCGCCCTGGAGTTCGATAACGAAGGCGTTCTGTGGTACGTGGTATTCGGCCGCAACTGCAGCAGCGGCATCCGCGAAAAGGGACTGCCTTCCTCCTTGTTCCGTTGGGACATCACCCGCGGCGGCAAGCCGGAGTGGATGGGCATCTGCGGTACCAAGGATCGTTCCGGATGCTGGACCAGCGAATTGCGCATCAGCAAAGACGATATCATGTACATAACCGGCTCCAACCATGCGGCCGACGGCCCGGACATCACCGCGGTGGATCTGAAAAAGTTCCGGGGCGATATGTACAATTTCGGGGATGAGCTGCTCGTTGATGAGTATTATGTGAACCCCAATTCCGAGCGCTATGAGAAGATGGCGGATATGTTCTTCGAGCAGGAGGAATTCGGCGAGAAGAATCCCTGGAACGTAGGCTATCCCCTGGCCTGCAAGCCCAGCCGTCTGTGGCGTGCGCTGGCACCGGATCATGTGGAGGATTCCTGCATCAAGGCCCTTGCTTGGGAAGATGATGTCACCCTGGTGGGTGTATGCGGAAACGAAAAAGAGTACGTGTTCCGCACGGTCAACGGCGAGATCACCGAGCTTGTCGAAAAAGAGCAGAATGTGGCCCTTTATGAGAAATTGATGGCGAAGGAGACCCTGCCTGAGATCAAAGGCCTGCCTTACTATCCCGGCAGACAGTATCTGGCAGTACCTTCCGCCTGCGTGAACATGGGCGATAAGAAGGTTGTCGGTACGAAGGACGGCATGCTGGCGGTTTGTGACGGCGACAAGGTCTTCGGTCTTGGCACCGCCGTGTACAATGGTCCGATCCGCTGTCTCTGTGCCACACCGGATGGCAAAAAGGTCTACGGTGTAGGCGGACACGATGACGACATGGGCATGGTATTCTCCTACGATGAAACCGAGGGGCTTCGTTGGCTGGGACATGTGTCCTACGCCGCCCCCTCCGATGACGGAGCCTACCATTGCTCCATCCTCTCCTCGTGCGCCATCAGCCCCGACGGCAAGCGTCTGGCCATCGGAAGCGACGAGAGACTGGGACAGATCCTGTATTATACAATTGCATAAATTTATTATTGGAGGAAGACATAATGGCAAAGAATAATTACGAGTTCAATTTCCAACCGGCTCCCTGGCTGCCCTCGAGAGACATTGAGATGCTGGACCGCGTGCGCAACATCAAGCGCGAGGATATGGAGTACACGAACGAAAACGGATACAGCGTTCGCATCGTGATCGACCCCACCCTCCTTCTGGTGCAGGATATTTTCCACCGCATCTACCTCAGCGACGTGCTGGATCAGCATCTGACCATGATTTTCCCCAATCAGTGGCCCGGCGCATATTCTGCTGTGGCGGAGATGATCAACCGCTACAACGTAAGCTGCCGTAACGTGGATGCGTTCGCTATGGATGAATGGGCCGATGAGGACGGCAATGTAGCGCCCCTGACCTACGGCGCAGGCCTTGGCTATTCCTTCCGTACCCACTTTTACGGACGTATCCGGGAGGATCTGCGTCCTTCCGTGGATCATTGGCACGTATTCACCAATGAAAACAAGGGCGACGGCGTGTATTCCTCCATCATCGAGGAAGTGGGCGGCGGCGGTGCCGACGTAATCTATTCCGCTACCGGCTGGCCGGGACATACCGCATTCATTGATCCCGGTGCCAAGGAATTCCAGGCGGATTCGCTGGAGGAATTCTGCAAGCTGGGCTCCCGCCTGACTACGCAGGTTCCGCTGACCGTATGCGAAAACTCCCTGTTCAGCCCCATGGGTGCATCCGGTGACGTGTGGGCGGTTCCGCCCAGAGCGGCAACCATCGGCCCCCGCGACGTGGTAAATGCCCGTGAGCGTTTCGAAATCCACAATTTCGTGAATCCGGGCGGAGATTCCTGGCAGAGAATGATCTCCCGTATCGAGTTGTACGGACCGATCTCCATGGAATGCCCCGCATCCATCATGCGTCTGGGCAAGGGCGTTTGCTACGTAAGCGAAGCCATCGCCAGACCCTTCGGCAGCTGGACCAAGGACGTTAAGGATTGGGAGTTGTAATCCCTAAATAAAAACAGCACCTGCGGCAGTGAAGTGACCCCGAAAGTTTAGACAAAAATAAATATTAAATTGCAAGCGAATGAGTTCGGTACTGTACCGGGCTCATTCCTTTAAGTTTCAAAGAAATTCTTTCATAGTTGTAGTAATAAATATATTTATTTAGTTCATC
>JAZQFQ010000043.1:0-6270 GCA_045539595.1 Eubacteriales bacterium | reverse complement strand
TTCACTATTGACAAGTGAGGTCAAAGGTGGTATAATAGCCCCGTTGATATTTCAAATGCGATGAAGGAATTATTCCTCATTTATTCCACTGCAGAGAGCTGTCGTTTGGTGCAAGACAGTGTGGACGGATGGCGGAAATCTCGTTCCGGAGCAGAACTGCTGAAATTTCAGTAAGCAGTTACGGAGTGCCCCGTTACCATGGCAGAGAACTTGTTGGAGTTCTTATGAGGTGACTGTATTATACAGTAACCAGGGTGGTACCGCGAATGTTTTCGTCCCTGAGATCGAGTGATCGATCTCAGGGCTTTTTATTTCATCTGTATCGGCCAACACCGAGCAAGAATTAGGAGAAGATTATGAAGCAGATCAGAATTGCAGACACAACGCTTTGCCGTGAAAACAGCAGTTTCAGTTTTAAAGAGAAGATTGAAATCGCCAGACAACTGGAAAAATTGAATGTGGACATGATCGAAATCCCCGAGATCATAAATGCAAGAACGGACATTCTGCTGATTCGTACGGTGTCTTCCTTTGTGAAACAGGGAATTGTTTCTGTGGCTGTCGGTATGCAGCCGGGTAGTCTTGAAAACGCTTTGGCCGCTTTGGCAGGAACAGAACACCCCTGCATCCGTGTGGAAGTGCCTGTTTCTCCCGTCGGCATGGAGTATACCTGCCACATGAAAGCACCGAAAATGCTGGAGTGGATCAGCCATACTATCCGTGCGGCGAAGGAAAAATGCGCTATGGTTGAGTTCTGCGCAGTGGATGCATCCCGCGCTGAAAAAGATTTTCTCACCGATGCAGTGCGCACAGCCGTTGAAGCCGGTGCTTCCCAGATTTCCGTGTGCGACAGCGCGGCGGAAATGCTGCCCGACGATTTCGCCGCCTTTGCTGAGGAGATCGTCAAGAGTGTCTCTGTACCTGTGGGTGTACGCTGCGATAATAAAAACGGCCTTGCCTGTGCCGCATCCGTTATGGCTATACGCCATGGTGTGGATTTTGTGAAAACAGATGTGGATGGCGCAGTCACTCCCCTGGAAACCCTGGCCGGTGTGATTCATACCTGCGGCAACACCTACGATCTTTGCTGTGGTGTGCGTCAGACCGAACTGCACCGCATTGTGAATCAGATCAAGCGGATCACGGACAATGCGAAGAACAATGCGGTCATGTCTGCTTCGGCGGATATTGCGCAGGATATGATCCACCTGGATGCCAACGACGACCAGACTGCGGTGACGAATGCGGCTATCAAACTGGGATACGATCTGTCCGAGGAAGATCAGGCCAAGGTGTATGAGGAATTCCTTCGTGTGGCTGACGGCAAAATCGTCGGTGCCAAAGAACTGGATGCTATCGTGGCCAGTGCGGCTCTGCAGGTGCCGTCCACTTACAAACTGGATAATTATGTGATCAATAACGGCAACATCATCTCTGCCAGCGCACAGATTACGCTAATCAAGGATGATAAGAAGATCCCCGGCATCAGTATTGGCAACGGCCCTGTGGATGCGGCCTTTCTCGCTATCGAGCAGATTATCGGGCATCATTACGAACTGGACGATTTCCAGATTCAGTCCGTGACCGAGGGAAAGAGCGCGGTCGGTTCCGCTGTAGTAAAACTGCGCTCAGATGGAAAATTGTATTCCGGCAGAGGAATTTCCACGGACATCATCGGTGCAAGCATCCGTGCATATATCAGTGCCGTGAACAAGATTGTGTATGAGGAGGCGCAGGCATGAAACTTTCATTCTCCACAAAAGGCTGGCACAACAGTACCTTTGACGATTTTTGTGATGTAGCGTTGGATCTTCATTTCGAAGGAATCGAGTTGCATAATATATACAATCGCCTTTTCACCGATAAGGATGGCGCATTCCATGATTATGCGGCGGCGGCAACCCTGCGCCGTCTGTATGAGAAGAAACTCCAGATCCCCTGCCTGGACACGATTTGCGATGTGGCGGATCCGGCACAGGCCGAAAAAGCGACAAACGAAATTGCTCGCTGCCTGGAGATTGCATCCAATTTGCACATTCCGAATGTGCGGCTCCGCGCGAACAATGCGGATGATCCGGCGGTAGCCATAGAGCATGTATTTGCTGTGGTAGCACAGATGCTCCCCGTGGCGGAAGAGAAGGGCGTGACCCTTCTGATGGAAACATCCGGCTTGTTTGCCAACACGGCTGTGCTGCGTGATTTTCTGGATCGCTTCGCATGCGATCACCTGGCGGCGCTCTGGCAGTTGGCTTCCGCCCATTTCTACGGCGGTGAGACACCGGATCAGGTGATTCGCAATTTGGGTGCTTACGTCCGTCATGTGCAGTTCCACGACGCTAAAATGACGGATGAGGGCATGGAATACTGCCTGGCCGGTGAGGGAGATCTTCCCATCGAGCCCATCATGCTGGCGCTCCGTTCCGTAAACTATGACGGATTCATCTCCCTTGTATGGAACCCCGAATGGTGCGAGGAATTGGATGATATGGATATCATCTTCTCCCAGTATGTTAGCTTCATCAAGCAGTTCAGCGACACATCCAAAAAGGAATCCACTCTGTATTACAACAACCGTCACACCGGCAAGTATGTGTGGAAGAAGGAGTTGCTCATCGATGCCACCTTCTCCGATGTGCTGGATCGCATGGTGGAGGAATTCCCGGACCAGTATGCGTTCAAGTATACCACATTGGATTATACCCGCACATACAGCGAATTCCGGGATGATGTGGATACCTTCGCCCGGTCCCTTATCGCCCTCGGCGTGCGTGCCGGCCATCATGTGGCCGTATGGGCATCCAATGTACCCCAGTGGTACATCGCTTTCTGGGCGGTAACCAAGATCGGCGCGGTGCTTGTGTCCATGAATACCGCCTACAAGATTCACGAGGCGGAGTATCTGCTGAAGCAGTCGGATACCCATACTTTGATCATGACCGAGGGATCCAAGGATTCCAATTATTCTCAGATTATTGCCGAACTCTGTCCGGAGTTGGAGAATCTCAAGCCCGGCAACCCGCTCCACAGCAGAAGATTGCCGTTTTTGCGCAACGTAATTACGGTTGGCTTCCAGCAAAAGGGATGCCTTACATGGAACAATGCCATAGACCGTGCCACACAGGTTCCTGTGGAGGAGGTATATCGTATGGCCGCGGCGGTCGATAAAGATGACGTCTGCAACATGCAGTACACCTCCGGCACCACCGGATTCCCTAAGGGCGTTATGCTGACCCATTATAACATCGTGAACAACGGCAAGTGCATCGGTGACCGCATGGATCTGTCCACCGCGGACCGCATGATGATTCAGGTGCCTATGTTCCACTGCTTCGGTATGGTATTGGCCATGACGGCTACCATGACACACGGTGGTACCTTGCTGCCGCTGCCGTATTTCTCCCCGAAACCGGCATTGGCTTGCATTCATAACGAGCATATTACCGCATTCCACGGCGTTCCTACTATGTTTATCGCTCTGCTGGAGCACCCGGATTTCCCGAAAACCGACTTCTCTTATATGCGTACCGGTATTATGGCGGGCAGCCCCTGTCCCATCTCCGTTATGCAGGACGTTGTCGATAAGATGAACATGAAGGAGATCACCATCGTGTATGGACAGACCGAGGCATCGCCCGGATGCACTATGAGTTCCACTGACGATCCCATCGAGGTTCGTGTCGGCACCGTTGGCCGTCCTTTGCCCGAGATCGAGTGCAAGATCATCAATCCGGAAACTGGTGAGGATTGCCCTGACGAGGTTACCGGTGAATTTGTGGCCCGCGGCTACAACTTGATGAAGGGATATTATAAAATGCCTGAGGCAACCGCTGCCGCTATCGACAAGGATGGCTGGCTGCACACCGGCGATCTCGCGTGCCGTACTAAGGATGGTAACTTCCGTATCACCGGTCGATTGAAGGATATGATCATCCGCGGCGGTGAAAATATCTATCCGAAGGAGATCGAAGAGTTCATCTACACCCACGAGAAGGTGAAGGATGTGCAGGTAATTGGCGTGCCGGATGAACAGTACGGTGAGGAAATCATGGCATGTATCATCCTGAAGGACGGTGAATCCATGACGGCCGACGAGATGAAAGCCTATATCGGTGCCCACATGGCGCGCCATAAGGTGCCGAAATACATCGATTTCGTCGATAGTTTCCCGATGAACGTGGCCGGTAAGATTCTAAAATATAAGATGCGCGAAGATGCCGTCAAGAAACTGGGACTTCAAAAAGCAGACAGCGTTGTCACAGCGTAAAATTAAAAAGAGATATGCATACGGCATATCTCTTTTTCGTAAAAGAAAGAGCATGGCAGTTACGCCATGCTCTTATTTGTTGGGATTAGATACCGTTCTTGGAACGCTCGATGTGCTCGATCTCGGACTCGTTGATAGTGCAAACGCGGCCGGGGATGGGCAGAATCTTCTGGCTGATTACATCGATGATGCCGTCAGCCTGCGGGAAGAAGAACTTCTCCAATTCGAACGCAGGGGTGATCCAGTTGCGGGAACCGAATACAACCGGCGGAGCATCCAGGTAGTCGAATGCCATCTCAGCGATGTTGGAAGCCATATCGCGCATTACGGAGTTGCGGTCAACTGCGTCACCAACGATGATGATGCGGCCGGTCTTCTTCACGCTCTCCAGAACCTTCTCGTAGTTGAAGGGAACGATGGAGCGGGTGTCGATAACCTCGGCGGAGATGCCGTACTCATCCTGCAGCTTCTGAGCTGCTTCCATAGCACGGTACAGAACTGCACCGATGGTCAGGATGGTCACATCGGAACCAACGCGCTTCACATCGGGTTCGCCGAAAGGAACTTCGTAGTACTCGGTGGGAACGCCTTCCTTGTGGAATTCTTCGCCCTTGTCGTAGATACGCTGGGACTCGAAGAAGATGACGGGGTCGGTGCCGGACAGAGCGGCATTCATCAGACCCTTGGCGTCGTAAGGAGTGGAGGGGAAGCAAACCTTCAGACCCGGAATGTGGGCGGTCAGCGCGGTCCAATCCTGGGAGTGCTGTGCACCGTACTTGGAACCAACAGATACACGGATAACCACAGGCATCTTCAGAATGCCGGCGGACATGGACTGCCACTTGGACAGCTGGTTGAAAATTTCATCGCCTGCACAGCCGATAAAGTCAGCGTACATCAATTCAACGATGGCACGGCCACCAGCCATGGCATAACCAACGGCGGAGCCAACGATAGCGGACTCGGAAATCGGTGCGTTGAAGAAACGATGATAGGGAAGAGCCTCGGTCAGACCGCGGTAAACAGCGAATGCGCCGCCCCAGTCACGGTTGTCCTCACCATAAGCGATGGTGGTAGGATCTTCGTAGAACTTATCCAGGATGGATTCGAAGATGGCGTCACGAACACCGAGGAGTTTGATCTTCGGAATAGGAGCGCCCTTCTCGTCGTACGCGTAGCGAGCCTTGGTAGCCAGCTGTTTCACGCGAGGATTCTCTTCCTTGGGAATGAGAACGTCAGGCTCACGGCCGGGCTCCATGGAAGGAGTATGAGTGTTGGACAGCATGAGGGAGGACAGGATAGCAGGATCCTTGTCCATGTCCATACGAGGAGACAGAGTATCATCGATAGCCAGCGTGCAGATCTTCATCATGCGGCGAACGATCTCTTCCTCGATTGCTGCGAATTCTTCGTCGGTTGCGATGCCGCCTTCCACCATCTTTTTGCGGTATGCAGCGATGGGGCATGCTTCCTTCCAGGCCTCAATCTCTTCCTGGGTACGGTAGGTGGAGGAGTCGGAGGGGGAGTGACCGCTGATACGGTAGGTTGCAACTTCCAGAAGAGCAGGGCCCTTACCGGCCAGCAGCAGTTCCTTTTTGCGGGTGGTTGCGTCGATAACAGCCAGAGGATCGTAGCCGTTTACGCGCTCAGCATGCAGCTGGGTTGCGGAGAAACCGGCACCCAGGCGGGCAGGCATATCGAAGCCCATGGTCTCGCCCTGGGTCTGACCGCCCATGCCGTAGAAGTTGTTGAATACGTTGAACAAAATCGGCATACCCTCGTCGGAGTACTTGCCATCCATGCCCCACAATTCGGTGATCTGTCTCATGCTGGCCATGTTGAGAGCCTCGAGAACGGGACCACGGCCGAGAGCACCGTCGCCGGAGTTGGCAACTACGATGCCTTTCTTGTGGTTAGCGCGCTTGTAAAGAGCAGCACCCAGAGCAACGGGAGCCGCACCGCCAACGATTGCGTTGTTCGGGAAAATACCGAAGGGAATGAAGAAG
>JAZQFQ010000042.1:0-6826 GCA_045539595.1 Eubacteriales bacterium | reverse complement strand
TCGCAAATATTAAGGTGATGATATTCGCTCGAATCGTTTATGCATATATGATTTCCAGTTCCCCGTCTCGCATAGATGCAACCTGTGCAAGGTACGATTAATCTTTTTGATTCTTTTTCAGCTTCCTGCTTCTCTTCCGGGACGATCATGACCTTCTTCTCGTAGCCATCGCCGCCAGGAACCAGATCGACCTTGATGGTCTTGTCCGGGTTCGCTTCCAGGTACTGCGTCAGAAGCCACGTGCAGGTCTCTGCTGTTTCTTCCGTGATCGTGAGCTTTACTGGTATCTTTATTTCTCCGACGTTAGCCATTGTAATCCTCCTCTTCGATCTCCATGAGATATTTCCTGCAGGTGTCTTCATTCAGGCCTGTCGCCTCCCTGATCTCGCTGATCGTGGTCGCTCCGTCTTCGTATGCTTCCCGAACTCTGTCCCTGTATGACTTCGGACCGCGCTTCCTGTAGATCATCTCTTTCGCCGGTCTGTGCTCCGGTTCCGGTTCTTCAGCATCCTCTTCTTCCGGTTCTTCTTCCTCTTCCTCCTCTTCGGCAACAGCTGCGCCTTCGTCGATCAGGATCCGGATCTCATCGTCGAAGAACTCCTCGGCCGTGTAGACTGTGTCATTCATCAGCACGATGATCGGGTCGTCAGTCTGAATCAGTTCGTGAATGTTTATTTCTCTTAGCATCTTTTCCTCTCTTTCTGTTTGTCTTTCTGCTCTGCATGTAATCCCACTCGAACTCGTACCCATGCACGATGGACGAAGGACTTCTGGCTCCTACGATGTACTTCCGGATCCATGCGACCTCTGCCCTGCTTATCGCCGCCATTCTTTCAATCCGTCCATGATCATCTTCCTGATCCGGGTGAACCTTCTGTTCCAGAAGACTCCCTCCTCCGTCAGGTTGACGTGTCTCTTGTTCCGTTCAAATAATTTACAGCCCAGCTCCTCCTCCAGGATCGCGATCTGTCGGCTGATCGTCGGCTGCGTCGTGTACATTTCATTCGCCGTCTGGCTGAAGCTCAGATTCTTCGCCAACAACAAAAACATGTCTATCTGTTTGCTTGTTATGTTCATCTTTTCTCCTCCTTACTCCAGCAGCTCATAGATCCTTAAGCTCAGACGCTTCTTGTTCCTGCTGATCGTCCTCGGCTCCACATCCAGCGTCTCTGCGATCGCTTCGATCGTGTACCCGTAGCGGAAGAACAGAGGAAGGATCTTGATGTACGGATCCTTCCCAAGTCTCCGGATCGCTTCCGTGATCTCCGGATCACTCTCGCCGTCCTTGTAGTATTGCCTCAGCGTCGCCGTGATCTCATGGTAGGCGATGTCTCGAGCGTCCTTTAGTAAGCCATCCCTTCTCAGCTGCCGGATGGTTTCATTTACTATTGTTTCAATCAGCTCCCTGTCAGCCCCTGACATCCGGCTCTGATCCTTCTTCTCTGATCATTTTTTCGACTATAATGTCTGCGATCATCGCAAGAGATAAAGCGATTTCTGTCAGCATTGCGCCCTGATATTGAGGTGATGATATATCCACTGCTCTCTTTGCGGTTTCGCACACTTGATCAACTCGACTTTTTCTGGCTGCCATCGTCTTCCTCCTCTGCTTCTTTCCCACTCTGCAGAAACGCGACTAACTTTTCATAGCAGCCGCTGCAGAGATCAAATGTTATGTCGCCTTCATAATGCCCGAACTTTACGACGTTAAATTCCGGCCTCGTTTTTGGTGTCTTGTACAATGTACCGCACACATCACAGCATTTCGCGTTCATCGTTCTCCTTTCTCGGTTTCATCCTGGCTCCACAGTCGGGACAGTAGTTCATCTCGTCTATCTGCGAATCGGTACAACACCACCACGACCCACATATAGAACATTTGTAGTTATCCTCATACAAATACACCCACTCCCCACGCACGTTTTCACGGACGTCTGCTGCCGGAAAATGTGAAAAATGATACTCAAGGTCACAGTCTTCACACTTGAGAGTATGATTGCACTCTGCACAGAATGTTTCTTTCAGCCCTATTGCGTCAACGTATTTGCTCATCTTGGCCTCCTTTGAACAACTGTTTCCAACTCGTGCCCGTGAAAAATCCGCAGCATGGACAAAAATTGTATATTTGCCCTTGATATTCCGGAAAAACGGTTGATTGATACCAGCCGCAGTGGGAACATTCTCTCACCGCCTTGCCGTTGATAATCTTAAACTCCCACTTCGCAAATTTAATTTCCCGGACGTCAGCCTCCGGGATTTTCCTGATTGCCTTTTCAATGTCTTCCCAGAAATAATCGTCCCAGACTACTTGCTCTACAGCTTCGATGGCTTTGTCATCATCAATGTATCTGCTCATCTTCTCTCCTTCCACGGCTCAGGCATCGGCATCCATGCCACAACACAATTAGGTCTTTTATGGTAGCCATGTTCTATGCTCCATTTGCCTTTCTTAAATGCCGAAAACATAACACCATCATGATGCTCTTTTGAGCTACTCGAACCGCCACTATAGGTAGGTGCATACACTATGTAGTGCCCATCTATTTTAGGCAACTCCTTGCTGCATGGGGTCCATTGGTTTGCAGGTGGTAAATCCGACAAAACATATCTAACATCCACCCTGTCCAACAATGTGCAATCATATTCTGTATCCACTGGACAAATATGTTCGATTGCATCAATCGCATCCTGCCTGCTAATCAGATCGTTCATTTTCTACCCCCTATTCATAATCCCATCCGTAATATTGTGCCACAACGTCAAATTGTCGATGGTGATACCACCCATCGTCACCTTCAAGATTTAGACCATTTTCGAGCACCTTGCACCAAGCGTTTACTACCATAGCCATAAGTTCTGCCGAGATGCCTCTTTCATTTTCTGCCTTTTCATGCCCGAAAAGTACATCCTGTTTTAGCTGTCTCAGAATATTTTCCTCTGTCCACTCTTTGACTTTGGGAACTCCTTCCCCCGTATAGCTGAATCCGAATTTTTCCCATTCATCAACCGGAAGAAAGTCTATAAATCTTTTTGTGAAACGTCTGTCTAAAAAGACGTCTTCTTCAAATTCATCAATATGTGTTTTAACGTACTCTAACGTTTTCATCCTTATACCTCCTCAATTGTCCACTTCAGGACACGGACTGCTGCTTCATACGTTAACCAATCAGGAAAAACCAGCATCCGTGATTTATCCAGATAGCCGTTATAGATTTTATTTTGAGTTGTTATTTTTACCGGCTTGCAATAGCTCAGAGCCTCCACAATCTCTTCAATCTGAGTCATGATAAGTCCGCTGCTCCTTAAAAAGTTAATCGCCTGATCTCTTGTCATGACCATTCCTCCGCTTCTATAATTGTTGGTGCTGCTTTGATGCTCATTGCAATAGGTTTTTCTGTTTCCAAAAGATAATCAAGATTTCTAATTCCAAGCCTTTGTCTTATATTTTCAGCAACGACATCCCTATCAACCAAATCTCCGTGCGGTGTTGGGACTTCAACAGCTTTACCGTTCTTATATCTGTCGAACCCGTCTCTCCACACTCCATCGGAATCAATGGTGAGCAAAAAAGATTCTCCCTCTTTCGGCATATCTATACCCTTAATCAGTACACTCATTTCACGCACCTCCCTGGACTCTCAGCTCTGCGTTGTAGATCCATCTTTCCTTCTTCGGATCATAGCTATAGTTATAGTCCACAAAAAGCCCGATCTGCTCCTCTCTGTCCATCAGGAGCCGTCTGGTGACGCAGTAGCGCTCGTTGAACCGTTTGCCCTGGTTCTCGCTCATCAGCTTGTGATCCTGATGTGTGACCTCGAATGTCGTCCTGATCCGGTGCGGCTCATAGTAGCCGGCCTTGACCATGATGTACGTCTTCCACTCTGCTTTCGTGCAGGTCCTCCGGATCAGCCAGCTTCCCAGCCTCCTCCGGAGGTTCTCTATTTTCTTTTTGATTTTCATTTTTTCTCCTCCTTGATTCCGATCAGATCGGAAATCTTCACTTTGTTCCAGTTCTCAGATGTCAGATGAAGCACCGGGCAGTCCTCCGGGCATTTACTGTTCACCCTGACCCTTCCGCAGAATGCTATATGCATCACCCTCCGGAAGATGCTCAGCAGATTGTTGTCATTTCTCTCCATTGCTCCTCCTGTGTTCATCAGATCCCGGACAGTTCCCCCAATGCGGCACGTATGCGTTAAAGGCTCCCGGCGAGTGCGGCCTTGCATATTCTCCAGACACGACCACTCCGTTATTCAGAACGAACTTGAACCGCCCTCCCTGCTGGATCCTGATCACCACCTCCTGCATCTCCACCGGCATGAACTTTCCGGATTTCATCTCGATCCACTTGATCGGTTTTCCGCAGCTCTTGCAGAATGCCTGATCGCCCATGTTTGCCTCCTTCCTTTACATGTCAGGAAACGCCCACTGGCGCTCCCATGCGTCCATATATGCTCCTTTGCTGTTGTTCCAGCTCAGTTGTATCTCCTGCGTCGGAACGTCCTTGTCTGGCTTCCACAGCGCGCATCCTGTGCGTCTGTCAAAAATTGCCGTACACGCTGCCGCCTGCGCCGCCTTCTCGCCTCCTGCGATCCACAGACTCACATGCGGCGTTTTTGAACCGTCCTCCGACCTGATGTGCTGATTCAGTATCTGCAGCGCCCGTTCCAGGCTCATGAATCCGATCTGCCGGAACCATGATGTGCAGACCTCCGGGAGGATCCTGAATCCTGCGTCCGTCTTCTCCGCTCCGTCAAAGCGCGGATAAAAGACCTTGATCTGCTTCAGAAGCTCCTCGATTTCGTTTTTACTCATTCGCCCTCCAATCTTGCCACCGTCCGGGCTGTAAGCTGTGCGATGCGTTCCTGAACCGTCAGAAGACTTTGATCAAGAGGCTTCAGACTTTCCTCCATGCGTTCCTTTTTCTTGATTGCCCTATAAGATCTCCTGACATGACTGAAGGTCACATTCTCCAGTTCATCCATTTCCAGCCTCGCCCAGCTTTTCAGGTTTTCCGGGCTCCCGACTGCTTTCTGCATCGCCGGCCGGAGCTTTCTGAACTCTTCCTCCGAGTAGTAGTTCCCCTTGGATACCGCCCTGCGGAGTTCCGCGATCGCGTCCTCTGTGTCGTCATACTCTTCAGCCACTGCCCGGAATCCTGTCCTCAGCTTTCCAGGAGACGGAGCAAAGCCGCTGGTATCTGTCCGAATATAGTGCATCAGCGCCGCTTCAATCACCTGTGGATCATCATCCTCGAAAACCTTCGTCCATACGTTGAGCAGCGTCTCTTTATCTTCGACCTTCCAGTTAGGGAAGGCCGCCTGCGTGATCATGATGATCCGCTTCGTCTCTTCTCTTGTCATAGGTCCCTCCATTCCTCAAGCGCTGTTTTCTTTTTTGCCTGCGTTTTCTGCTCCTTCTCCAGATCCTTCCGCTTCTTCCGCTCGAAGTTGTTAGCGACGGATTTCCAGTCGACGACTTTGTTCTGCCCGACCATCCACCCTTTTCCGGCATAGAAGTCAACGAACTCCTCCGGATCGAAAATGAAGCCTTTGAATGTGCAGTAGGCTCTGACGTCCTCCACCGTTGGAGGAATAAAAACCTCCTCCTTCGCGCGCGCGGCAGAGAGAGTATTTTTATTTTTTTTATTTTCAAGAGAGTTATTATTTATATTTTTATATTTATTTATATTTTGTCGGACATTATGTCCTCTATTAGGGGACATGGTGTCCTCTATTGTGTTTGAAATGTCCTCTATTTCATTTTCGATAGGGGACATAATGTCCTCTTTCTTGTTCAAATTGTCCTCTATTTTATTAGGGGACATAATGTCCTCTAATTCTCGGATGGCGGTCGCTCGGTATTTATTGAACCTCGCGTCTGTATCGGAAAACGTTGCCTCGATCAGTCCAAGCTCCTCTAAGTTCTTGAGGTTCCGTCTGATCGTTCTGACCGGAGATCCGCAAAGCTCAGCCAGGTACTGCTGCCCTCCGGTGAACCATTGGTCCTCCTTCTGACTGAATCCGTAGATTGCAGCATAGACCAGAAGGTCGTTCCCTTTCAGACCGAGCCCCGTCCGCATCCATCCTTGAATTGTTACGAAGTTGTCATCGGTAAAATTCATTTCACAACCTTCTTCTTCAATGCCTCACTAAAATCAAACCAGCTGCAGCTCCTCTGATGTGCGAACCGGACCTGCTTCATGACATCCAGCGCGTCCTTCTCGTCAAAGTAGACGCCCATGATGAAGCAGTCCTCAACGATCCCCGTCGTGTCGTACGCGACGATCGTATATGCTCCGACCGGGATCTCTGCGTCCGGTTCCTCTGTTTCGATCTCCAGGACGACCCGATCATAGGGAAGGTCGATGCGTCCGTCTTCACTGATCAATCTCATTTTTCATACCTCCTTTATCCATATACCGAACCGGTCGAACATCAGCTTCTGTTTGATCCTGAAGATCCGGTACGCTGCGTCCGCCGGGTCCCTGTAGCCTTTTACATCCTCAACGATCGTCTTTCCCGTCTCCGTGTCGAGATAGCAAAAATCCGCTACGTACTTGATCGGGATGATCGCCTTCCCCGTCTCCGGGTTTCTTTTGCCCTGTTCAGACAGGTAGAACGTCTGCTGCCGCCTCAGATCCGAGATGATGCCGAGCTGCTGCAGACTGACGAGCGTCTTCCAGCGCATCGCCTCTTTCTTGCTGTCGAACTTGATGCCGTCCTCTTCGACCTTTTTGTTTTTGTATTTCCCCGGATTATTTTTCCAGTAGGCCATTCTCTTCCTCCTTCCCCCGGCTCCCAGAGACCACCAGGAGCCGGTTTTG
>JAZQFQ010000041.1:0-28233 GCA_045539595.1 Eubacteriales bacterium | reverse complement strand
CCATACAAGCCTTGGTTTCCGGTGTGCGGAAGGTATAATCCAGACCGGAGGTCATATTGAACAGATCCCGCACCCGCATGGGACGGGCGTCGGTGAGCTCGATGGCGCCGTGGGAATTGGTATGCTCCACCTTCATATGGGCGAAGGCGGGAATATAGTCCCCCACGGGATCGCTCATGAGGAATTTGCCCCGCTCAAAGAGCTGCATACCGGCCATAACGGTGATCAGTTTGGTGGCGGAGTAGACGTTATAGAGGGCATCGGGGCGAAGGGGCTCCCCGGTAGCCACGTCCTGGAATCCCGCCGTATGGCGGTAGACTTCCTTTCCTTTATGATATACGATAAGGTCGGAGGAGGGGACGCCCTCGGTTTCGTAAAGGTTGTCCAGATATTCGGTGAGGAGTTTGAAATTCATAAATGTCTCCTTTCGGGTGGGGGATTTGGGATTATTATACCATATTTTAGGATGGATGTCGAGGGGGAACGGGTGTGTTCCGCGAAGAAAAAAACAAAGCACGCATGTAACACCTCATCCACCGCGCGTTATTCCACTGCGTGGAAATCGGCGCGGTCCCCCTTCCCCCTCTGGGGAAGGCTTACCGTATAATTCCCGTCTATCCCGTAGGGGGCGACGCTGCGAGTTCGCCATGCGAACTCGCGGCGCTCCGTTTTGAGAAAGCCAAAACCGTACGTGGCGGGCGGTCAATGACCGCCCCTACAAGATAGCGGTGACTCCCACCATACCCGTAGGGGCGACCATCGGTCGCCCGCACCGTAAAACCCAAATCGCACGTAAGCGGGGCGTCCCGAGTTCGCCATGCGAACTCGCGGCGCCGCCCCCTACCGGGGTAACGTAAATCCCCGCATTGGCTTTCGTAAAAAATCGCATCACAAATTGTGATAAAAGTCGATGTTGTCAAACAAAGTGTGTTATAATGGCCTCCCCAAGAAGATTCACACCCCGCAATTCCACCCCACCAAAGGAGAACGAAATGAGAAACATCCTGGAAGAATTATGGTACGGCAACATCTGCCCAGATTCGTACTTCGGCCACACTTCCGCCGAGGAAAAGGAACTGATGGGATACATCGTCCGCCACACCGACGCGCTGTTCGCCACTCTCACCGATGCGCAAAAAGAACTCCTGGAAAAGCGGGACGACTGCCAGGCGGAATTGAGCGGCATCACACAGCGGGACATATTCGTATATGCGTTCCGCCTGGGCGCGCGGATGGCCATGGAGATGATGGGCGGGGATTCCATAGAACGGTGACGGAACTGTTCCCGATCCAAGAGGACCCCGGCTGCAGAGCATCTTTCTCTTTCGGATTTATTGAAATCCGCCTCATCGTATGGTACAATGGATACAGTACAATCCGGGAGGTATCCTTATGAAACCGTATGCGTTCGCATGTGTGATACTGTGCGCTGTCCTTTTCTTTTCTTCGTGCGCCAAAACAGATATCCAACAGCCGGACAACGGTCCGGATACACGCACACCGGCGATCAACAACGCCGATCCCTATGATGAACTGATCACCACGGAATGCAGCATACATGATTTTATCGCTGCGTTTACTGGGCAAAACGTGTATGGACAGGGCACTATGGCGGAGGTGGATTCCTGTATGCCCATAGAATGCCTGCGTTTCCCCGAGGGCGGTACTCTATACAGCATCCACAAAGTACGCGAAGGCGGAGTGCTGTATATTTTTTATGAGACACGGCTTTTTGAACAGACAAATGACCTACAGGATGCGACGATTTTACGATGGTTCTACGTGCAGAAGAATCTGTCATCCGATGATTATAAGGATGCACAATCCATAAAAGATATTGCGGAAATCGATGCAGCGGGAGAAATCTTCGAAAATATTTATTATGAAGATATGGATCGCTGGAGCGCCGACGATTACCGATTCGCCAGTTGGCATTATGTGTCGGATGGCATATATGAAATTGCCTATGAATACACAGACGGCGAATGGAAGATTTTCCATTCCCGACTGCTCACCGACTTTTCCCTGGAAAATTTGTATGAGCCCACCTCCCACGAATGTACGGCAAAAATATGGGAATTCGATTGGGTGAACGAATAAAGCCAGCACGGCCCTTCCCACTTCAAAATGCTCCCGCTGGTGTCCTCTGTTCCGCCGCATTTATTAAATAAACGTAAAAATCATTGACAAAACAGGGCAGCGGGGGCATACTATACGTATATGCGGGACAAGTTCCCGAAAAAATGGCGGGGAGGGGTCGGAATGAAGCAAAAGATCATCAAAATCGTACAGTTCCTCCTCAATCCGCGGCTGCTTTTGTGCCTGGCGATGGCGTGGATGATCACCAACGGCTGGTCCTACATACTTATGGCCGTGGGCACCTATTTTGAGATTCCCTGGATGATGGCGGTGGCGGGAGCCTATCTGGCCTTTCTGTGGCTGCCCATCTCCCCGGAGAAGATCGTCACCTTCGCCATCGCGATTGCGCTGCTGCGGTGGCTGTTCCCGGGCGATCAGAAGACGCTGGCGGTACTGAAGCGGTGGCGGGATCGGGCCAAGGCGGCGATCCGTCGGCGGCGGGAGAGGAAGAATAAGAAATAAAAAGGACATCCGGCGGATGTCCTTTTTTTATTAAAGTGCGGGGAGAAATATCCCCCATCCCTTGACATTCCCCGCCTCCTTTGTTATCATGAGGATGCTACCGATGCACATCAAGGGGGATAGTATATATGAAAAAAATACTGCTGGCATGCATCTGCATGCTTCTTTGTATATCCGTTTTATTCGGCGACGCGGCTCTGCTGTGCTATGCAGCTGTCGCGGGAAACGATCCCGAAACCGCCGCCTACACCGCCCAGGGCGTGGGCATCTTTACCCTAAGAGGAAGTTTTTCTGCGGGGGAGGATCCGCTCCCTCCGTCCGTGATCCGATTGTGGGAGAACGGCGAGGTCGTACTGGAAACGGAGGTGACCGGTGACACCTTCACGCTGGAGCAGCTGCCGGCGGGCGTTTACGATCTGGAGATCACCCGGGCGTCTCATCTGCCCTATACCCTTCGCGGGATAGAGATCTTCATGGAGGACGTGGACTTATCGGTCCACTCCGATCCCGCGATCGCCGGGATTTCCCTCACCGCGGGGGATGTGAACGGAGATGGGTGCATCGATCTGCAGGACGTGGTTCTATTGACCTCCAAGGACACCTATTCCAAAAGTTATGAGGAGGCGGCCACTCCCGAGGCCGATGTGAACGGGGACGGCAGCTTTGATCTGCAGGATCTGACCATCATCACCTCCACCGACAACTACGGACAGCGGGCGGCGGCGGTAGACTTTGTTCCCGAGGCGACGGGGGATGCGTTTGACACCATCGTGAACCGGTATGCCTATCTGGAATTCAGCAACGGAAAATACGCGTATCAGCCGTATCAGCAAGCAATCCTCAGCAAAATCAACGCCAACTGCAGAAACTGGATGTCCCGGGTGAACCGCAGCAGCACCACCGATCCTTTCGGCCAGAATTACGCATTCACCAGCAAAAACATGTCCACCATATACAAAAACATCCTGGACATGGCCCGGGGATATGCCACCCCCGGCTCGGATTATCATAAAAATGAAGATCTGCGGGAGGAGATTCTCTACTGCCTGGACTTCATGTACAACAAATTCTACGGCGGTACCAAAAACAAACTGCCCAGCGGCTCCAACTGGCACGACAGCTACATCAACGTGCCCGGCAGTCTGACACGCATTCTTCTGGCTTTGCGGGAGGATCTGAGCATTGCACAAATGAAGCATTACATGGATTGGATGGACAAGCTGATCTACTCCCCCTCCTACACCTCTGCCAACATGATCGATATGACCTTTGCCATCATCCTGGCGTCGGCTTTGGAAAAGGACGGCACCCGATTGCAAAAAGCGGTGAGCACTTTGTCCGGCGAGGTATTTGATTATGTAACATCCGGGGACGGCATCTACCGGGACGGATCCTACATCCTTCACTCCTACATTCCTTACACCACCGGCTACGGCGGAAGTCTTTTAGACAATCTTTCCTCCATTCTGTACACGGTGGCCGGCACGCCCTACACCTTCTCCGACACGCTGATCAACCGGCAGGTGGACTGGATTTTTGATTCCTTTGTGCCCGTTCTGTTCCGCGGCGCGGCTATGAGCGCCGTAAACGGACGGCTGGTTTGGTCCAATGCCAGCGAAAGCGCCCGTTCCGTCTGCGTGATCACCGGCATGGCGCGCATCTGCCAGTACGCACCGCCGGCAAGGGCGGCGGAGATAAAAGCACTTTTGAAACACTATCTCTCGGCCAATCCCTATCCCTACGGAAGCAGCGACCGGCTCAGCACCGCGGATTTCATCACCGCCATCGAGCGGGATACCACGATCACGGCAAACGAAAGCCAGATATCCGCCAAAGTATTCCCCTACATGGCGAGAGTGAGCACCCATCGGGGCGATTTTGCGTCGATGCTGTCCATGTGCTCCCCCAGCATCGCGCGGTACGAATGTTTCCTCTGGTCGGAGACCAACCGGGAAAATCCCAACGGATGGTACACCGGCGCGGGCATGCTGTACGTATACGCGGACAGTGTGACCCAATACGATCAGGCGTTCCACCGCTATGCGGATCATTACCGTCTGCCCGGCACCACGGTGGACACACGGGAGAGAAATCCGCTGAACAACGCCGGCACCTTCAATCAGTCGGCGTTTGTGGGCGGCGTACAGATGGATGAGTTCGCTATGGCTGCCTTCCAGTACGATAACAAAAACGGGGATTTCCAGTCCGATCTGGTGGCGAAAAAATCCTACTTCTTCTTTGATGACGAATACGTCATGCTGGGCACGGATATCAATAGTTCCCTGGATCAGGGCGTCATCACCACGGTAGAAAACCAAAAAGTGGTCGGCGGCACGGGAAATCTGTATCTGAATGATAACACATCCAGCGTATCCGCTGCGGCAGACACAGTGGTCAGCGGCGTGAAATACGCGTACATCTCCGGATACGGATCCCTTATTTTCCCACAAAAGCAGACGCTGACGGTAAAGCTCGCCCAATCCTCCGGACGGGTATTTTCCGAGATCTTCTTCGATCACGGAACTCATCCCACAAACGACACCTACTCCTACATCATTCTGCCGCTGTCCACCCGGGCAGAGGGCAAGGCATACAGCGAGAACCCGGACGTGGAGATCCTTGCGAACACGAAGCAGATCCAGGCCGTTCGCGAGAAGGAATTGGGCATCACAGGCATCGTCTTCTGGCAGGCGGGAAGTTATGCGGGAATCACCCCCGATTTTCCCTGCACCATGCTTTTGAGGGAGACGGGATCCTCGCTGCGGATCGCCCTCAGCGATCCTACGATGAAACTGACCGGCAAGCGCACCGTCGTGCTGGACGGCACCTACGTCCTGACGGGCGGTGACAGCCGAGTAAGCGTTTCGGCAGCGGGCGGAAAGACCACCCTCACCGTGGACATGACCGGCGCAGAGGGGCAGAGCATCGAAATCGGTCTGGAAAAGAACTGATCTGACACTGAAAAGACAGATAAAAAGGACATCCGGCGGGATGTCCTTTTTTATCAAATCATTGGATCCGGTATTCCACGCGGTATCCGGTACTTTCGCCGGCCACGCGGAGGTGGATTCTGCCTTTGGCGTTGGGCAGAACGAAGGTCTGATCTTGCCCGTTCAGTGCAAAATCATGGATGATGGCGTCATCCAGAACAAGCACCAGCCGCGCATTTCCTTTGGTGAACTCCGAGGACACGGTAATCTGAAAATCCTCCCCGCGGAGGAAGGCATCATAGAGATCGGTTACACCGGACATGGTTTTCGTTTTGCACACCGTTTTGTTACCGAACCTCTTTGTAGAAGACATCACTCGCACGCTCCGCCTGACATGCAGGATATCATAATCGGTAAGCGTCTGGAGGGTAAAATCCGCCTCCCCGTTGGTATCGGCATACATATTGGCCCCGCATCCCGTCAGTACGCAAGCGAAAAGAATGGCCAGCATCCAGCAAACAACCCGTTTCATAGCACCCTCGCATTGTATAAGATTTTTTTCATTATATCACATCCGGGCGGGATTGACAAGGTATGGGGATGGAAAAGGACATCCGGCGGGATGTCCTTTTGGGGGAAGGTACGGTAGTTTCGTTAAACCGAACCCGCATGTTGCGGGAGGGGTGGACGTTGGCTTCGCCAAGTCCTGCCCCTCCCCTACCACAAAAGTATATGTCCATCTCTACGGGTGAAGACAGGCAAAGGATTCCGTCTGTCCCGTGAAGAAACCAAAACCGTATGTGGCTGACGAAAATCGAGTTCGCGCGAGTTCGTGGAACGAACTCGGGAACTCGCAACATCCCGTTTTGTGTATTTCAAACCGTACGTAGTGATGAAAGAGATACTACCGTTGTTAAAAAGCAAGTTGCACGCAACTTGCTCTCCCGTTCCCGGCCGATTGCGAACACAGCCTAAGTCCACGCCCTAAAAACAGTCCCCCGGACTGTTTTTGCCCCGTTACACGATGGGCACGGGCTTCCGAATCCACCTTCTTTTCCCCACCAAGCAAAGCAAAAAGGACATCCAATCGGATGTCCTTTTGCTTGGTGGGGGAAGGTGCTGTAAATAAGCAAGTTGCGTGCAACTTGCTCTCCCGTTCCCGGCCGATTGCGAACACAGCCGAAGTCCACGCCCTAAAAACAGTCCACCGGACTGTTTTTGCCCCGTTACACGACGGGCGCGGGCTTCCGAATCCACAATTCCCCCAGTCCGGAGGTGACTGAGTCACCTCCGGACAAAGCAAAAAGGACATCCGATCGGATGTCCTTTTGCTTGGTGGGGGAAGGTGCTGTAAATAAGCAAGTTGCGTGCAACTTGCTCTCCCGTTTCCGACCCACTGCGAACACAGCCTAAGTCCACGCCCTAAAAACAGTCCACCGGACTGTTTTTGCCCCGTTACACGATGGGCACGGGCTTCCGAATCCACCTTCTTTTCCCCACCAAGCAAAGCAAAAAGGACATCCGATTGGATGTCCTTTTGCTTGGTGGGGGAAGGTGGATTCGGACCACCGAAGTCAGTGACAACAGATTTACAGTCTGCCCCCTTTGGCCGCTCGGGAATTCCCCCATATTCAATTGCTGTGGAAAAACAAGGTGGAGCTGGTGGACGGATTTGAACCCCCGACCTGCTGATTACAAATCAGCTGCTCTGCCAGCTGAGCTACACCAGCGCATTTCTCACGACGCGTATTATTATACCATCTCAAATTCCTCTTGTCAATATCTTTTTGAAAAAATTCCGAGGTTTTTCTTTTTTCCTCATTTTCCATCCTTTCCCCCTTTATCGATACATTCTTATGGAAAAAATTTTATAAAACTGTTGATAATCCACGCGGGATGTGGTATATTATAGTGTGTGTAACAAAATTTTCACATCAGGAGATTCATATGACATACAATAAGAAGACTGTCGAAGACATTGCCGTAGCCGGCAAAAAAGTTCTGGTTCGCTGTGACTTCAACGTTCCCATGGCGGACGGTGTGATCACCGACGAAACCCGTATCAACGGCGCGCTTCCCACCATCCAGTATCTGGTGAAGGAAAATGCCGCTGTCATCCTCTGCTCTCACATGGGCCGTCCCAAGGGTGAGTTCAACATGAAATATTCCCTGGCTCCCGTTGCCGCCCGCCTCAGCGAGCTCTTGGGTCAGGAAGTAGTGATGGCTTCCGACGTTATCGGCGAGGACGCCAAGGCGAAGGCTGCCGCTCTGAAGCCCGGTCAGGTTATGATGATCGAAAACGTTCGCTTCCACAAGGAAGAGGAGAAGAACGATCCCGCTTTTGCCAAGGAACTGGCTTCCATGGCGGAGATCTTTGTAAACGATGCATTCGGCACCGCACACCGCGCACACGCTTCCACAGCCGGTGTGGCTGATTATCTGCCCGCTGTTTGCGGTTACCTGATCCAGAAGGAAATTTCCGTGATGGGCAAGGCCCTGAGCGATCCCAAGCGTCCCTTCGTGGCTATTCTGGGCGGCGCTAAGGTTTCCGACAAGATCGGCGTTATCAACAACCTGATTGAGAAGGTGGACACCCTGATCATCGGCGGCGGTATGGCTTACACCTTCTTCCGCGCTATGGGCAACACCACCGGTACCTCCATCTGCGAGGCGGATAAGCTGGATCTGGCCCGTGATCTGATGGTGAAGGCTCGCGAGAAGGGCGTTAACTTCCTGCTTCCCGTGGACAACGTGATCGGCCGCGAATACAAGGCGGACACCACCTTCATGCGCATCTACTCCGACTCCATTCCGGACGGCTGGATGGGTCTGGACATCGGCGAGAAGACTCAGGAATTGTATTCCAAGTCCATTCAGGGCGCCGGCACCGTGGTTTGGAACGGACCGATGGGCGTATCCGAGTGGGATAACTTCGCATCCGGTACCATCGCTGTAGCGAAGGCGGTAGCGGAATCCGGCGCGATCTCCATCATCGGCGGCGGTGACTCCGCAGCGGCTGTTGAGAAGCTGGGTTATGCGGACAAGATGACCCACATCTCCACCGGCGGCGGCGCATCTCTGGAGTTTCTTGAGGGACTGGAGCTGCCCGGCATCGCCTGCCTGCAGGACAAGTAAGAGATTCCATTTTGCGGGGAGACCTTTTTGCAAAAAGGTCCCCCCGCACCCCGTCCCAAAAACTTTTACGGCATAGAAAGTTCCATTTTTATCGCCGGAGGCAAGGAGGTCGGGGTGTGGAGCAGGAAGCTTCGGCGTTGCGAGTTCGCGTACACGCGAACTCGAATGGTTCCTGCCCCACATGCGGCGTTAGCCGCGAAAAACTGCATAGCAGAACATTTTTTAATAAACAATGGAGACTACACCCATGAACAAGGCTACAAGAAAAACCATCATCGCCGGCAACTGGAAGATGAACATGACCCCCTCCGCTGCTGAGGCGGCTGTGAAGGAAACCGCCGCTCTCGTGGCAGGCAAGGACGGCTGTGAGACCGTTCTCTGCGTTCCTTTCGTGGACATCCACGCCGCTGTGGCTGCCGCAAAGGGCACCAATGTGAAGATCGGCGCGCAGAACGTACATTTTGAAGCAAAGGGCGCATTCACCGGCGAGATTGCCGCGGACATGCTGCTGGAGTGCGGCGTGGAATACGTGATCGTCGGGCACAGCGAACGCCGTCAGTACTTTGGCGAGACCGACGAGACCGTGAACAAGCGCACCAAGGCCGCTCTGGCCGCCGGCTTGAAGGTGATCCTCTGCCTGGGTGAGGTGCTGGAGGAGCGTCAGGCAGGCATCACCGCCGAGATCGTTTCCATGCAGACCAAGCTGGATCTGGCCGGTATTTCCGCCGAGGATATGAAGAATGTGATCATCGCTTATGAGCCCGTGTGGGCCATCGGCACCGGTCTGACCGCCACCCCGGAGCAGGCGGAGGAAGTCTGCGCCATCATCCGCGGCGTGCTGGCCGATCTGTACGGTGACACCGTAGCGCAGGCCACCACCATCCAGTACGGTGGATCCATGAACGACGGCAATGCGGCTGAGCTGCTGGCCAAGGTGAACGTGGACGGCGGTCTGATCGGCGGCGCGTCCCTGGTTCCCGCGAAGTTCGCGAAGATCGTGGATGCCGCACAGGCGTAAGATATATTCGATAGAAACGGGGTTTCCGCACAGCGGGGCCCCGTTTTTTGCGTCTGGGAAAGGGGAGGTCGCTCCAGGAAGAAAAAAAAGGGGAGACCTCCCCCAAGGTCTCCCCTTTACATCCCCTCATGGGCTCGGGGGAGAGCCCCCAAGTCCCCCCGGAACGACGGAGAGCAAAACGGAGAAGCCAGAATAGACGCCCTCGTTTTTTGAACGCACTCCAAGGAGTGCGAGGGACAGCGTATAATGAGGACAGCGGAAGATGAATCGTTTCATAAACTAATATTTACGCCAGCTTCCGTCAGTCGAAGGGAGGAGTATTACTCCTAACTTTTCTTTATGATGCCGCGGATGCGGCATTTTTTACATTGGGTAGGAGAAGCGGTTGGTTTTAAGATAACGGAGGTGCACGTGCAATTCAGATAAAGGACCGTTCGAGTTCGTTTCACGAACTCGCGACGCCGTTCCCTACAACGATCGCTGATACTGCGCACCGCAGTGCGCATTTTCCGCGTGGCGCGTTTTTGATAGATATATCCCATAGATAGACTTTGATCCGGGGGTCTCGGGGATCCCCCCCGAGCCCATGGGAGGATGTAAAGGGGGGATCTGCGGGGAGCGATCCCCCCTTTGTTCTTTCAAAAACTAACTTCCTCGCCAGTTTCCGTCAGTCGAAGGGAGGAGTATTACTCCTAACTATTCTTTAATGATGCCGCGGATGCGGCATTTTTTTACGTTGGGTAGGAGAATCGGTTGCGTTTTAGGATAACGGAGTTGCACGTTGGATTAAGATACCGGACAGTTCGAGTTCGCATGGCGAACTCGAACTGTCCCTACAATGATCGCTGATACTGCCGTCCGCAGACGGCATTTTCCGCGTGGCGCGTTTTTGATAGCTTCCCGTTTGGATAAATATCGTTCTGGGGGTCTTGGGGGGCACCCCCGAGCCCATGGGGGAATATAAAAGGGGGACCTGCGGGGAGCGGTCCCCCTTTTGATCTTCCTGCGAAAATATTTGTATAATCTCCAACTCGGGGGAGACCTACGGAGCGGTCCCCCTTTTGATTCTTCATATACTAACTTTCCCGGTGCGGCGAAATGAAATTCTTGACAATCCGTCCGGGACGGATTATAATTACACATATATAACAAGGGGGTACACAGTATGCGGATTCTGATCATGTCGGTGACGGCGGGCGAGGGACACAACTCCACCGCCAAGGCCATGCGGAGTTATTTCGCCGAAAAGGGCGTGGAGTGCGACATTCTGGACACCTACGGCTACGTGTCCCCTGCCCTGTCCCAATCGCTGAACCGGGCCTATCTTTGGGCGTCCAGCAAGGCCAAGGGGGCGTATAAAATCGGCTATTCCCTGGCAGAAAAGCGGAGACCATCTGTGACGGAATTCTCCCCGTCCCAGCTGGTGAACATGCCCTTCGCCCACGAGATCCGGGACTACATTGCTCTGAATCGGCCGGATGCCATCATTTTCACCCATCCCTTCGCCGGGATGATTCTGGACGATCTGAAGAAGCAGGGGGCCATCGTCATGCCCACCGTGGGCATTCTCACCGACTTCACCTTCCATCCCTTCTGGGAGGACTGCACCGCCAACGACTTTGTGATCATGCCCGCCCGCTCCCTCCGCCATCAGGCGTACCGCAAGGGATTCCGGGAGGAGCAATTGCGGGATTTCGGCATCCCGATCCACCCGAAATTCGCCCAAAGCACCCCGAAAGCGGATGCCCGCCGGGCGCTGGGGCTGGATCCCGACAAAAATACCGTTCTTCTGATGGGCGGCAGTATGGGATACGGAAATATGGGCACGATCCTCGCCCAGCTGGACGCGGCGGTGGGGGATTCTTTGCAGATCATCGCCGTATGCGGCAACAACGCCAAGGCGAAGGCGGATCTGGAGGCCATGGAGACCCGATGCCGTTTGCTTCCCCTGGGATTTGTGGACTACGTGGATCGGCTGATGGACGCCGCCGACTGCATCGTGACCAAGCCGGGCGGCCTTACCACATCGGAGGCGCTGGCCAAGGGGCTTCCCATGGTGATCGTGAACCCGATCCCGGGGCAGGAGGCACGCAACGCCCAATTCCTTCTGAACAGCGGCACCGCCGTTGCCACCCACGATATGTGCACCGCCGATGAATTGGTGATCCGCCTGATGGATGAGCCCCGTCGGCTGGAGGCCATGCGGCTGAGCATTGAGGAACTGCGTCATCCCACATCCACCGCGGATGTGTGCGAATTTGTGATGCGGCTGTGCGCGGAGCGCACACAATCCCGATAACGGAGGAAAGTATGGATCCGAAACTGCTGGAGCGCATCAATGCGCTGGCGAGAAAACAAAAAGAAGCCCCTCTCACCGAGGAGGAAAAGGCGGAGCAGGCTGCGCTGCGCGCCGAATATATCAAAGAATACCGGGCAACCCTCAGGGGCATTCTGGAGAACACCGTGATCCAGCGGCCCGACGGCTCCCGGGAAAAGCTGAAAAAACGGTCCGAGAAGTAAATCCAATCACACAACGGAGAAAAAATGAAACAGAAACGTATTCTATCCGTGCAGGACATCTCCTGCTTCGGAAAATGTTCCAATACCGTGGCCCTGCCCATCCTCTCCGCCGCCGGCGTAGAGACCGCTATTCTGCCCACGGCCCTGCTTTCCACCCACACGGGGGGATTCACGGGGTACACCTTCCTCGATCTGACGGAGGAAATGCGGGGAATCCTGGCCCATTTTGACCGGGCGGACATCCGCTTCGACATGCTGTACACCGGTTATTTTGGATCGGTGGAGCAGCTGCAGATCGTGGCCGATGCCAAAGGTGCCATTCTGCGGGAGGGCGGCACCGTACTGGTGGATCCTGTATTGGGCGACTGGGGCAAACTGTATTCCATCTACGACGACACCTTCGTTTGCGCCATGCGGGAATTTGTCCGCGAGGCGGATCTGATTACCCCCAACGTGACCGAGGCATGCCTTTTGGCGGACGTGCCTTACACGGGGGATCGGTATGACAACGAAAAAATGGAGACGATCCTGGCCCGCCTGGCCGATCTGGGCTGCCGCCGTGCCGTGATCACGGGCGTGCATTTCGGCGAGGGGGAGATCGGTATCGTATACCGGGATTTTGCGAGCGGGGAGAAGTTCACGCTGGCCTCCGCCCGCACCGATACGCCCCTCCACGGTACCGGAGATGTATTCACCTCCGCTTTGGCGGGCTATCTGCTGGCGGGATTTTCGGCCCGCACGGCGCTGACCCGCACCGTGGCCTTTATCGCCGAATGCATCCGCCAGACCGAGGCGGATCTGCCCGGCCACTGGTACGGCGTAAAGTTTGAGAACAGCCTGCACATAATCACCGACGATATCCGCAAAAAACAATGGGAGGATGCCATCACAGGCAAGTGAAATGATGATCACATACGAATCCTTGCGGCAAAATGAGGAGATCCGCACCCTGATCGCCCGGGCGGACGATTCCCTGCGGGTTCTGGGGTACACGGAGCACAGCTTTTCCCACGTCTGCCGGGTGGCAGACACGGCGGGATACATTCTTAAGACTCTGGAATACAGTGAGCACGATGTGGAGCTGGTCCGCATCGCCGCGTACCTGCACGACATCGGCAATCTGGTGAATCGGGTGGAGCACTCCCAATCCGGGGCCGTGATGGCCTTTGTGCTGCTCAGTAAATTGGGCATGGACATGGAGGACATCGCCACTGTGACCACCGCCATCGGCAATCATCATGAGGGGACGGGCGTGCCGGTGAACGCCATCGCCGCCGCGCTGATTCTGGGGGACAAGGCGGACGTGCGCCGCTCCCGCGTGCGGCAGGAGGAGGGCACCGTGCCCGACATCCACGACCGGGTGAACTATTCCGTGACGGCGTCGGAGTTGACCATCGATGCCCCCAAAACCACGGTCCATCTGTCCATCACCATCGACACCATATACAGTTCCGTTGCGGATTATTTTGAAATCTTCATGGAGCGGATGCTTCTGTGCCGCCACGCGGCCAAGCGTCTCGGCCTCTCTTTTACCCTCTCCATCAACGATCAGCCTGTAATGTAAATCCGGGGACTGCCGACTCATGCCGGCAGTCTTTTTTTGCGAGATGATCCTCCGCGGACGCGCAGTGCGCGCCTCCATAAAGAATACGCCCTCCCCCGCACCGGCAGAGACACATACACTTCCGTTTTTATTTTATATTTGTGCAAAATGGCAATCGACTTTGCTTGACATTTTGCCGCAAATATGGTATGCTATCTGTAGTGTTATTTTATAGCTTGTGTGACTGACGGATTCGTGGAATAGACCACAGGAAGCATAGGCTTTACTTCATATGCCGACCGTCTGGGCAGTCTCTCAAAAGCACGTGGGATGACTGCGCCTTTTTTATTTTGACGGATTCGGGAAAGGATATTTTCGTGAAAAAAGTAGGTATTATCATGGGCAGCGACAGCGATCTGCCCGTTGTGGAAAAAGCCATCTCCACCCTCGCCGATCTCCGGATTCCCACGGAGGTTCACGTATATTCCGCCCACCGCACCCCGGTGGAGGCACGGGATTTTGCCATGAACGCCAGAGCAGACGGTTTTGGCGCGATCATTGCGGCCGCAGGCAAGGCGGCGCATCTGGCCGGCGCCATCGCCGCAAACACCACCCTCCCCGTGATCGGCATCCCTGTTAAATCGTCTACTCTTGACGGCATTGACGCTCTGTTGTCCACCGTACAGATGCCCGCAGGCATCCCTGTTGCCACGGTTGCCATCGATGGAGCCGCCAATGCCGCTTTGCTTGCCGCGCAGATCATCGCCGTGGACGACGCGGATCTGGCCGCGCGGTTGGATGCGATGCGCAAATCCGCATCCGAGAAGGTTCTTCGCGCCAACGCGGAGATCGAAAAGAAATACAGCACCATCTAAGGAGATATCTATGGGAGGATTTTTTGGCGCCGTTTGCCACCGCGATGCCGTCAGCGACGTGTTCTTCGGTGTGGATTACCATTCCCACCTGGGCACCGCTCGGGGCGGTATGGCCGCATACGATCCCACGATCGGCCTGCAGCGCGACATTCACAATATACAAAACTCACCGTTCCGCACCAAGTTTGAGCATGTGCTGGACGAGATGACGGGATGCTCCGCCATCGGCATCATCAGCGATTCCAATCCCCAGCCTTTGCTGATCCGCTCTGTGCATGGCGCGTATGCCATCTGCACCATCGGCGTGATCAACAATTCCGAGGAATTGATCAATAAATACCTCACCGCCAGCGGCGGCCACTTCAACGCCATGACCGGCGGTGCCGTGAACGCCACGGAACTGGTGGCGGCTCTCATCGACCGCCGCAGTGATTTCACCGAAGGCATCCGCTTCGCCCAGGACGTGATTGAGGGCACGGCCTCCATTCTGATTCTGAAGGACGACGGTTCCCTGATCGCCGCCCGGGACAGACTGGGCCGCATTCCCGTGGTGCTGGGCAAAAACGAGGACGGCCGGTGCGTAACCTTTGAATCCTTTGCGGCACAGAAAACGGGCTACGAGATCGAAAGAGAATTGGGTCCCGGGGAGATCGTACGCGTCACCGCCGACGAGGTGACACAGCTGGCACCGCCCGGAAAAGAGATGCGCATCTGCTCCTTCCTGTGGAGTTATTACGGATATCCCACCTCCTCCTATGAGGGGACCAATGTGGAGATCATGCGCTACCGCAACGGCCAGATCATGGCGAAGAAGGATATGGAATCCGGCCTCACGGAGGAGCTCGACTACGTCAGCGGCGTGCCCGATTCCGGCACCCCCCACGCCATCGGCTACGCCAACGAAAGCGACGTGCCCTTCGCCCGTCCCTATATCAAATACACTCCCACCTGGGCCCGCAGCTTCACGCCCCAGAGTCAGGCGGAGAGAAGCCGCATCGCCAAGATGAAGCAGATCGCCATCCACGATCTGATAAGAGACAAGGATCTGCTCTTCGTGGACGACTCCATCGTCCGCGGCACCCAGCTGAAGGAGACCGTAGAATTTCTCTACGACAACGGTGCCAAGGCCGTGCATATGCGCTCCGCCTGCCCGCCCATCATGTACGGGTGCAAGTACCTGAACTTCTCCCGATCCACCTCCGAGATGGATCTGATCACCCGCCGCACCATTCTGGAATTGGAGGGAGAGGAAGGATTCAACCATCTGGACGAATACAGCCGCTCCGACACGGAACGGGGACAGAATCTCCGCCGTGCCATCTGCGAGAAATTCCATTTCTCCTCCCTGGAATTCCAGTCCCTGGAGGGCGTCATTGAATCCATCGGCATCGACCCCTGCAAGCTTTGCACCTACTGCTGGACCGGTAAAGAATAATTTCCCACATAAACTACTTGATTCACGAAAGGATCACCGAAATATGAGAAGTGAAAGCGAAAGCTACAAGGCCGCCGGCGTAGACATTACTGCCGGTTACCGTGCCGTTGAGTTGATGAAGGCACACATCAAGCGCACCAAGAACGAGGGCTCCGTGGACGATATCGGTGGCTTCGGCGGTATGTTCGTTCCGCCCCTGGCCGGTATGAAGGATCCCGTTCTGGTCAGCGGCACCGACGGCGTCGGCACCAAGATCAAGATCGCCTTTATGACCGACAAGCACGACACCGTGGGCATCGACTGCGTGGCCATGTGTGTAAACGACATCATCTGCGCCGGTGCGCGCCCGCTGTTCTTCCTCGACTACATTGCCTGCGGCAAGAACGAGCCCGAGAAGATCGCCTCCATCGTTTCCGGTGTGGCGGAGGGCTGCGTGCAGTCCGGCTGTGCGCTGATCGGCGGCGAGACCGCCGAACATCCCGGTCTGATGCCCGAGGATGAATACGATCTGGCCGGCTTCGCGGTAGGCATCGTGGATCGCTCCAAGGTAATTGATAAAAACAGCGTACATCCCGGTGATACGATCATCGCCCTGCCCTCCAGCGGCGTACATTCCAACGGATTCTCCTTGGTTCGCCACGCGCTGGACATCGAGAATGCGGATCTGCATACTCCCCGTGAGTGTCTGGACGGCAAGTCTCTCGGCGAGACGCTGCTCACCCCCACCCGCATTTATGTAAAGCCGGTACTGGCTCTGCTGGAGCAGGTGAATGTACACGGCATCTCCCACATCACCGGCGGCGGATTCTATGAGAATCTGCCCCGCTGTCTGCCCGAGGGCACCTCTGCCAAGATCTGCCGGGCGGATGTAAAGATCCCCCCCATCTTCGATCTGATCGCGAAAGAGGGCAACGTGCCCGAGCGGGATATGTTCAACACCTTCAACATGGGCGTGGGCATGGCCATTGTCGTAGCCGCTGAGGACGCAGACCGCGCGCTGTCCATCCTCCGTGAGGCCGGCGAGGATGCCTACGTGATCGGCGAAGTAGTTGCCGGCGACGAGGGCGTTATCATATGCTAAAGGAAAAAACCCGCATCGCCGTGTTCGTATCCGGCGGCGGCACCAATCTGCAGGCACTGCTTGACGAGGCGGCCAAGGGAAATCTCCCCGACGGCGAGATCGCACTGGTGCTGGCGTCGAGAGGCGACGCCTATGCACTGACCCGGGCGGCGAATGCCGGTGTACCCGGTGTGGTAGTGGCAAGAAAGCAGTGCGCCAACCAGGCGGAATTTGAGGAGAAGATTCTCGCCGCACTCCGCGAGTACAAGATCGAGATGATCGTTCTGGCCGGCTTTATGTCCATTCTGTCCGAATCCTTCACCTCCCGCTTCCCGAGGCGGATCCTCAACGTGCATCCGTCCCTGATCCCCGCTTTCTGCGGCCAAGGATTCTACGGACTGCGCGTACACGAGGCGGCGCTGGCGCGGGGTGTGAAGATCAGCGGCGCTACGGTGCATTTCGTCAACGAGATCCCCGACGGCGGGGAGATCATCTTCCAGCGGGCTGTTGCGGTACAGCCGGGGGACACTCCGGAGACGCTCCAGCGGCGCATTATGGAGGAGGCGGAGTGGCATCTGCTCCCCGCAGCCTCTGAGAAGGTGGCACGGGACATCCGCACAAATGCGGACTACGACACGATGGATCTGTGATCCGTACATAATTTTCCGATTAAAATTACATAGTAAATATAAGTTGTAAGGAGACGTAACAATGAACGAATTTCAGCTGAAGTACGGTTGCAACCCCAATCAGAAGCCTTCCCGCATCTATATGGATGACGGTCGGGAACTGCCCATCACCATCCTGTGCGGCAGACCGGGATACATCAATTTCCTGGACGCCCTGAATTCCTGGCAGCTCGTTCGTGAACTGAAGGAGGCCACCGGTATGGTTTGCGCCACTTCCTTCAAGCACGTAAGCCCCACCTCCGCCGCTCTGGGTCTTCCCCTCTCTGCGGATCTGAAGAAAGCCTGCTTCGTGGATGACATCGAAGGCTTGGACGCGTCTCCTCTGGCTTGTGCCTATGCACGTGCCCGCGGCACCGACCGTATGTCCTCCTTCGGCGACTGGATCGCTCTGTCCGACGTGTGCGACGTGACCACCGCTATGATCATCAAGCGGGAGGTTTCCGACGGCGTGATCGCTCCCGGCTACACCGACGAGGCGCTCGCTATCCTGCGCGAGAAGCGGAACGGCAACTACAACATCATCCAGATCGACACGGACTACGTTCCCGCCGCCTTGGAGCACAAGCAGGTATTCGGCATCACCTTCGAGCAGGGCAGAAACGAGTTCAAGATCAATGAGGAACTGATCTCCAACGTAGTGACCGCCAACAAGGAACTGCCCCCGGAGGCAAAGCGGGATTTGATCGTGGCTCTGATCACCCTGAAGTACACCCAGTCCAACTCCGTTTGCTATGCGGTGGACGGACAGGCCATCGGTGTAGGTGCCGGACAGCAGTCCCGTATTCACTGCACCCGTCTGGCCGGTCAGAAGGCGGACACCTGGCAGCTCCGCCGTCATCCCAAGGTATTGAATCTGCCCTTCCTGGATACACTGAAGCGTGCAGACCGTGACAACGTAATCGACGGCTACATTAATAAGAACGAAGAGGACGTTTGCGCGGACGGCATCTGGCAGAAGTATTTCTCCCGCCAGCCCGAGCCGCTGACTGCCGAGGAAGCAAGAGCTTATCTGGACACCATCACCGGTGTATCCGTAGGCAGTGACGCCTTCTTCCCCTTCTCCGACAACATTGAGCGGGCAAGAAAGAGCGGTGCTTCCTATATCGCCGAGCCCGGCGGATCCATCCGTGATGATCTGGTGATCGAGTGCTGTGACAAGTACGGCATCGCCATGGCCTTCACCGGTATGAGACTGTTCCACCATTAAAAAGGATTTTGTCAGACCCTTTTGAAAAAGGGTCCGACACCCCCAAAACTTTTTGGGTATTTGCCGAGGCAAACGTATCGTTCACCCAAATCGCAAGACAATTACCCTCCGCCATTTTCCTGACTCTTCCAAGACTGCATTGATAAACTTGCTCACCAGTTTGAGAGCCAAGGAGATAGGGGTGGTGTAAGATAGCAAACAATCCCGCTTCACAGGATGAGGCGGGGAAAGGAACTACGGCGATTGAGTTGGTCCTTTCCCCGCCTACCACAAAAATCCCCCAAAAGGAGTTAACCTTATGTTTTTTGATAAACTCGCCCAGTTTGATCCCGAAGTACATGCCGCCTGCCAAAAAGAGTTTGAGCGGCAGTCCCACAACATTGAACTGATCGCCTCCGAGAACATCGTGTCCGAGGCTACTCTGCTTGCCGCCGGCTCCGTTCTCACCAACAAATACGCCGAGGGTTATCCGGGCAAGCGCTACTACGGCGGCTGCTATGCCGTGGACGTGGTGGAAGACATCGCAAGAGAGCGCGCCAAGAAACTGTTCGGGGCGGAGCACGCCAACGTACAGCCCCACTCCGGCGCATCCGCCAATCTGGCTGTATTCTTCGCGTTCCTCAATCCCGGCGATACCGTTATGGGCATGAATCTGGCCCACGGCGGTCATCTGTCCCACGGTTCTCCCGTGAACATCTCCGGCAAATATTTCCACATCGTGCCCTACGGTGTGGACGACGACACCCAGACGATCGACTACGACAAGATGCGCGAGATCGCGCTGGAGTGCCAGCCCAAGATGATCGTAGTAGGCGCATCCGCTTACTCCCGTGTCATTGATTTCGCCCGCTGCCGCGAGATCGCGGACGAGGTGGGTGCGATTCTGATGGTGGACATGGCCCACATCGCGGGTCTGGTAGCCGCCGGCATGCATCCCTCCCCCGTTCCCTATGCGGACGTGGTGACCACCACCACCCACAAGACTCTGCGGGGTCCCCGCGGCGGTATGATCCTCTGCCGTGAAAAGTACGCCAAGCAGATCGACAAGGCCGTCTTCCCCGGCACCCAGGGCGGACCGCTCATGCACATCATCGCCGCCAAGGCGGTGGCTTTGGGCGAGGCTCTGACTCCCGAGTTTAAAGAATACCAGCAGAACATCGTAAAGAACGCGGCTACGCTGGCCGATGCGCTGAAGGCCGAGGGCTTTGACATCGTATCCGACGGCACGGACAATCATCTGATCCTTTTGGATCTGCGTTCCATGGGCATCACCGGCAAGGATCTGGAGCACAAGCTGGACGAGGTGCACATCACCGCCAACAAGAACGCCATCCCCGACGATCCCGAGAGTCCCTTTGTGACCAGCGGTATCCGTCTGGGCACGCCGGCAGTTACCTCCCGCGGATTCGGCGAGGCCGAGATGAAGCAGATCGCACACTGGATCAAGGAAGTCGCCACCGATTTTGAGGCAAGCAAGGATCGCATCTCCGCAGAAGTGCAGGCGCTGTGCGAGAAATTCCCGATTTATAAATAAAAGATATCCGGGGGCGCTTTTTGCAAAAAGCACCCCCGTACCCCCGCAAAAACCTTTCCCAAAAAACACATTCAGTAATCCCTTTTTATAAAGTTTTTGTCGAGTTTTTTCAAAAACTCGCGGGGTATGGGGCAGAGCCCCACCGTATCCCCCACGGAGGCTTACATGAAAACTGACATTATCGTTGTTGGCGGCGGCGGCCGCGAACACGCGCTGATCAAAGCGCTGAAGAAAAGTCCCGAAATCGGCGTGATCTACGCCCTGCCGGGCAATGGCGGTATGGCTGCCGACGCAATTTGCGTACCGGAGATCGGTGCGAAGGAGATCGACAAGATCGTGGCCTTTGCCACATCGCATCATATTGGCTTCGCCGTGGTGGCCCCGGACGATCCGCTGGTGCTGGGATGCGCCGACGCTCTCATCGAGGCGGGCATTCCCACCTTCGGCCCGAAAAAGAACGCCGCCATCATTGAGGGAAGCAAGGTCTTCTCCAAGAATCTGATGAAGAAATACGGCATTCCCACCGCGGCCTACGAAACCTTTGATGACGCGGAGGCGGCGCTCGCCTATGTGGAAAGCTGCGCTATCCCCACCGTAGTCAAGGCGGACGGTTTGGCCTTGGGCAAGGGCGTGATTATCGCCATGACCCGTGAGGAGGCCATCGACGCCGTTCGCTCCATCATGGAGGACAGGGCCTTCGGCGAGAGCGGATCCCGCATCGTCATTGAGGAGTTCCTCACCGGTCCTGAGGTGTCCGTCCTCTCCTTCACCGACGGAAAGGCCGTGATTCCCATGATTTCCTCCATGGATCACAAGCGGATCGGCGATCATGACACCGGTCTGAACACCGGCGGTATGGGCACCATCGCTCCCAACCCCTATTACACCGACGAGATCGCGAACGTTTGCATGAAGGAGATCTTCCTCCCCACGATCCGCGCCATGGAAGCGGAGGGTCGTCCCTTTGCAGGCTGTCTCTACTTCGGATTGATGCTGACCCCGACGGGCCCGAAGGTGATCGAGTACAACTGCCGTTTCGGTGATCCCGAAACCCAGGTGGTACTGCCGCTCTTGGATTCCGACTTGTTCACCATTATGAAGGCCTGTGCGGAGGGAACTCTGACGCAGGATCTGGTGAAATGGAAAAACGGCCACGCCTGCTGCGTAGTGCTGGCGTCCAGTGGTTATCCCGTGAAGTATCAGAGCGGATTTGAGATCACCGTACAGGACGGCTTTGAGGCCGAGTTGTATGTGGCCGGCGCGAAGCTTCAGGACGGCAAGCTCCTGACCGCGGGCGGCCGTGTGCTGGGCGTAACGGCGGTGGCCGACACCTTGGAAAACGCCATCGCACAGGCGTACAAGAACGCCGATCTCGTTTCCTTTGAGGGCGCGTACCGCCGATCGGATATCGGTCAGCGCGCTCTGGCAGCCGGTAAATCAAACTGAGAGGTTACATATGGTATATAGAATCTTTGTTGAAAAAAAGAAAGAGCTGGCCGGCGAGGCCCGCTCCCTTCTTTCCGATATCCGCACCCTTTTGTCCATTTCTTCCGTGACGGATGTCCGTGTCCTCAACCGCTATGACGTGGAGGGCATTTCCCCGGAGTTGTTTGAAAACTGCAAGAACACCATCTTTGCCGAGCCCCAGCTGGACATCGTGACCGATTCCCTGCAGGCCGGCGAGGACGACACCGTGTTCGCTGTGGAATATCTGCCCGGTCAGTTCAATCAGCGGGCTGACTCCGCCGCCCAGTGCGTACAGCTTCTCTCCCAGGGCGAGCGTCCTTTGGTGGAGACCGCAAAAGTATACGTACTTTCCGGCAAGGTGAGCGCCGACGAGCTCGCCGCCATCAAGAAATACGTCATCAACCCCGTGGAGGCAAGAGAGGCATCCCTCGCTGAAAAGGAAACTTTGGCCGCGGAATACCCCGTACCGGCGGACGTGGCTGTGCTTACGGGCTTTTGTGAATTGGATGAAGGTGGTCTGGCTGATTTTGTGAAGACATACGGTCTGGCCATGGACCAGGCGGACGCCGCTTTCTGCCAGGCATATTTCCGGAGCGAGAAGCGGGATCCCACCATCACGGAGATCCGCATGATCGACACCTACTGGAGCGATCACTGCCGTCACACCACGTTCCTCACTACCATCGACTCCGTTTCCTTTGCGGATGAGATCACGCAAAAAGCGTGGGAGCGCTACATGGGCGAGCGGGAGCGTCTGGGCCGGTGCAAAAAGCCCATCAACTTCATGGACATCGCCACCATCGGTGCCAAATCCCTGAAGGCGCAGGGCCTGCTCACCAAACTGGACGAGAGCGAAGAGATCAACGCCTGCACCGTTAAGATGAAAGTGAATCATAACGGTAAAGAGGAAGACTGGCTGCTCCTCTTCAAGAACGAGACCCACAACCATCCCACCGAAATCGAGCCTTTCGGCGGCGCGGCCACCTGCATCGGCGGTGCCATCCGCGACCCGCTGTCCGGCCGTTCCTATGTATATGCCGCTATGCGTGTGACCGGCGCGGCCGATCCCACACGCCCCGTATCCGAGACCATGCCCGGAAAACTGCCCCAGCGTAAGATCGTGACCACGGCGGCCGCCGGCTATTCCTCCTACGGTAACCAGATCGGTCTGGCTACCGGTATGGTAGACGAGATCTATCACCCCGGCTATGCGGCCAAGCGCATGGAGATCGGTGCCGTGATCGCCGCCGCTCCGGCGGAAAATGTGCGCCGCGAAGTACCCGCACCGGGAGATGTGGTGATCCTTTTGGGCGGCCGTACCGGCCGTGACGGATGCGGTGGTGCTACCGGCTCCTCCAAATCCCACACCACCGAATCTTTGACCTCCTGCGGTGCAGAGGTCCAGAAGGGCAACGCCCCCGAGGAGAGAAAACTGCAGAGACTGTTCCGCAATCCCGAGGCATCCCGCCTCATCAAGCGATGCAACGATTTCGGTGCCGGCGGTGTATCCGTGGCCATCGGTGAGTTGGCCGACGGTCTTCGCATTGATCTGGACCGGGTTCCCAAGAAGTACGAGGGCCTGGACGGAACGGAATTGGCCATCAGCGAATCCCAGGAAAGAATGGCTGTGGTGGTTGAGCCCGGCGATGTAGAGCGCTTCTGCGAGATCGCGGCCGGCGAGAATCTGGAAGCCACCGTGGTAGCCAACGTCACCGACGACGCCCGTCTGAGAATGCTGTGGCGCGGCAAGGTGATCGTGGATATCTCCCGCGAATTTTTGAATTCCAATGGTGCGGAGAAGCACATCACCGTAGCCGCTCCCGCTGCCGCTGAGGCAAAAATGGCTACTCCCGCCTCCTTCACGGAAGGATACAAGGCGTTGGCGGCCGATCTGAACGTGTGCTCCAAGCGGGGTCTGTCCGAGACCTTCGACTCCACCATCGGTGCGGGTACGGTGCTTATGCCCTTCGGCGGCAAGCATCAGCGCACGCCCATTCAGGCTATGGTCCACAAGATCTCCTGCGAGACCGGCGACACCGACACCGTATCCTACATGGCCTGGGGCTACAACCCCGATGTGGCCAGCCTGAGCCCCTACCGCGGCGCCTATCTGGCGGTGGTAGAGTCCATCTCCAAGCTGATCGCCACCGGCGCGTCCTTTGAGGATGTATACCTCACCTCCCAGGAATATTTCGCCAAGCCCGGCAAGGATCCCGCACGCTGGGGCAAGCCGCTCTCTGCCCTGCTTGGATCGCTGGACGCACAGTTGGATCTGGGCGTGGCTTCCATCGGCGGTAAGGACTCCATGAGCGGATCCTTTGAGGATCTGGATGTTCCTCCCACTCTCGTTTCCTTTGCGGTCACCACCGGCAAGCTGGGCGAGATCGTGACCAACGATTTCAAGGCGGCCGGTCATCGCGTGGCTCTGTTTGCCCCCGCCTATACGGAGGCCGGCATCCCCGACGCCGCATCCCTGAAGGCTCTGTACGCAAAGATCACCGCCCTGATGCGGGAGGGCAAGATCCTCTCCGCTTACACCCCCGGTTACGCCGGCATTGCCGAGGCTGTTCTGAAGATGGCCATGGGTAACGGCTTCGGCTTCGAATTTGATGCATCCGTAACGCTGGACAAGCTGTTCTCCTACGCCTACGGCGCATTCGTATGCGAGATGGCGGAGGGATGCACCGAGGGCGAGATTTTGGGCGTAACGGCTCCCCACGGCAATTTCGTGATGGGCGGCGAGACCATCTGCGGATGCGAGCTGTCCGCGCTGTACGAGGGCAAGCTGGAGAAAGTATATCCCTGCAACATCGAGCAGTCCAACACGGCGGCCGACATCCCGCTGTGCCGCGCGGAGAAGCGGGCCGCACCGGCGGTGAAGATCGCCCGTCCCCGCGTGCTGATCCCCGTATTCCCCGGCACCAACTGCGAGTACGATTCCGCCAAGGCGGTAGAGGCCGCAGGTGCGGAGGCCAAGCTGTTCATCATCCGCAATCTGACCTCCGAGGACGTTGCCCGCTCGGCGGAGGCATTCGCCCGGGAGATCGCCGATTCCCAGATTATCTTCATCCCCGGCGGATTCTCCGGCGGTGACGAGCCCGACGGATCCGGTAAGTTCATCACCTCCTTCTTCCGCGGCGCGGCTGTCAAGGAGCAGGTAACCAATCTGCTGGAGCGGCGGGACGGTCTGATGTGCGGTATCTGCAACGGCTTCCAGGCGCTGATCAAGCTGGGTCTGGTGCCCTACGGCAAGATCACCGACGGCGACGCAAATGCGCCCACTCTGACCTTCAACACCATCGGCCGTCACCAGTCCAAGCTGGTGCGTACCCGCATCACCTCCAACAAGTCTCCCTGGCTGGCACTGACCGAGCCCGGCGAGATCTACACGGTGCCGATCTCCCACGGTGAGGGTCGATTCCTCGCCGATGAGGCCGCCATCCGTGCGCTGGCCGAGAACGGACAGATCGCGACCCAGTACGTGGATCTGGACGGAAATGTGACGTGCGACATCCAGTACAATCCCAACAATTCCGCCGCCGCCATCGAGGGCATCACCTCTCCCGACGGCCGCGTATTCGGTAAGATGGGCCACTCCGAGCGTATCGGTGCCGGTCTGTACCAGAACGTGCCCGGCAACTTCGACATCCGTATGTTCGAGGCCGCAGTGAAGTATTTCAAGTAAGCGTTTTATCAAGAAAAGGCTGTTGCAAATGCAACAGCCTTTTTGGTTTATTCCGTTGTATATAGTTCGTCGTAATACCACCGCGCAGGATTTTCCATAATGTATCTTACGTGCTCCTCGTAATCCTCACGATTGCGGATGATATGGTCGTAATAACTGCGCTGCCAAATGTTTTCGCCGTATTCTTTGTTACAAAATCTTTTGAATGTTGACACAAATTTGGGTACCGTTGTATGTTGTTTTGTAGGGGGCGACGTCTCGAGTTCGCAAAGCGAACTCGAACGGTCCGTTTTCCAACACAAACAACATAATATGAATGTGGTTGGGCATGATCACGTATCTATCAACTGCTATGTCCTCATAAAAATCATTCAATTGATGAATATAATTTTCCGCGATTTCTCCATACGGCAATAACTCTTCCTTTTTCGGGGCGTCGAGGACGTCGCCCCCAACAACAATGCCATCGTTGCTCCTCACTTGCCCTGTGTGGGCTCCTCATGCAATTTCCCATTCAAAAAATCAATGGCGCGCTCGGGGGCGTCCTTGGCGTTGCCCCAGGGCTCCTCATCGTAGCGATAGTCAAATTTCTTCACGAACCAGCTCACGTCCGCGCCCAATTCGTCCATGAACTTGCCCTCGATCTCGGACACGGATTTATAAAACTCCGCAAACGTCTTCCGTCCCATGCGGGCCTTGGCCGCCGCCACAAATCCGCCGAAATGAGATAGGCAGAAGAAGGGCTGGGCCGCGGTTTTTTTCCGGAATTCCTCATCCTGCTCCCACAGGAGCGCCGCCGTTTCCTGCATGCGGACAAAATTGTATTCGATCCGATCGCACACATAGCAGGATTTGTGCAGGGTGGTGAATTTCTTCGCCGCATTTTCTCCGGCTTTTCCGATGAACATAGCGCCCCGGCCCAGATTCTGATTCTGCTCCGCCAAATGGCTTTCCAGCACCAGGGCGAGGGGCAATCTCTTGGGACGGCGGATCATCATAGCGAAATGATCCCGGCAGAAGCCCAGCTCGTTGGTCTTCACCCGCACGTCGGGCTCCATCATGGACGCGCCCAGGATCAGATCCAACTCGTCCTGCTCCAGCTTATTGTACAGCCGGCAGAAGGGACATCCTGCCGCGGGATCCTCCATGGATTTTTCAAAAGCCTCGTTGACCGGTATGGTATAAATCTGTTCCATTTGACGTCCTCCGTGTGATATGGTATACTTATGTATATTATAACAGCAAAAATTCGCCATTGCAAGAGAGAACGGCTATGACACAACGGGACACGAATCCTTTTTCCTTCTCGGACACCAACAAGCGGTACCACACCGCCGCCTATCACCTGAAGCGCACCTTCGGGGCGAAGATCGCCCGGATTCCCCTGGACGGGGGACTTTCCTGCCCCAACAAGGACGGCACATGCGGCGTGGGCGGGTGCATCTTCTGCGCCGGGGGATCGGCGTCCCTCACCGCCCGGGGCGAGATCGAGGAGCAATACCGGCGAGGCCGGGCCGCGGCGGACGCCAAGTGGCGGTCGGGGGGATACATCCCCTATCTGCAGGCGAACACGAACACCTACGGCGATCCCGCCGATCTGCGAAATCTGTACCGCCGATGCGCCCGTCTGCCAGGTGCTGTAATGCTGGCCATCGGCACCCGGGCGGATTGTTTATCCGAGGAGGTGCTGGAGGTGCTGGCGGAGGTATCCCGGGAGATCCCCTTGCTGATCGAATTGGGGATGCAGACTATGCACGACGACACGCTGGCCTCCATCCGCCGGGGATACGATCACGAAGCATTTCTGGCGGGCTACGCCCGGCTGGACGCGCTGCGGAGATCGTCGGGCGTGCGCATCGGACTGCACATCCTGAACGGACTGCCCGGGGAGGATGAGGAAAGGATGCTGGCCACCGCCCGGGAGGCGGCGCGGCTTTTGCCCGACGAGGTGAAGATCCACACGCTGTGCGTACTCCGCGGCACGGTGATGGAAGAAATCCACCGCCGGGGGGAATACACCCCCATGGAGATGGAGGATGCGGTATCCCTGACCGCGCGGCAGTTGACGCACTTGCCGCCTGAAACCGTGATCGGCCGCATCGGGGCGGACGCGCCGCGGGAACAATTGATCGCGCCCACATGGGTGCGGAACAAGATGGCCGTGGAGAACGCCCTGGATCGGTATCTGTACGAGCACGATCTGTGGCAGGGGATGAATTAGAAGTCAAGACCTCCGGCAAAGCCGGAGGCTTGCTCTGCCCCTATAAGGGGCTATTACCGGCAAGCATCTAAAGACGTACGATATTCTATCACTCGCATCACTTGCCCTGCCGCCGCAAATGAGGCATGACATCATAGCCTTCCCCAGTGGGGGAAGGTGGCATCCGCGCAGCGGATGACGGATGAGGTGTCTATACAAACCATTACTCCTCATCCACCGTTCGCGTGCGAACGGTCCCCCTTCTCCCGCAGGAGAAGGCACGCCTACTGCGCAACTGTGCATAGCTAAAGCTTTTTGTTGCCACCTGCACAGC
>JAZQFQ010000040.1:0-10292 GCA_045539595.1 Eubacteriales bacterium | reverse complement strand
AAGACAACCTCGATGCCCCGCTTGCCGTAGGATTTCTCGGATGTGATGATGATCAGATCCTGCAAATCGTAGAGGCCGTCGCCGTTCACGTCGGCGGCTTTGGTCTTGGCATCCGCATAGGATTTGGAATAGGTTTCCGATGAGGTAAGCAGCGTTACGTCCTGCAGATCGATGCATCCGTCCCCGTTCACGTCGCCGGACAGAAGGACAAAGTTGGTCAGCGCGTTACTGGACGTGTTCAGATCCAAATCCTCCGCCCCTACCGTGACAGGAATCCCCTGCACGGTGAAGGGGAGTTTATTGATCTGTAGGATCTTCAAATCGTAGGTGCCGGGTGCCACATCGGTAAAGCAGAAGTCCACCACCTGCGCCCCGCTCTCCATGCTGGCCGGGATGCTCACGCTGTACAGGCAACTCATGCCTATGTGCAAAGAGATGAAGGTCTGGGGATGGGGCCCCGTCAGCGTGACCCGACCGCGGATGCACGCGCCCTGCAGTGCCACGAAGGGGCATCCGTTCTGCGTAGCATACCGGTGAGCACCGGATCCCTCATAACTGTAAATGGTGGTATGGGCGGGGATACCATTCTCCCCCACACCCACACTCTTGGTGGGCAGAACGATCTCCACCAAATCGGTGCAGTCCGCGAAGGCGTATTTGCCAATGGAATGAACCCCGGAGGGGCACACCACATGGGTCACCCCACCATTCCAGAAAGCATTTTCGCCGATCTGCGTCACCGTGGACGGCACCAGATATTTCCCGGTTTTCCCGGTAGGACAGAGGATCAGCGCCGTCTTATCCCGGTTGAACAAGACACCGTGTTCATCCACGGAATAGGCGGGATGATCCTCCGCCACGGAATAATTCAGGATATTGGGACAGAAGGCAAACGCGGCGCTGTCCAGGCTGACCACGCTGGCGGGAATATGCACGCTCGTAAGGGAGGTGCAGGAGATAAACGCATTCGCCGCCACCCGGGTCACGCCCGCGGGGATCACCAGATCCGTCAGGCCGGTGCATCCCTGGAAGGCTCCTCCGCCGATGTACTCCCACGTGGCCGTTTCCGGCAGCTCCGTGATACCGGTACAATAGGAGAACGCATTGTCGGACACATGTTTCAAGCCGCCGGGGATTCGGATAGCGGCACCGAGATACCCAAACGCATAGGAATAGATCTCGCTCACGCTGTCGGGAATGTACACGCTTTCCAGGTTCTCATATCCATAGCCATAAAAGGACCGGTCCGTGATGCACGTGATGCCGTCTTCCATCACAATTTTCCGGATAGACATCCGATAGGGCTGCCACGGCGGGTACACGCCCTCGCCCCACCAACTATCCATTTTTCCCGTACCGGAGATGGTCAGAGTACCCTCGGTATCCAGCACCCAGGTAAGATTCTCACCGCACGTACCGGACAGATTCTCCGTCATGGGGATCGCCTCGCCGTACACCTCAAGCTCGCTGATGTTGACCCAATGGGAAGAAGTGATCACATCGGACGTCTCTCTGAGAGACGCGATCTGGACAAACCGCGCCCGGGCCGCCTCGGCAAAGGACACCGTCAGATCGTAATAGGGCAGCTTGCCCTGTGCGTTCGGGTGATACACATAGGCACCGGGATCGCTTTCCGTATGGAGATTCCGGCCCTCATACACGACCCGCCAGGAGCCGGCCTCACCGGTTTCGCTGACGAGAATATCGAAATCCCGCTGGAACCACTGGACGGTGCGGGTGGAGCCGATGCCCATATCCGTCAGATCCAGATTGATCAGGCGGAAGCCGTTCAGCTGATGCAGTCCCTCCAGGCCGAAGGTGGCGGACCACAGATACAGCGAGTTATCCTGCACGCCGTCCGCGTTGTAGCGATTTTCCACGTTCACTACGCGGGTATTCAGTCCCTCATCCTTATGGGTGGGGCCCACGCCCCACAGTCCGTCGATCATTTTGGTGGGATCGCTGACGCCGCCGTACACGCTCTCCGACATCTTCTCCCAGGACAGATTGGCACAGCGGATAAACCGGGCGCTATCCATCACGTTCTCCCCGGCGGGGAGCAGGGTGGGCGTATCGGGCTCCTCGGGGATTTCCTCCTCCGGCACCGCCTCACCGAACACCTGAAGCTCGCTGATATTGATCCAGTCGCCCGAGAACAATTCATCCGTTGTCAGGTCGGTGGAAGCAAACTTAATATATTTGGCCCGGGCCGATTTGGTGAAATCCGCTTCCATATCGTAGTAGGCCAGATTGGTTTCCGTGGCCTCGTGATACACATAGACACCGGGATCGTCCTCCGTATGGAGATTCTGTCCCCGGTACACCCGCTCCCAGGAGCCCTCCGCTCCGGTTTGGCTGACCAGGATATCAAATCCCCGCTGGAACCACTGGATGGTGTGGGAGTCGCCAATGCTGCCGGTCAGATCCAGATTGATCAGGCGGAAGGAATCCACCTCATACATCCGATCCAGCGTAAACGTAACGCTCCACAGATACTCCCCCCCATCGGCGGGGAAATCGTCCGCGTCGTACCGGGCCCACATATCGTACAGGCGGGTGTTCAATCCTTCGTTTTTGTAGGTGGGACCCACGGCCCACTTCCCGTCCACCATCTTGGACGGATCGCACTTGGTGCCGTCGGGATTTTCCTTATACGCACAGGTGCGCAGATTCACGGAATCGCTCCACACGGCGCCCGTCATGACGTTGCGCGGATCCACCGGCGGCGTGGGCAGTGCCGGGGTGGTGTCCGCGGGATCCTCCTCCGCCGTGCCGTAGATTTCCAGCTCGCTTATGTTGATCCAGTGGCTCTCATCGATCTCGTAGGAGGTGTAGTCCAGACAGCCGTACCGGATGTATTTCGCCTTGACGGGGGTGAAGGTGGCGGTATACTGATAATATCCCATGGGATACGCATCGCAGGGCGCCACATAGGTGTACGCGCCGGGTTCTTCCTCCGTATGGAGATCGTACGCTTCATAGGCCACCTTCCAGGAGCCGGCCTCGCCGGTATCGCTGACCAGAATAGCCAATCCCATCTGCAGCCACTGCACCGGATTCGTACTGCCGATGCCGCAGGTGCTCAGATCCAGCGTCATCAGAGACAGGCTGTCGATGGTGTATTCCTGATCCAGCTGGAAGGTAACGAGCCACAGATAGTCCCCGTTCACATCCTGCTTGCCGTCGGCATCGTGGTACATCCACTTATCGATGGTGCGGGTGTTGAAGCCCTCATCCTTGTTGGTGGGGCCCACGCCGTACCGTCCATCGATCATTTTGGTGGGATCGCTGACGCCGCCGTACACGGAATTGGAATACTTATCCGGGGACACGTTGACCGAGTCGATAAACCGGGCGGTCGTCATGACGTTGACTTTTTCCGCGGCAGAGGCAGGCATGGCTATGGCCAGCACAGCCAGTGCCAACAAAACCGCGGCGATGATTCTCATTTTCTTCATAGTGATCCTCCATGCAAAAGTCCTGTGTGCCGATCGTTCTATACGTATTCAGTATAGCACGGAAAGTGACTTCTGTCAACATTCCCCGTCGGCACATGGATTTCCGTCTTATTTATATAAACGAATGAGCGGGAGATTTTACTACAGCACTGTGGCCCTGTTTTTTGCCGCACAGCGGCTTTGGCGGGAAAATTGTAAATTGTGCTATTTTTCGTGTAACGTCTCCGTAACAAATTCTTCCCCGGCGTGGTATAATGGAGCATCGTCCATCGACACAAGGAGCGCCGACGCGCAAGGAGGAAAGCCGTGCTATCACAGTATCTGCCCCTGGTTCAAACCGACTACGACAAAGATAAACTGGAATACCTGTACTCCGCCTATTATCCGCTGATGTTCTCCGTGGCCATGAAATATCTGCAGAACGAAGAAGCCGCCAAGGACGCGGTACACGATTCCATTCTGAAAATCATCCGCTATCTGGATCACATTGACCGGGACAATCCCACAAAGACCAAAACCCTGCTCTGCACCGTGGTGAAAAACCGCTCCATCGATCTGCTCCGCCGCACGGCGTCCATCCCCGTGGGGGACACGGAGGATGTGGAGGCCATGAGCGGGGACAACACCCCGGCCCCCATCGAATATCTTCTGAGCCGGGAGAGGTATGAGCACCTGCTCGGCTATATTGACGAATTGAGCGATACCTATCGCTCCGTCTGCCGCCTGAAATACGTCAACGGACTAAAAGAGGCGGAGATCGCCGATCTGTTGAATCTCTCCCCGAAAACGGTGAGTGTCCGCCTGTTCCGCGCCCGCCGCATACTGAAAAACAAGATCCGGGAGGGCCATCATGTCCCCGAATAATACAGGCGAGGAGTGGTGGGATGTCATCCTGAAGCGAGCCTTCACCGAGGATGCGGAGCGGGACGTTGTCGAAAATGAAAAAGTCAACGACTCAACCAATCCATAATAAAAAGCAGGCACAATGCCTGCTTTACCCTTTTCAAAATTTTATTGGCACATTCGAGGGAAACCTATTGACAATCACGTGACCGTGTGATACAATAATAAAAAAGCACCCGATCCAAACCACATTCTGAGAAAATAGCAAGGAGAATGGACTTATGAAACAAACCCTGAAGCATCTGGCATCTGCCCTGCTCTGCACCGCGATGCTGATTACCTCCTGCCTGACCCCCACCGCCGTACACGCTGTTCCCATTCTGGGAGATGAGGCCTACACGGAAATCGCCAAGACGCTCGGTTCCAACAACTGCGCCAACACCCAGGGATTCGCGGTCAGCGACACCCATCTGTATTCCGTACAGATCAGCAGCAGCAACACCCGGGCATTCATCAACCGCATAGACAAAAAAACGGGTAAGAACGCCCCCCTGCGGGATGCATCCACCCGAAAGACCGTTATCTCCGGCTTGAGCCACGCCAATTCCATGGATTGGGCGAAGATCGACGGGGTGGAGTACCTGTTTATTCTGTCCTCCACCAAAATCCTGGTCTTCACGCTGGACGGAACCACAATGACCGCCTACGCGGAATACGAAACCACATGGAACAACGCCCCCATCTCCCCCTACGCCTTCTCCCTGTACGACATCGACGGGGATACCATCACATTTCTGATCCTGCTGAACAACACCCTGGCTACCGCCACCGCCTCCCTGACGGAAAAGACGGCCAATATGCCCGTTTCCATCAAGGGATACGTGGACGTATCCGCCGTCCCCGTGGATGGAAAATCCGTGGACTGCACCGACTATCTGAAGCAGGGCATCTGCTGTGACGGGGAGATCCTGTACCTGATCGTAACGGGAAATCACGTGGACGCCACCATCAACCACAGCCTGCTTCTGGCTTACGATCTGAAAAAGGCATCCACCGCCTACGAAAAGCCCATCCAGCCCGATCCGGATCGGACCCGCTGTATCGTCAGCCAGGCCTACCCCGGCCTGTTTGAGATGGAAGACATCGATATCGACTCCGAGGGAAAGATGTATTTCAACACCAACAGCTGGCAAGTCAAGTGGGGAGCCGATTGCGACGCCGTATGCGTGCTGAACGATTTCACGGCGGAATTTTCGGCCACGTGGGTCAATCCCTTCACGGATGTGAAGGACACGGACTGGTTCTATGATGAGGTGGAATACGTAAGCACCCGCGGCATGATGGCGGGTACATCCGACACCACCTTCGCCCCCGCCGATTCCTGGCAGCGGGCCCAGTTCGTCACTGCCCTGTGGCGGCTGGACGGGGAGAAAAAGGCATCGAAAGCGGCAGATTTCACTGATGTAGAGGCCGGCCAGTGGTACTCGGAGGCCATCGCCTGGGCGGCGGAAAACAAGATCGTTGAGGGCTACGGCTACGGCACCTTCGGCACCAACGATCCCATCACAAGAGAGCAGATAGTGACCATCCTCTTCCGCTATTACCGCTACACCGGCCATCTGCAGGACATCGCCCCCGCGAAGCCGAAGCACACCTGCAGCGAGTGGGCAGAGAAATACGTGCTCTGGGCGGAGGTGAACGGACTCCTCTCCGACATGGGGGCGGACATCACCGACATGACCGCCTGGGCGGATCGGGCGGAGATCGCCGCCTATGTGACCCGCTTCGATCGGAATCTGGGGAGAAAGTAATCCTGGAATAGAAGAAGAATCAAAGGGGAGATTAGTTCCGTGGAATGATCAAAGGGGAGACCGCTCCGTAGGTCTCCCCTTTGTATCCCCTCGTCGGCTCGGGGAGGTCCCCGAGGCCCCCAGATCGACGGAAAGCGAAACGGGAAAACAGCATAAACGCTATGTTTTTTGAACGCACTCCTGCGGAGTGCGAGGGATAGCGTATAATGAGGATGGCGAAAGATGCGTTTTTTCATAAACTAATTTTTTCGCTAACTTCCGTCAGCCGAAGGGGGAACGATTACTCCTAACTATGCTTTATGATGCCGCCTGTGGCGGCATTTTTTACGTGGGGTTGGAGAATTGGTTCATTTTCAGGATAACGGAGTTGTACGTTGGATGTAGTTAACGATAAATATACCTTCGATTACCTTACAATTTCGTCTATATACTGCGCATCGCAGATGCGCATTCAAAAAGCGATGGCGTTTTTGATATCTTCATCCTATCGATTCACTCCGTTCTGGGGGTCTCGGGGACCGCCCCGAGCCCATGAGGTGGATCCGCGAGCTGGAGAGAATCTCCAACTCGGGGGGAGCCCTACGGAGCGGGCTCCCCTTTGATCATTCTCAAAACGATCTCCCCTTTGATCATTCTCAAAACAATCTCCCCTTTGATTATTCCTTATTTCACCATGCCGTAGCCGCCGGCGTATTTGCTGACCTCCGAGGCCACCACGAACACCTTTCCGTCCGTGACGCGGCGGATGTCCCGCAAAACCTTCGGCGTCTCCCGCCGGGGCAGGACGATGAAGATCATCTGCATAGCATCCACGGAGCCCCGTCCCTCAAAGACCGTATAGCCCCGGCCGTTCTCCTTCAGATAGGACACGATCTTCTCCGTGCTCTCCGTGCCGGCAATCAGCTCCAGGCTGGATGTGCCGAGAGCGATCTTGCTCTCGATGGTAGAGCCGAGGAACAAACCCGTGGCATAACCCACGCAGTAGAACAGCAGAAGAAACAGATTATCCCCCAGCGTGCCGATGATGGTGGAGATGACCAGACCCCAGATGGTACATTCCAGGAAGCCCAGCCCGGCGGCCTTCAGCCGCTGGCCCTTGACCATCATGCAGGTTTTCAGGGATTGGATCGTGATCTCCACGATTTTTGCGGCGCACACAATAAAGCACACCAGAACGGGGTGCAGAGAAGACAGAAATTCCGACATACAAATTCTCCTTGGATGAGTGGATATGTCTATTATAGCAGAGCGGCCGCGAAATCGCAACAGACATTCGCTGCGAAAAAACGCCGTCAGCGATCTTCCAGGCGGCGGACCTTGGCATTGTACACCCAAATGATGTTGCCCGCAGGCTTATCCGACACCACCAGATAAAAGCTCTCCCCCACATTGGAATAGGCGCTCATCTCCTTGGTGCAGAAAAACCGACCGCCGTGGGCAAAGCGAAGGCAATCCTTCAAACTGGTGAACAGCAAGAGGAAGGGGGACGCATACGCATAGGTGGTCACAAAGGATTTCAGATCGAATCTGTCCTTCTCAATCCGGTCCAGGGTGTCGGTGACGATCTGATACGCCCCGGTGCGGACACGGATGTTCATAGCGGCAAACGCATACACGTTCAGAGCGAGAAACAGCACCGGCGGGGACGCCAGCAGGCAAGTGGGAATCACCACCGCCGGGGCCGGCAGCAGGTTTTCCGTAATCAGGTACCACAGCAGCGCCATATTGCCGAAAATGACCGCCAGGCAGAAAACCGTGGGCAAAGAGATCACCAGTCGTTTCGTTGCGGCGCGGCGCAGATCATGGGCGATCTCCGCATGGGTCAGAATGGTTCGCTTGTCGTCTTTCATAGGTACCTCCCAAGATGTAAATATCACACAAAAGCAGACTTTGGCTTTCAATCACATTATATCACGCGGTCGCGCGATTGTCAATGGGGTTCGTTGGTTTGGTATTTCATTCTGTAAACCTTCTGTGACGCACGTTGACAATCCTTTCAATTTATTATACAATAGGTACGTAGATTTCCCCTATGGAGGTACATATGAAAAAAGGATTGTTTTGGATTTCGCTGTCTTTGATTGCCGCCATCCTGCTTGGCGGATGTAATACGACCCCCGCCGCGCCCGGCACCCCGGATGCGCCGGACACCCCCTCCCCCGATTACGAGTACAAGACGTACCACCTGGACGGGGTGGATTACATCACCCTGACCAAGTACATCGGTGAGGCCACCGATGTAGTGATTCCCACAGAACTGGACGGTCTGGCCGTCACCGAGATCGGCGTGGAATGCTTTGCCGGTACGCCCGTTGTGTCCGTCACCATGCCCGATGCCATTCAGGTCATCGACACCAATGCCTTCGCCAACTGCACCGCGCTGACCACGATCACCCTGCCGGAAAATATGCTGTATCTGGGTGCCCAGGCCTTCCTCGGATGCACCTCCCTGAAGGAGATCACCCTGCCCGCCTCCGGCATTACGGAATACAGCTGGGGCATGTTCCTCGGCGCCGGATTGGAGACTGTGACTCTCCGCGACGGTGTGGAAGTTCTTCCCACCAACATCTTCCTGGGCACTGCCTTAACGGAGATTACCATCCCCGCCAGCGTAACGAAAATTATGCCGGGTGCCCTGGGCGGCTGTGAGCAGCTGGCCAAGGTGAAGTTTGAGGGCAACGCCCCCGTTCTGGAAGACGTGGGCGTGGGAAATATGGCTCCCCAATATACCGTATGCCATCACGAGGGTGCCGAGGGCTTCACCGCCCCCGAATGGGACGGCTTTGCGAAAGAAATCTGGTAAACGCGATCCGCTATATGAGATGCCGCATGTCACCGTGCGGCATCTCTTTTTTGTCTATGAAAGACAACCACCTGCTATGCAGGTGGCAACAAAAAGCTTTAGCAAAGAAAAGTTGCGGCGAAGGCGTGCCTTCGCCTGTGGGAGAAGGGGGACCGTTCGCACGCGAACGGTGGATGAGGAGTAATGGTTTGTATAGACACCTCATCCGTCATCCGCTGCGCGGATGCCACCTTCCCCCACTGGGGAAGGCTATGATGTCATACCGTATTTGCGGCGGCAGGGCAAGTGATGCGAGTGATAGAATATCGTGCGTCTTTAGATGCTTGCCGGCAATAGCCCCTTATAGGGGCTGTGCAAGCCTCCGGCTTTGCCGGAGGTCCTGACTTGTTCATACAACCACACATTTACATTTTGTTCATATATTTATTGTCGGAAATAATTGTAATTTTCCGAAAAAATGTTACAATTAGTATGTATTCCTGCAAAGGTTTCGACAAAATTTATTTTGAGAGGTAGGATTTTATGTTCCAAAAGCTTTTCAAACTGAAAGAGAACGGCACCAATGTCCGCACGGAGATTATTGCCGGTCTGACCACGTTCATGACCATGGCGTACATCATTGCGCTGAACCCCAACCTGCTGACCAACTTTGACACCGGCTCGGCTCTGTGGAACGGCGTATTCATGGCAACCTGTATTGCCTCCGCCCTGGGTATGTTCTGCATGGCTTTCCTGGCCAACAAGCCCTTCGCAATGGCCCCCGGTATGGGTCTGAACAGCTTCTTTGCTGTGGTTGTGGGCAACATCGTTGCTCTGACCGGTATGAGCTATCTGGCTTCCTTCCAGGCAGCGCTGGTCATCATTCTGGTAGAGGGCGTGATTTTCATCATCCTCTCCCTGTTCAACATCCGTGAAAAGATCGTAGAATCCATTCCCCTCGGCGTGCGCATGGGTATCTCCCCCGCCATCGGTCTGATGCTGATGAACATCGGCCTTGGCTCCACCGTAGGCATCTATCCCGAGGGCAACAATTTTGCCTCTCCTTTCTACGTCATGCGTGACTTCTTCGGCGCTCTGACTCCCGGTGTCCTGCAGGACAATATGGGTGACGCCGGCTATGCCACCATGATCCTCACCGTCATCACCATGTTCGTAGGTCTCTTTGCCATTCTGGCCATGGCCAAGCGCGGTGTCAAGGGCGCTGTGCTGTTTGGCATGCTCTTTGCTTCTGTGATCTACTGGGCAGGCTCTTTCCTGTTCCTGCACGTTAATCCCTTCGAATCTCTGAAGACTGCCTCTTTCCTGCCTCCCTTTGCGGACATGTTTGAAAGTCGGATCGTAGCCATGTCGTTCTGTGAGCCAAGGAGTTGTCTTACC
>JAZQFQ010000039.1:0-45344 GCA_045539595.1 Eubacteriales bacterium | reverse complement strand
CGCACTTGCCGGATGTCGTACGATTGGAATTGCCCAATAGCTAAACCCTTGGAAAATTTTCCGACAGGGAAATTCTCGCGCACTTGCCGGATGTCGTACGATTGGAATTGCCCAATAGCTAAACCTTGGAGAATTTTCCGACAGGGAAATTCTCGCGCACTTGCAGGATATCGTACGATTGAAGCTAAAGAATATGCAAGTGCATCACTCCAGCTCAAACGCGCCGGTGTACAGCTGATAGTATACACCCTTTTCCGCAATCAACTTTTCGTGATTGCCTCGTTCAATGATCCGTCCCTGCTCCAGCACCATGATCACATCGGAGTTCATGATGGTGGACAAGCGGTGGGCGATCACGAATACGGTGCGGCCTTCCATCAGCTTGTCCATACCCCGCTGTACAATGGCTTCGGTGCGGGTGTCGATGGAGGAGGTTGCCTCATCCAGAATCATAACCGGGGGATCGGCCACGGCCGCCCGGGCAATGGCGATCAGCTGACGCTGTCCCTGAGACAGATTGGATCCGTTGCCGGACAACTCCGTGTTGTATCCCTCGGGCAAACGGGTGATGAAATCGTCAGCCCCCGCCAGTTTGGCCGCCGCGCGGCATTCCTCATCGGTGGCGTCCAGACGGCCGTAGCGGATGTTCTCCATCACCGTGCCGGTGAACAGATTGGTTTCCTGCAATACGATACCGAGGGAACGGCGCAGATCGGATTTCCTGATTTTGTTGATGTTGATGCCGTCGTAACGGATCTTACCGTCGGCGATGTCGTAGAAACGGTTGATCAGATTGGTGATGGTGGTCTTGCCCGCGCCGGTGGCACCCACAAAGGCCACCTTCTGACCCGGCTCCGCATAGACGGAAACGTCGTGAAGGACGGTCTTTTCGTCTGTATATCCGAAATCCACCTCGGTGAGACGGACATCGCCTTTCAGTTCCGTGTAGGTCAGCGTGCCGTCGCCATGGGGATGCTTCCACGCCCAGTGGCCGGTGCGCTTGGTGGTTTCCGTGATGGTGCCGTCCGGGGAGATCTCTGCATTGACCAGCGTCACATATCCGTCATCCACCTCCGGTGCCTGATCCATCAGGCCGAAGATACGCTGTGCGCCGGCCAACGCCATGACGATGGAGTTGATCTGCTGGGAGAAGGTGTTGATGTTGCCGGTGAACTGCTTGGTCATGTTCAGGAAGGGAACGATGATGTCGATGGTGAAGGGAAGACCGGAGATGCTCAGGTTGGGGCAGTTTGTCAACAGGAACAATCCGCCTGCCGTGGCACAGAGCACATACAGGATGTTGCCGATGTTCATGATGATGGGCCCGAGAGAGTTGGCGTAGGCGTGGGCCCGGAAACTGTCTGCGTAGAGTTCTTCGTTGATCCGATCAAATCCCGCCTTAGCATCCTCCTCGTGGCTGAATACCTTGATCACCTTCTGGCCGTTCATCATTTCCTGTACATATCCCTCGGCACGGCCCAGGGATTTCTGCTGACGGATGAAGTATTTCGCCGATCCGCCGCCGATTCTGCCCGATACGAAGATCATGGCGCATACGCCGAGAAGAATCAGAAGCGTCATCCATACGCTGTAATACAGCATGATGCAGAATACGGTGACCACAATGATGCAGGACTGCAGAAGCTGGGGCATGGATTGGGATACCAGCTGGCGCAGGGTGTCGATATCGTTGGTGTAATGGCTCATGATGTCGCCGTGCTTGGTGGTGTCAAAATATCGGATGGGCAAGTTCTGCATACCGTCAAACATACTGCGGCGCATCTTGCTCAAAAATCCCTGGGTGATGTAGGCCATCAGCTGGGTCTGTGTGGTGGAAAACATAATGGAAACCACGTACAAACCGACGAGAATCAGTATCTTGGGGAGAATTTCCGCTTTGGCCACGGACCAGTCCATCATGCCGGCCGCCGTGTACTCGGTGACGATGGCCAGTACTTTTTGCGTGAAAATGGAGGGGATGGATGCAATCACCGCGGAGGCGATGATGCAGAACATGGCGATGGGGATCAGAACGGGATAGGCGGCGAACAGCATTTTCAGCACGCGGCCGAGAACGCGGAAATCGATTTTGCGGGGATTGCCCGCTTGGCGTTTATTCATTCTCCGCACCTCCGTTCTTCTGCTGTGTGTATACTTCGCGATAGATCTCGCTTTCCGCCATCAACTGGGCATGATCACCCATGGCGGAGATGGTTCCGTTGTCCATAACGATGATCAGATCCGCATGCTCCACGGATGCCACGCGCTGTGCGATGATGATCTTGGTGGTTTCGGGGATGTACTCCGCAAATCCCGCACGGATCTGGGCGTCGGTTTTGGTGTCCACCGCGCTGGTGGAGTCGTCCAGAATCAGGATCTTCGGCTTTTTCAGCAACGCCCGGGCGATGCACAAACGCTGCTTCTGACCGCCGGATACGTTGGTGCCGCCCTGCTCAATCATGGTGTCATAGCCATCGGGGAAGGAGCGGACAAATCCATCCGCCTGCGCCAGGCGGCATGCCTCGGCGATTTCCTCATCGGTGGCATCCGGATTGCCCCAGCGGAGGTTTTCCTTGATGGTGCCGGAGAACAACAGATTCTTCTGCAGCACCATGGCCACCGCGCCGCGCAGTGTGTCCAGATCGTACTTCCGTACATCCACACCACCCACCTTGACGGAGCCCTCCGTCACGTCATACAGCCGGGGAATCAGCTGTACCAGGGTGGATTTGCTGGAGCCGGTTCCGCCCAGAATACCCACCGTCATGCCGGAGCGGATGTGCAGATCGATGTCCGACAAAGCGTTCTTTTCCGCCTTGGCGGAATACTTGAAGCTGACGCCCTCGAAATCGATGGATCCGTCCTTCACTTCGGTGATGGGGGCCGCCGGGCTGGACAGTGCCGGTGTCTCGTCCAGCACTTCCACAATACGGCGGATGGATTCGGAGGACATGGTCAGCATGACGTAGATCATGGACAGCATCATCAATTGAATCAGAATCTGCATGCCGTAGGTCAGCATGGCGGAAATCTCACCCACATCGATGAGAGCGCCGCCGCTGGTAATGATCAACTGGGATCCCACCAGCAGTACAAAGATCATGTTGAAGTTCACGCAGATCTGCATGAGAGGATTATTCAGGGCTACGATGCGCTCCGCTTTGGTGAAATCCCAGCGAATGTTCTCGGAGGCCGCACCGAATTTTTCCTTCTCGTATTCCTCACGGGAGAATCCCTTGACTACCCGCATGCCGCGGACATTCTCCTCAATGGATTCATTCAGCCGGTCGTATTTCTTAAATACGCGGCGGAATGCCGGCATGGCCTTGCGGCTGACAAGGAACAATCCCGCCGCCAAGAAGGGGATGATCACTACAAAGGAAGTGGCCAGAGCGCCGCCCATGATGTAGGCCATAATGATGGAGAATATCAGCATAAGAGGTGCCCGCACCGCGGTGCGGATGATCATCATATAGGCCATCTGCACGTTGCTTACGTCCGTGGTCATACGCGTCACCAGCGAAGCGGAGGAGAATTTATCGATATTCTCGAAGGAATATGTCTGTACTTTATGGAATACCGCCCGGCGCAGATTCTTGGCGAATCCGGCGGAGGCTTTCGCGCAGGTGAATCCCGCGATACCGCCGCAGGAGAGGGACAGAATGGCCATGACGATGAGAAGAAGACCGATCTTCAGAATGGTCTGTATCTCCGCCCCTGCCTTGATCGTATTCACCAGATTGGCCGTAATAAACGGAATGAATGCTTCAATAATTGCCTCGGCAACAATAAAGAGCAGCGTCAGAATGGTGGGCGTGCGATACTCTTGAATGCAGCCGGCAAGCCGTTTCAACATAACTTTGTTCCTTTCTTTTTCCAATGCCACAAGTCGGATTGTTTCTTGTGACGATAACCTTATAATTATACTTCTGCTATGCCAAAAAAGCAATGAACCGGCTGTAAACAATCCGGCATTCACAATAAAGTAACATTTTTGTCCGAGCAGCGCGAAAAAGTGTGAAAGTTCACACAAATGTCCCCGGTGGATTTTCACAAATTTCCCAAAGTATATTGACGGGAAGAAGATTTTTTGTATAATTATTTATGTAATTGTTTGGTTTTGGGCTAAAATTTCTTTTCGCCCTCACTAATTTTTTTGAACAGACAGCGTGCATGCAGGAGGGAAACCATGAAAAAACAAAACACATGGATCATAAGCTTGATGCTTGTGATCCTTATGATAGTTGTGCCGGGATGTACCGACACCAACACCCCCGGAGAGAACACAGGCGATCCCGGCGTCGTGACGCCGGTGGTGCAGGATCTTTCCGTCGTGGCGGACGGTGCGTCCTCGTATTCCGTTATCGTCCGGGAGTCGGCATCGGATGCGGTGGCGGAAGCAGCGCGGAACGTGCTCAATACCATCCAATCGGCTACCGGGGCGAAATTGACCTTTTGCGACGATTACATCATGAACGGCGATCCCATCCCGGAGAAGGAGATTCTGGTCGGGGGGACCAACCGGGAGGAGAGTTTGTCCCTTTTGAAGGACGTTCCCTACGGTGCCTATGCCATCCGTGTGGTGGACGAGAAAATCGTCATTGTCGCCTGGGATGAAGATTCTCTGAATAAAGCCTGTGCTGTCTTTTCCGCTATGGTGCGGAAAACGGGCACAGAGGGAAGCTTGCTTATCCCCGCGGATTACACTGAGGATGGTGTGGGATGCGAGGCACTGCAGCAGCTGCCCCATTACGGCGCTGCGGATGAAGCGATTCAGACCGTGGACCTGGGGGATGCCTGTTACATGGTGTACGCCAAGGATACCGATGCGGAGGAGTTCCGCGCCTACCAGACCGTTTTGGAGAATGCAGGCTATACACAGTTTGCATCCCGTCAGTACGGAAACAATCTGCATATGATCTATACAAACGAGGAGAAGATCATCCACGCCTCCTTCATGGCGAAGGACAAAGATGCCCGTATCTCTATCGAGGATGCCTACGATATGACTCTGTTCACGGAGCAGGAGTATGAGAAGATCTGTGAGCCTTCCGTCACTTTGGTGGGACAGGAAGGATACATGAATGAATCGGAAGGCGTACCCAACCAGATCGGATTGTGCCTCATTTTCCGTCTGGAGGACGGACGGTTCATCGTGGTGGACGGCGGTGACTACGTGCCTGCGGCCGGTCCTTTGCTGATGCGTACATTGCGCAGTCTGGCGGTGGATCAGAGCAACATTACCATTGCCGCATGGATTGTCACCCATGCTCACAGCGACCATACCGGCGGATTTGTTCACTTCACGGAGGACTTGAAGTATCACAGACAGGTCAAGGTGGAGAATATCATTCACCATCTGGTCCGTACCGAACAGTATGATACCCTGGGCGACCCCGGACAGTCCCAGCGGGTGCGCAATATGCTGCCGCGGGAATATCCCAAGGCCACGGTAATCAAAGCCCATACCGGTCAGTTGTTTAAAATCGCCGGCATGGAAATCGAAATGCTGTTCACCTATGAGGATCTGGAACCCTCCCCGCTGGAGTACCACAACACCTCCTCCCTTGTCTTCCGTGTGACCGCCCAGGACAATACCGTTCTGGTGCTGGGAGATGCGTCCAACCGCTCCTGCGGATACATGGTCCACTCCTACGGCGATTTCCTGAAGAGCGATATCGTGCAGGTGGCCCATCACGGCTACACCGGCGGTACGATTCCGCTGTACGAAGCCATCGATGCGGATGTTCTGCTGTGGCCATGCGGCGTGGCGTCCATTGACGGATCGTATGAAAGACTTATGGAGCGGGACTACAACGCCAAGGCTGTAGAGTTGGCGGAGGAAGTGTACATCGCGGGTAAGTTTATCCATACCTTGCCCCTGCCGTATACACCCGAGGATGGGGAAACTCCCCGGATCATTTATTGATAGCAAAACGAAAGGATATATCCTATGAAGAATCAGTGGAAGATACTTTTGTGCCTGGTGCTGGCCGTGCTTGCCGTTCTCGGGACGGGATGCGACAAGACCGACGTCCCCGGCGAGGATACCGGCGATTCCACGGTGGTCACCCCCGTCGTGCAGGATCTTTCTGTCGTGGCAGACGGTGCCTCGGCCTATTCCATCATTATCCGGGAAGAATCCACGGAGGCGGTGGCCAATGCTTCTCGCCAGATACTGAACGCCATCCAGGACACCACCGATGTGAAACTGAAATGGACGGACGACTATCTCGATCCCGATGACGCCGTCCCGACAAAAGAAATCCTTGTCGGTTTGACCAATCGGGCGGAGAGCTTGTCGGTTCTGCAGGATGTGAAGTACGGTGAATTTGCCATCCGCATCGTGGGCGAAAAAATCGTCATCGCCGCATGGGATGAAGCATCCGTCAAAGCCGCCTGCAACCAGTTTGTCAATTACATAAAACGAAATGCGCAGGCAGGTACGTTTACGCTGGCCGGCGATTACACGGCAGACGGTACAGCACTGCAGGGGATTTCCCAGCTTCCCCATTACGGCGCGGAAGACGAGTATGTGGAATTCATCGATCTGGCGGATGCCTGCTATATGCTGTATGCGCAGGATACGGATCTGACGGAGTTTGAGGCGTATTACGATACGCTGGAAGCGGCGGGCTATACCCGCGTTTCTGCCCATCAGCTGGGCGATAACCACTACGCCATCTATACAAACGAGGAAAAAATTATCCACGCATCCTTCGAGAAATCCAAAAAGGATGCCCGCGTCACCATCGAAAAAGCATACGATATGAGCATCTTCACCGAAAGCGAGTATGAGAAGGTTTGTGAGCCTGCCGTAACATTGGTGGGCCTGGAAGGCTACGGCGGTATTGAGGGTACAATCCCGGGCACAAGATACGGCAATCCCATCGGCCTTCTGATGATTTTCCGCATGGAGGACGGCCGGTTTGTCATCGTGGATGGCGGCGGTATGGCGAATGAAACCATTTCGCTGATCTATGACAATCTCTATGAGCTGGCGGTGGATAAGGATAACATCGTCATCGCCGCGTGGATGATGACCCATGCCCATGGCGACCATGTGGGCGGATTCAGTATGTTTACAGGTTCTGCCAAGAAGGATCTGGTCACCGTCCAGAATATCGTTCATCATTTCTGTACCAATGAGCAGTATAAGAACTGCAACGACAGCGGTCGCGCGGCGGAAACCCGTGCGCTGATGAAGCAATATAAAGGAGCCAACATCATCAAAGCCCATGCCGGCCAGATTCTGAAGATCGGCGGAGCGGAGATCGAAGTTTTGTGCACCTCCGGTGATCTGGAACCCTACACCCTGCAGGATCACAATACCTCCTCGGTGGTGTTCCGCGTGACGGCGCAGGACAACAGCGTGCTGGTCCTGGGTGATGCCAGCTATATCACCTGCAGTTACCTGGTGAAGGCCTATGGCGACTACCTGAAGAGCGATATGGTACAGCTCGCTCACCACGGATATGCAGGCGGTACCATTGCCCTGTATGAAAAGGTAGATGCGGACGTATTGCTCTGGCCCGGCGGAGTAGGCGGCTTTGACGGTGGCCTGGAACCGCAGGATCTGAAGAATCGGGAGACCAATGCCGTGGCGATTTCTCTGGCAAAAGAGGTATATGTGGCCGGTGAGTCGGTGTTCACGTTCGTTATGCCGTACACCCCCAAGGATACGGATAAACCGATAATCATCAAATAAATTTTGACTGTATGAGAACCATCCGACCCGCCGGGTGGTTCTTTCCCTTTTTCGCGCGGAATGAAGACTAATACCAAAAGGAGAATCGTATATGAAACAATCGTGGAAGGTTCTTTTGTGTCTTGCCCTCACAGTCGTGGCCCTTGTTTTGCCTGGCTGCGACAACACGGAGCCGCCGGTGGAGAGTTCCGGTGATCCGGTGGTGGAAACGCCCGTACAGCAGGATTTGTCCATTGTAAGCGGCGGCGCCTCTGCCTATTCCATCATTATCCGGGAGTCCGCCTCCGAAACAGTGTCCGAGGCAGCCCGTGAGATTATAAGCGCGATTGAAGCAAAAACAGGCGTGAAACTTGCGTGGACCGATGATTATTTGGCCGACGGGGATCCGATACCTCCGAAGGAAATTCTCATCGGAATTACCGATCGTGAGGAAAGCGCGGCCGTTCTCGGAGAGTTGAAATACGGCGAGTACGCGATCCACCCGATGGGGGATAAACTGGTCATTGCCGCCTGGGACGATGCCTCTCTTGCCAAGGCCTGCGGTGTCTTTGTCAATCAGATCAAACGATTTGCCGCGGAGGGACAATTTGTTCTTCCCGGGGATTACGCGGCACAGGCAGAGGGCCTTAAGGTGCTGACAGAGATGCCCCATTACGGCTCCGCGGGCGAGAAAATCCGCTTCGTGGATCTGGCTGACGATTGCTATATGCTGTACGCGGATGATACGGATGAGGCGGAATTCAAGGCGTACCTTTCCGTTTTGGAAAATGCCGGCTATACCTCCTTTGCCACCCGTCAGATGGCGGACAATCTGTATGCAACCTATGTCAGCGATACCAAAGTGATCCACGCTTCCTATACCGCCTCTAAAAAGGACGCCCGCATTGCCATTGAGGATGCCTACGATATGACTCTGTTCATGGAAACCGAATACGAGAAGATCTGTGAGCCGTCGGTGACGCTGGTGGGACTGGAGAGTTACGGCGGCGATGAAGGATTGGGTGTGGGCAACCAGCTGGGCCTTTGCCTGATCTTCCGCATGGCGGATGGCCGTTTTGTCATCGTGGACGGCGGAAATCATAACAACGCTACCATTCCCCTGCTCAATAACAATCTTCGCGAATTGGCGGTAGATAAAGACAACATTGTCATTGCCGCATGGATTATGACCCATGCCCACGGCGACCATGTGGGTGCCTTTGTAAAGTTTTCCAATTCTGCCTATAAGAATAAGGTGACGGTGCAGAACTTCGTGCATCACCTCTGTACCGCGGAGCAGTACGAGAATTGCAACGATGCGGGTCGTGCGGATCAGACACGCCAGCTGATGAAGACCTACAAGGGGGCCAACATCATCAAGGCTCACACCGGCCAGGTGATGAAAATCGCCGGTGCGGAGATCGAGATGCTCTTTACCTCCGCCGATCTGGAACCCTATGTGCTGGATTATCACAATACATCGTCTCTCGTTTTCCGCGTAACGGCAGAAGGGAATTCGGTGATGGTCCTCGGCGACGCCAGTACGGTGTCCAACGGCCACATGGTGAAGATTTACGGGGATTATCTGAAGAGTGATATGGTGCAGATCGCCCACCACGGATTCCAGGGCGGCACGGTTCCTCTGTATGAAGCCATCCAGGCCAAAGTGGCACTGTGGCCTACCGGTGTTGCCAGCATTGACGGATCCTATAAGAGTCTCATGGATAAAAACTACAATGCCAAGGCGGTGGAGTTGGCAGACGAAGTATACATCGCCGGTATGGTAGGACATACGCTGATTATGCCCTATACCCCCGTGGCGAACGATACCGCCAAATTCTATACCTGATGCGAGAATACTGCGCAATCACGGACTTTTTGCTAAGTGGAAAAAATCCATGTGTTGTGGGAAATTTTCCATTTGACGGGTTTGGAGTTTGTGCTAAAATACCAATAAGATGAGGATGAGATGCTTTTGTTTGTCGCATCCGTACAGCGTCTCGGTCTGTACACCCGTTTGTTGAAAAGCAGAAAGGATGTTATTATGAAGAAACAGCATGGAATATTTTTGTGCCTCTTGCTTGTAATCTTTGCGATTATGCTGCAGGGATGTACCAACGATCCCGTGGATCCCATCGATACCTCGGCGGATCCCGGCGTAGTCACGCCGGCGGTGCAGGATCTGTCCGTCGTCGCGGACGGTGCATCGGTGTATTCCGTCATCATTCGTGAAGGAGCCTCGGATGCAGTGACGGATATGGCACGGCTGGTCCGGAAAACGATTCAGGAAGCTACCGGTGTCCAGCTGGCGTGGACCGACGATTTCATCGAGCGCGGCGGGACCGCGCCGGCCAAGGAGATCGTGATTGGCATTACCAATCGCGAAGAGAGCATCAGCACCCGGCAGGATCTGGCGTACGGCGAGTATGCGATTCGCGCTGTGGGCGAAAAGATTATCATTGTCGCGTGGGATGAAATCTCTCTCCGCGCAGGCTGTGATGCATTCTGCTCTTTGGTGCAGGAAAATGCCGTCGACGGTCGGTTTACCCTGAAACCGGATTACGCCGTTACGGATGTGGGCTTTGCGGCGCTGAAGGACATGCCCCACTACGGTGAGGCGGGTGAGGTCATTCAATTTGTGGACCTGGACGACGATTGCTATATGCTGTATGCATCCGATACGGACGAGGCGGAATTCAAAGCCTACGCCGGTGCGCTGGAAAGTGCAGGGTATACCCAGTTTGCATCCCGTCAGTTCGGGGATAATCTGCATATGATCTACACAAGCGAGGATAAGGTTATCCACGCATCCTATGTTGCGAAGGATAAAGATGCCCGCATTTCCATTGAGGATGCCTATGATATGAGCATCTTCACGGCCAGCGAGTACGAGAAGATCTGCGAGCCCTCCGTTTCTCTGGTGGGACTGGAATGCTACGGAAAAGATTCAAAAACCGGTGTCTTCAACCAGATCGGCCTGTGTATGATCTTCCGGCTGGAGGATGGACGCTTCATCATCGTGGATGGAGGCGGATATACTCAGGATACAGCAGGCCTGGTGTACAGCAATCTCCGCAAACTGGCAGTGGACAAAAACAATATCACCATTGCCGCTTGGATTCTGACCCACGCGCACGGAGATCATACCGGAGGATTTTTGAAATTCACCGAAGCAAAGTACCATACAAGAGTAACTATCCAGAACATCATTCATCATTTCTCCACCCCCGAACAGTATGAGGGTATTGAGGAAGGGGCGGATTCAGGACGCTCTGAGCAGGCGCGTAAGACGTTTATCAATGAATATCCGAACGCTACTATTATCAAAGCCCATACCGGTCAGCTGATTCAGGCAGGCGGTGTGGAGATCGAAATGCTCTATACCTATGAGGATCTGGAACCGAGCCCGTTGGAGTATCATAACACCACCTCTCTCGTGTTCCGCGTCACGGCGCAGGATACCTCCGTGATGGTATTGGGCGACGCGTCCAACCGTGTCAGCCTCCGTCTGGTCGCTGTGTATGGCGATTATCTGCAGAGCGATATGGTACAGATTGCTCACCACGGCTATACGGGCGGTACCATTGCCCTGTACGAAGCCATCGATGCGGATGTGGTACTGTGGCCGGGCGGCGTGGATTCCTTTGATGGCAATAAGGGACTGGAAGCTATAAAATTCAGAGGATATAATGCCAAGGCACTGGAGTTGGCGGAGGAAGCCTACATCGCCGGCAGGGCGGTATATACCCTGACCTTGCCTTACACCCCGGAAGACGTCGAGGAAACCAAGGTTATCAAATAACATGAAAAACCACCCGAGAGGGTGGTTTTTTCATAGGTGTTCTTGACAGAGGTGATTTTGTTGTGTACAATGAAACTACAACAGCGCAAAACAATAAGTGAGGATACGTAAATGAATCGGAAATACAAAGCGGCGGGATGGCTTTTGCTGGTAGCTGCCGTTCTCCTTCTGCACGGATTTATCGGCAGAGCGGAGGCATGGGCTGCGGATACGCCCGCATCGGAAACGGCGACTGTGGAAACGCTGAAAGTTGTTTCCGGCGGCAAGTCGTCCTATGTGATCATCACACCCAAATCTTCCTCCGCTGAGGTGGAGCGTGCCTCAAGGGAACTCCGGGATGCCATCCAGAAGAAGACGGGCGTGTCCCTGGCACGGAAGACCGATTTGCTGAATGTCACGTCGAAAAAATCCGACACGGAGATTCTCATCGGCTACACCAACCGGGCGGAATCGGCGGAGGTCATGAAGGATGTCCCCTACGGAGAGTACGCCATTCGCGTTGTCAATCAGAAGATCGTCATTGCCGCCTGGGATGAGACAGCTTTGCAAAAGGCCTGCGAGGTTTTTGCGGAATACGTACAGGAAAAAGGGAAGTTTGGCCGCTTGACATTGGCTTCCGACTACGCCGCATCCGGTGACACGTTTAAAGGCGTGGGTGCGATTCCTCACTACGAGGATGAGGGGATCACTACGCAGTACATCGATTTGGCGGACGGCAGTTGTATGTTGTACGTGGCCAATACCTCCCGCGGCGATTTCGTGAAATACGTGGAAGGGCTGAGTGATGCCGGCTTTACGGAATTTTCCTTCCGGCAGGCCGGAAAGATGCTGTACGCCATCTACAACAATGAGGAAACCATCCTCCACGCCTCTTTCAATACTACGACTCGCGAGGCGCGCATTGCAGCGGATAAGGCCTACGACATGACCATCTTCACGGATACCGAATACGAAAAGGTGTGCGAGCCTACGGTTTCCTTGGTTGGTCAAGAGGTTGAGGTGAGCACCGGATGGATCTATAACGCAATGTGTTTGGTGTTCCGTGCGGAAGACGGACGCTTTATCATTGTAGACGGCGGCTATGGCGTGTTTTCTGTGAATAAGCTGTATAAAACTCTTCGTTCTCTCCATGTGAACGATGGGAAGATCACCATTGCCGCATGGATCATGACTCATGCGCATAGTGATCACACGGGGGCTTTCCAAACCCTTTCCAACACTACCATGAAAAAACGCATTGTTGTGGAGAATTTTATTCACCATTTCTCCACGGATGCTCAGCATGAGGCAATAGGCAGTGCCGGTACATCGCAGAAAACCCGTGCGGCCATGAAAGGATATCGAGACGCTAACATCATCAAAGCCCATTCAGGACAGGTGATTCAGGTAGGTGGTATGGAGATTGAAATGCTGTTTACCTATGCGGATATGGAGCCAGCCGTTTTGGACGAGATGAATACTACGTCTCTTGTGTTCCGTGTGACAGCCCGTGACAATTCCATCATGGTGCTGGGAGATGCGTCCAATCGGTCGCTGAATTACCTTTGCAATATCTACGGAGATTATCTGAAGAGCGATATGGTGCAGATTGCCCATCACGGCTATAACGGCGTGGCCAAAGCCTATGAATGGATCGATGCAGATGTGGTTCTTTGGCCCGGCGGAGTGAGACAGTTCTACGGCAGAGAGGGGTTGTATCGCATCAAGGATTGGAAGTTCAACAAGAAAGCCTTGGATCTTGCGGAAGAAGCCTATATCGCCGGCGATGATGTTTATACGCTGATTCTCCCCCATACTCCCGAGGATAACGATACGGTTAAAATTTACGACGGCGAATAAAGAAAAAGCCATCCTGCACGGATGGCTTTTTTCAGTTGGTTTGTTGACAGGGATATTGCCGCGTGATACAATAACGGTAGAAATACGGGAAATATTAGGAGAAACGTATGAAAACAACGTGTCGTATTCTTTCTTTGAGCCTTGTGCTGATTGCCGCAGTGACCATGCTGTTTGGTCTTGCAAAACTCGTACAGGCAGCCGATACGGCAGGGAAAGCACAGACTCTTGAGATTATCTCCGGCGGGAAGTCATCCTATGTGATCGTTACCCCAAAAGCTTCCTCCAAGGAGGTGGAGAGTGCCGCGCAGGAGCTTCGTGACGCCATTCGGAAGAAAACCTGGGTGTCCCTGAAAGTGAAGACCGATTTGCTGAATGCGGCATCGAAAAAATCTGATACAGAGATCCTCATCGGCCATACCAACCGTGCGGAATCGGCGGAGGTCATGAAGGATGTCCCCTACGGAGAGTACGCCATCCGTGTTGTCAATCAGAAGATCGTCATTGCCGCCTGGGATGATACGTCGCTGATTAAGGGATGCGAGGCTTTCGCGGAATATGCTGAAAAAAAGGGAAGATTCAGAAAGCTCACGGTAGATCCCGATTATACCGCCTCCGGGGTTACATTCGAAGGAGTGGGGGCTGTCCCTCCCTACGAGGATAAAGGCATTACTACCCGGTATATGGATCTGGCGGATGAGTGCTATATGGTGCATATAGCCAACACCTCCCGCGGCGATTTTCTCAAGTATGTGAAAAACTTGCCCGGTGCCGGCTTTACGGAGTATTCCTACCGCCAGGCAGGAAAGATGCTGTACGCCATTTACGGAAACGAGGATACAATCCTCCACCTGTCCTTCAACAGCCTCACCCGCGAGGCCCGCATCGCGGTAGAGGACGCCTACGACAGAACGATCTTCACCGAGCAGCCCTACGAGAAGATCTGTGAGCCCTCCGTCTCCATGATCGGTCAGGAGTTTACCGACAGCAATGATCCTGCTGCTGCCCCTGTCCCGAATGGGTTGTGTCTGGTCTTCCGATTGGAGGACGGCCGGTTCATTATAGTGGACAGCGGCGCCACAGTCAAATCGGTAAATTTGTTGTACGAAACACTCCAAAAACTCCATGTGAACGAAGGCAAGATCACCGTAGCCGCGTGGATCCTGACCCACCCCCACGGGGATCACACCGGCGGTTTCCAGTATCTTTCCACTACTGCCTTAAAGAATCAGATCGTTGTGGAGAATATCATTCACCATTTTGCTTCCGATGCCCAGCATGAAGCGATCAAGACCGCCGGAACCTCTGCCAACGCTCGATTGGCCATGAAGCGATTCAGCGGGGCCAACATCATCAAAGCCCACTCCGGCCAGGTGATCCAGGCGGGCGGCGCAGAGGTCGAGATGCTGTTCACCTATGCGGACATGGAGCCGATGGTACTGGATCAGATGAACACTACGTCCCTTATACTCCGTGTAACGGTACAGGGAAATTCCGTGATGGTGTTAGCGGATACCACCAGCCGGGCCATCAATCACATATACAAAGTTTACGGAAACTACTTGAAGAGCGACATGGTGCAGTTGGCTCACCACGGAGTCAACGGTGGCGTACTTCTGTATCAGGCGATCGATGCGGACGTGGTTCTGTGGCCGATCGCTGTGGACGCAAGTTACAATCAGGGAGTAGAACTCATCCGGGATGTTGCATACAATAAAGTGGCTACCGACCTGGCCGAGGAGGTCTATGTGGCCGGCAATGCTGTCTTTACGCTGATCCTTCCGTATACACCACCGGATAATGCCTCAGCTGTGTTCTATTTGGGCAAAAAATAAACTAAAAAACGGGCTGTTGCCATGTGGCAGCAGCCCATTCTTTTATTTTGTTATGCTTTTTTGACGGCTTCTTTCTTCTTCACCAGATCCGCACAGGAGGTGCAGAGCAGGCCCAAGAGAATCAGACCGCATCCCAATCCCTTCTGCAGAGAGAAGAGATCGTGCAGAAGAAGCACGCCGAAGACGATGCTGGTCAGCGGCTCAAGGAGAGAGAAGATGGCCGCATTGGCGTCACCCACACGGCGCACGCCCGCCTGGAACAGCACGCATCCCACAATGGCAGTCAGCATGGCTACGCATACCGCATAGCCCCACGCGGGAGCCGTCAAAGCGACGGTCAGCTTGCCCATGGCCAGACCGACGACAGCACACAGCACCGCGCCGGAGGCGGATACAATGGTCATCAGCTGATACAGCGGCATGGGCGCGGCGGATTCCTTCTGCAGAACGAGAATATAGGCCGCGTAGAAAATACCGGACAGAAACGCCAGAAGCAGTCCCACCGGATCGGTGCTTCCGCCCAGATCCACCAGAAGGGCCGCGCCGATGAGTCCGAGGACCATTCCGACAATGCGGATCATCCCGGGCTTTTGCCGGCGGAAGATGGCGTTAAACAGCACCACGTACAAGGGATACATGAAATGAAGCGTGGTGGCGATGCCGGGGGAGATATAAGCGTAGGAAGAGTACAGAAGCAGGGTGCATCCGAAGAGCAGTCCGCCCAGAATCACGCCCGTCCCCACCTGACGGCGGGAGGGAATGGATTTGCGTGCGGTGAAGAACCACAAAAGAAGCAGTACCGGGATCGGCAGAAAGGCCCGCAGAAAGGCCATATTGATGCCGTTGTTGCCGCCCTGATAGGAGATGGCGGCCAACACCGGAGTGAATCCGAAAATCACGGCGGACAGAAAGACGAAGATTACGCCGGAGATCTGATTTTTTCTCATGCCGCCATCATTCCTCGTAGGCAAGAATCCAGTTGTGCATATCGGAGTTGTGACGGGTGTAGCCGTGCCATGCCACTACGCGATTCTTCTCGGGGAATACCCACAGCTGCTGGCCGTTCATTCCGCCCTTTCCGTAGGTGTTTGCCTTCATCTTGTTCAGCTCATAGCCGTTCTGCAGAGTCAGATTTACCCACTCCTCGGAAACGATGCGGGTATCGCCGTACATACCACCACTCAGATATACCTGGCCCAGCTTGACCATGTCCTTGGTGCGGATGTACAGGCCGGTGGCTCCCATAGGATGCCCCATGGGACAGCGGCTCCATGCCATCTCCTGGAATCCCAGCGGGTAGAACAAGGTGTCCCACAGGAAGTTGTCGATGGGCATGCCGGCCTTCTTCTCTACGATGCGGGCCAGCATGTAATAAGCACCGTCGGTGTAGGAGCGCTGTACCCGAGGCTCGTGATCGAAGGGATACTTGAACATATACGTCAGATAATCCCGTCCGAATTCCTCGGCCTTGTGGGTGTCGATGTCCAGGAATCCGCCGGGCAGGCCGAGACGGTGCAGCAGGGCATCGTGTACGGTGATCTCGTGCCAGCGGGGATCCACGTCAGCGGGGCATTCCTCCGAGAGAATCTCGGTGATGCGATCCTCCGGCTTGATCAGTCCCCGGTCGTACAGAATACCGATGGCGGTTACCACGAAAGCCTTCGCCACGGAGTAAGAATTCTGGCAGGCGTTGGTGGGAATGGGGGTCACCACCTCCGGTTCACCGCCGTCCTTGATTTCGGCCACGCGGTATACCGTGTAGTTGTTTTCCTTGATGAATGCGGAAATATCTTCCAAAAATTTGCTCATGTCACTTACCTTCCGGTTGATAAAATTGGTATGCTTCATTATACTATCCCGCGCAATAAATGTCAAGTTTTTCACATCTATTGACAAAGGGAAATCACGTGGTTTATAATAACTTGTACGATGTTTTATGTAAGATCATTATTAAACGGAACCGGGCAAGACAAGTAGGTGACACCATGCATTTGCAAAAAAAAGAGATGGATATGGTAAGCGGTCCCCTGGCGGGGAAGATCCTGATGTATACACTGCCGTTGGCACTGTCGGGCATTTTGCAGCTGTGCTTCAACGCGGCGGATATGATCGTCGTCGGACGGTATGCCAGCGGTGAGGCCCTGGCGGCTGTAGGCTCCACCGGTGCGCTGATCAATCTGATCATCAATGTATTCATGGGACTGTCGGTGGGGGTCAGCGTCTGTGTCGCCCATGCCTGGGGTGCCAAAAATCACGAATCGGTGCGCCGCCTGGTCCATACGGCTATGCTCACCAGTGTGATCGCGGGCGGGATTGTGCTTCTCATCGGCTTTTTCGGCTGCCGCATGTTTCTATCATGGATGGGCACGCCTGACAACGTCATTGATCTGTCCACCACCTATATGAAAATATATTTCCTGGGCATGCCCGCCTGTATGGTGTATAATTTCGGCGCGTCCATTCTCCGTTCCATCGGAGATACGAAGCGTCCGCTTCTGTTTCTCGTGATTGCAGGCATTGTCAATGTGCTTCTGAATTTGCTCACCGTTATCGGATTCCGTATGGGCGTGGCCGGCGTGGCTATCGCTACTGCGGCATCGCAGGTGGTGTCCGCCGCATTGGTGGTCATTTTTCTGATGAAACGGCAGGACGCCTGCCGTCTGGTTCTGTCCCAACTGCACATCTATCCCGACAAGCTCCTCGCTATTGTCCGCGTGGGATTGCCTGCCGGACTGCAGGGGGCGGTGTTCTCCATTTCCAATGTGCTGATCCAGTCCTCCATCAATTCCTTCGGCTCCGTCGCCATGGAAGGCAATACGGCGGCATCCAACCTGGAAGGCTTCATCTATAATGTCATGAACGCGTTTTACCATACATCCCTCACCTTTACAGGACAGAATCTGGGCGCCCGGAAACCCCATCGTATTCCGCGGATTTTGCTGACGTGCATCGCGTTGTCCGTCACCATCAGCATTACCCTCAGCGGACTGATGTATGTGTTCCGTGAGCCTCTGCTGGCGTTGTACCGCCCCGGTGCTCCGGAAGCACAGGCCTACGGCGGTCTGCGCATGAGCATCATCGTGCTGACCTACTTCCTGTGCGGCATCATGGAGGTGTTCACCGGCAGTCTGCGAGGCATGGGGGCATCCCTGACGCCCATGCTGATTTCGCTGGTAGGAGCCTGCGTTACCCGTGTGATATGGATCTATACGGTGTTTGCGGCCATGCCCACATTGAAGGTGCTGTATTTGTGCTATCCTGTGTCGTGGCTGTTTACCATTTTTATGCAGGTCGCGGCGTTTTTGATCATTCGCCGGAATGTGCAAAAACGGTTTGGCACACCCATTCCCGAGAATGGATAAACGAAGAGGTGAAATTATGAGATATCAGGCTCACAGAGGCGTCGCCAGTGAGGCGCCGGAAAATACCATGGCCGCTTTCCGCCTGGCCGTCCTTCAGGGATACCATGTGATCGAGCTGGATCCGGACTTTACGGCGGATGGCGTTTGCGTGCTGTTCCATGATAAGACGCTGGCGCGCACCTGCCGCACCGCGGCTGGAGAAGTGCTTCCCCCGGAGCGGAAATTGCGCGATACATCCTTTGCGGAACTGCAGACGCTGGATGTGGGATTGTCCCATTCTCCCAAATACCGCGGCGAGCGCGTTCCCACCTTGGAGGAGACGCTGGCTTTCGCCCGGGAGACGGGGAGCACCATCAAATTGGATAACCGGATGGAAGCCTTCGCGGAAGAACAGCGCGAGATTTATTTCGATATCATAGCCCGTTCCGGTGCGAAGGTGGCTTTTACCTGCAAAACAACGGCGTTTGCCGAAAAAGTGATTGATCGGTTCCCCGACGCGGAGATCCATTACGATGGGGAAGTGTCGGAGCAAACCGTGGCCTATCTGAAAACCAAATTGCGGAACAACCCCTATACGGTGTGGCTGTACCATGCCGCGGCTACGGAGGCGTTGTGTGAGATGATCCACCGCTATGCCGATCTGGGATTGTGGATTATCTCCACCGAGGATCAGCTGGCGCGGGCCAAACAGCTGGGAGCCGATATTATCGAAACGCCCGGCGAGCTGAAGCCGCCCTACGCACCCGGTGGATGGGTGGATTGCCACGTACATACGAAGTACTCTCACGATTCCACCTGCGAGCCCATGGCCCACCTGGCATCCGCCGCAGAAAAGGGATTGCGGGGCGTCTGCATCACCGATCATTGCGATCTGGAATACGCCTACAAAACCGATGTGATCACGCCCATCGTTGCATCCGTAAAGGAAGCCGAACAGTGCCGGAAGGCGTACAAAGATTCGCTGGAAGTATTTACCGGTGTGGAGATCGGCGAGGCGATCTGGGATCCGGCGGCAAACGAACAATTGCTTTCGGCAATTGCCTACGACGTTGTTCTCGGATCGGTGCACGCCGTCAAATATAAAGAGTACACTGTGCCCTATTCTCATATCGATTTCTCCGCTATGACTTTGGAGGATGTACGGGGATATCTCCATGCCTACTTCGGGGAATTGCAGCAAATGGCCGCCGGGTACGATCTGGATGTGCTGACACACCTGAGTTGTCCTTTGCGCTATGTGGTGGGCAAATACGGCGTTTCCGTGGATATGAGTGAGTACGAGGCGGAGATCGAGGCGATCCTGCGTACCGTGGTGAAGCGGCACATCGCGCTGGAAGTGAACACATCGGGCATCGGATCGTTCTATGGCGAATATATGCCCTATGAATCCATTCTCCGAAAATATCGTGAAATGGGCGGTTATCTGATCACGCTGGCATCGGATGCCCATACGGCTGATCGAACCGGCAACGGATTCGAGGGCGCGGTCCGGATGCTGAAAGAACTTTGTTTTACAAATGCCTATTATTATAAAGAGCGCATGCCCATTCCGTATGCGCTGTGAGGAGGATTGCATGAAATACGACATCACCGCATTGGGCGATATTCTCATCGATTTTTCTCCCATGGGCGTGGATGACGCCGGAGATCCTGTGTTCGTCCGCAAAGCGGGCGGCGCCCCGCTGAATCTGTTGGCCACCGTGGCCAAATTTGGCGGAAAAACCGCCTTCATCGGTAAGGTGGGCGAGGATATGTTCGGCCGGTATCTGGCCCAGGTGCTGCGGGATAACGGCATCGATGACCGGGCTTTGGTGATGGATGCCGCACACAACACCACGCTGGCTTTCGTACAGCTGGACGCATCCGGTGACCGGGATTTTGACTTCTGTCGAAAAACGGGTGCCGATACCTATCTGGATGTGTGCGACGTGGATGAGGAGCTGATCCGCCAAAGCCGGATCTTCCATTTCGGTTCCTTGTCCTTTACGGCAGAAACGGCGCGGCGCGCCAGCCTGCACGCTTTGCAGATCGCCAAAGAAGCGGGATGTATTGTTACATACGATCCCAACTACCGCCCGCCGTTGTGGGAAAGCGAAGAGACGGCCATCCACTGGATGCGCGAAAGTTTGGCGTTTGCCGATCTTATCAAAGTGTCCAAAGAGGAAGCCCAGATGATCGCCGGTACTGCCGATGTGGGGGGATGCATCCGCTATATCCTGGAGCACGGCGTTACCGCTGTTCTGGTGACGGATGGAGCGAACGGCATTACCTATGGCATGGGCGAACAGCGGGGATTCGTTCCGGCTGTGCCGGTGCAGGCGGTGGATACCACTGGCGCCGGGGATATCTTCTTCGGCACGTTTCTGACCTGTTTTTTGCGGGGCGGAGCCGAGTTGTCGGCACTTACGGAGACGTCCGTCCGCGGTTATATCACAAAAGCGGCGGCTATCGCCGCACAAAGCACAAAACTTCGCGGGGCCATTGCCTCGATTCCTGATTTTGGGGAGGATTTTGAAGCATGAAAGCAGCTGTTTTTTATTCCGCATCCGATCTGCGTGTGCAGGATATTCCTGTGAACGTACTGGGGGACAACGATGTGTTGATCCGCGTCCATGCCTGCGGCATTTGCGGCACGGATGTGCATATTTTCCACGGAGATGAGGGGGCGGCCAAAACGCCGGCCGGCACCGTTCTCGGTCATGAGTTTGCCGGCGAGATCGTGGAGGTCGGTGCCGGTGTGAAGCATCTGAAAGCCGGCGATCGTGTGTGCGTGGATCCCAATCAGCTGTGCGGCGGGTGTGAATATTGCCTTGGCGGCATCGGTCATTTCTGCGAGCACATGACCGGCATCGGCACCACGGTGCACGGCGGATTTGCGGAATACTGCGTGGTGGCCGCGTCCCAGGCATACCGATTCAGCGATTCCGTTTCCTATGATGCGGCGGCTATGACAGAGCCGGTTTCCTGCTGCCTGCACGGCATCGATCTCTGCGAGATCCAATGCGGCAGTACCGTGGCTGTCATCGGCTGCGGCATGATCGGCCTGATTATGCTCCAGTTGGCCAAACTGCGTGGCGCGGCCCGCCTGATCGCCGTGGAACCTGTGGCAGAAAAACGGCAGCAGGCCATCGATCTGGGTGCCGATCTGGCACTGGATCCCCGGGAGGATTGGGAGGCGGAACTGAAAAAGGCGGGCGTCACACGCATCGATACGGTGATTGAGTGCGCCGGCCGTACAGATACCATGGAGATGGCCATCCGCATGGCAGGGAACAAATCCCTTGTGATGCTGTTCGGCCTGACCGCGCCGAATGATACGATCTCCGTCAAGCCGTTTGAGATCTTCAAAAAGGAGATCACGCTGAAAGCGTCCTATATCAATCCTTATACCTTCTCCCGGGCGCTGAAACTGATCGAGTCCGGCCGGGTGGACGTGACCTCCATGGTCTATCGGACGGCTCCTTTGGCAGAACTGCCGGAGATTCTCGCGGACGGCGAGAAACGCCGCGGCGGCAAGATCATCATCCATCCTTGAATTTTTTGGCTGTGCCAGTTTTTTCTGTTTTTCATAAAACGGTTGCAATGCGCATAGATTTGTGGTAAACTAAAGTCAGCACAATTACATATTTGTCTATATTTCGCCATCCCTGGCGTAAAATCGAAAGGGTATATGTTATGGAAGAACTGAAAAAATTAAGAGACACACTGGATGCACTTCCGTGGATTGCTACACTGCTGCTCGTAATCTTTGCGGACGCTATTTACGGCGCTTTTTATCGCGTAACCAAGGGGGACACCACCGGTATTGTTGTGGGAATTCTGTGGTTCGTCACCGGCAGCTTCTTTGGCATCGGTGCGATCATTGATTTGATCACCGTTATTGTTAACAAGAAGATCACCGTTCTGGCGTGATCCGACATCTTTGACCGTAAAAAAGCACCTCATATGAGGCGCTTTTTTTATTCGAATTAATCCTGCGGATGTTATTGTGAATTGATTGACTTACGCGGGCGTTTGTGCTATAATTCGAATGAATCGTATGCTGCTTATTTTGACGCTATACCAATTGGAAAGGTTTTTTAGGATGAACTCAATGTGCATGGAAAATCGTGAAATTCGCGTCTGTCTGCATCCGACAACGGGCGGATTGCAGGCTATCACGGATATGTCCAGGAACATCTCGTATGAATTTGTCTCCAGCGGCTTTTCTCTGACTGCAGACGGTACACAGTATTTTGTTGATCCAAAGGCTGTTTCGTTTGAAAAAACAGATACCGGTGTCCGTGTTCTCTTCAAAGACGGCCCCTTTGTGGCGGAGTGTATCTATACTGTGCCTGAAAAGGGCGCGTTTGTTGAAAGACAGCTGCGTTTTTTGTGCGAAAGCGGTATGTGGACCGCGGAGAAGATTGTGTGCGAACACGCTGTGTTTTCAAAAGAAGCCGAGTCTATCCATTTTCATGACGATCAGACGTTGTGGCATGTTCCTACCAATTATTTCATTCGGTACAGCGACGGCGGTATGTATATGGGGCTTGCCTATCCCTATTGGGACAGAGAGGATAATGCAAAAGACAGCATTACTTTGGGCTTTACACCGCGGTATACCGTACAGGAGGGTCAGTGGTTTGAGGCGGAAAAAACCTTCTGGGGGGTGTACAGAAGGGAAGGCATTACCCGCTATTCTCACGGCCCGTATCCCGGTGAAAAGAATCCTGCGTATCACGATGTTTTTGCCGGTACAGGATTGTATCAGCATTTTGCCGGCATGAAAGTACCGGAGGATGTTGGAATGCCCCCGGAGGTGTTGGACTGGGGTGAGGTTTGGGCAGTACAGGAATATTTCAAACACCATCTGCCGCGTCATCCGTTGCCGGAAGAAGGCTTCTGGTTATGGCAGAACGGCTGGTGGGCACGTCTCTTCTCTCCGGATATTCATTCTATTGATCCCCTCTTGTCGACCGGTGTAAAGGATATCATGACGGCGGCCATGTATTACGGCCATGATCGACATCCCACAACGGAACCCAAGTATATCTGCGATATGTCCGTGGATCCCATAGGATTTCCCGTACGGTCCGATGCGGATACCTCCGGTGTGCAGGAGGGAACGTCCGGGTGGCATACGGTGGTAGAAGCCGGTGAGGAACAGAACGATATCGTTGGATATACGGATACGTTTGAGGCTCCAGCCGATTATGTTTCGTTTATTCATGAGGCGCAAAAGCAGGGCATGTACGTGTCCAGCTTTTCTACCCCTAACAATTCTTACAAAAAGCGTCCTCAGTGGTATTCCCGTTTGAAAGACGGAAGTCCGCAGAAATATTTCGGAACGGCTGTCAGCTGTCCTGCCTGTGACGAATACATGGATTTCCATTTTGAGATGCTGTGCCGTGTTCTGGATCGCTATCATCAGAGACTGTGGTCTTTGGATGGACGTTGGCTCAATTACCGGGAGCTTGCCGGATACCATTTTGAAACGATCGGTGATGAACCGTGCTACAGTGCGGAACACGGACATCCTGTTGCGTGGGATCAGTATAAGGCGTGGAAAAACACCCAGTTATTCAAAAAGAAACTGCGGGATCGATATCCGACACTTTGCCTGGAACAGTATTATGGCTTGAAGCGCGGAGGCATCTGGTCTCTGACGAGTTTGAACTCCGATGAGAATTACTATGAAATGGGAAGCGTCGTAAATAACCGCTATCAGACATGGCATAACGAGAACAGCCGCTTCCGCCCGATGTATATGAACTATTCCTCTATCTTTGGCACGGATCCCGCTTCCTTTGAGCACAGTATCATTTCTTGCCTCAGTACTGCTGCGTATGGACAGGTGTCCCGAGGTTATACGGCTTTGAAGGACTATCCGGAATGTGCCGGTGTGCTGAAACGGTGGAAAACATGGGCGGATGAGAACTACCGTTTCCTGACGGACCGCCGTTCTCTGTTCGGTATGCCCGGTGAGTACGCGGTGGACGGCAGTGCCCATTTTGTGGACGACGAAGGATATATCTTTTTGTTCACGGCTCCCGGTAATTATGCAGATGCCCGTATTCTTCTGAATCGCTGGAGTGGTCTGACGGAAGACAATAGTGCACGCTACCGGGCACGTTTGGTAGCGGCGGTAACCGATGATGGTACAGCGGCAGAGTGCTTGATGTGCAATCCGGTGGTTGCATACGGCGAAAAGATTCGTTGCCGAATCACACCGAATACTGCGGTGATCCTGCACGTGGAGCGGGCAGATGATGCGGAATTCCCTCCGAATGATGCGGACATTATGTTTGCGGACACGGATTTTGTGGCAGAATCTTTTCCCCTTTGAGTAACACCGTTCCTAAGGCAAAAAAACAATCCGATATAATTTACGTAGATTACTGTGATGGAGGCTCAGCCAAAGGATTATCCCGGGAAAAATTCTTGGATTGCCAAAAGAGAGGCAGCCATCTGCAAAGAAAAACACCGCTTCGGCGGCGTTTTTTCTTCGGTGCGTATATTCAATGGCATGTAATATTTCCGAATCAAAAAAATTTGTTATTTTTTAGTGTGAACTTTGAGAAAATACGAAAAAAGTATTGTAATCTGCTGTGAAATTCAGTATAATTATCTCGTATGTATCTATTTAACCGGAGGTTATCTATATGAATTATTCTGTTACTAACCCGTGGATCCCCGAAAGAGAGGCAACCATCTGTACATGGAAGTTGGACTACAACCGTGGATTTATCAGCAATATGCAGACATCTTTGATGGTAGACTTTATTTCTCTTTCTGACCGTCAGCTTGGCGAGTATGTCAAGATGATGAAAGCCTGCGGCTTTACGGGCATTCAGGTTACCGACATGGTTTCCGCATGGCGTGCCAGCGGATCCTGGGAGATCGTGCACGATCGCTATAAAGTCCTGGCCAACGAACTGCATAAGAACGGTATGAAGTTTACCGTGTGGTGCTGGGCTGCAGCATTTACCGGTCACGGCTGGCACGATAGCGCGGTTGCTTACCGTAACGCCGATCCGGAAAAGCCCGCTTGCGAGGATCCTCGCGTTCTGGCCGCATTTAATAAGTATTACGATATTTACGCCGATCTGGCTCCCTATGCCGATCGCGTTATCGCCCACTTCTTTGATCCCGGCAATCTCCGCGATATGCCCAGCATTCTGTACTTCACCAAATTGCTGGCCGACAAGTTCCGCGCGAAGAATCCCGACATCAAGATCGCCGTGGATACCTGGGGCTGCCCGCCTAACTATCCCACCGAGTTGGTCAATGCCGGCATGGAAGATATCATGCTGATGGAACTGCCGTTCCTTCCCACATGGCGTCAGGAGGGCAAGCGTGCCAACTTCCGCCAGGGCGTGAAGGATCTGGGCTGCGGTCTCGGCTCCTGGGGATGGTACACCTGCGAGTACGAGCAGGATCAGACTCCTTTCATGGTAGTAAACAACCGTGTGCTGAAGGATGTGTATACACAGACCAGAGCGCAGGCTGACGCTGTTATGGCGCCTACATACTGGAGCGAGATGGATGCATATCATATCCTCAACTTCTTCTCCATGCACGCAGCAGGACATCTGCTGATCAATCCCGAGGCGGATCCCGATCAGCTGCTGAAGGAAAGTGTGGAGATGATCACCGGTCCCTCCCATCCCGAAAACGCAAAGAAACTGCTGGCCGCTTTGGAACTGATCCGTGACGCACGCAGCGGCGATACCTGGAGCACCTACTGGTGGCGCGAGAAGGATTACATCCTCCTCTGCGGCGATTATGCACCGATCCACGCCCGCGCGGATGAGGTAATCGCACAGTTTGAGACTCTGCTTCAGGAAGAGGAGCCCACCGACGGTATTCCGTTCCCCTTGTCCCGTAAGAATTTCTATCGCTTGATTCAGCCTCATCTGTACCAGATCCGCCAGTTTGCACAGTTCCGCGTAGAATATGAGGAGCTGAAGAAGATGAAGGCAGACGGTGCCGATGCAGCTGCACTCCAGGCGAAGGTAGATACGCTTCCTTTCGAAGTGCCGGAGTACAACACCCTGATCGGTCTGTGGGGTCAGCCCGAGGCGCGTAACGCTTACAATATTGTCCGCAATTTCTGTAAGGAAAACGGCCTCAAGACACCGGAGCGCAAGGCGATGAAGTACATCTTCAAGCGCCGCATGTATGACGCATTCTGCACCTATCAGAGAGGCGTCAATGCTCCTGTATACCTGTCTCACAAGTTCTATGAGGGCGCCGCACCTACCGGTGTGGAACTGGCTGAGGAGATCATGAACGAACTGGTAAGCGAGGGTGCTATGATCCGCCGTGAGGACGGTTTGTATGCTCTCAGCAACTGGGAAGATTTCCGCTTCGACTTCAATATCTGATTTTTATATAAAAACAGAACACGATCGAAGATCGTGTGCTGTTTTCTTTTGGAATCTTACGCGTTCAGACGGGGAAGAACTTCGTTCTCAAAGAAACTGTCTACAGTTTCGGGAGATACGGAGAATACTTCGTCTCCGATGCTGACAGATACGTCATCGCGGCAGTTGCCCATGCAGAAGGTGCCGGCCAGATCGATCTTGTCTTCCAGATTCTCAGCGGCAATGCGCTCGCGCAGACGTTCTGCGACGGTACGGGAACCTTTCAGATGGCAGTAGCTGCCGATACAAACGGTTACTTTCATGGAAGTTTCCTTTCAATCCATCAAATATTACGGAATACGTTAGAACAGTATAATCAAGAACTGGGAAACCAATACCACAGCGATCAGCGCGATCGGATAGGTAGCGGCATAAGCGGCAGCTACATCCTCCGTTCCGGCTGTGCCGATCAGCGTACCCAAAGCGGGGGTGGAGGTCATGCCGCCGGTAAGAGATCCCAGATTGTTCAGAAGACTCAGCTTCAGCACATACTTGGCGAAGAGGAATCCGATGATCATCGGGCAGATGGTCATGATGATGCCGTATACGAAATACATGGCATCAAAGTTTTCCACGAATTCCGCACCGCCGGGAATGCCGGCACCTACCAGGAAGAGAACCAGCCCCAACTCGCGGAACAGCTTCAGCGTGCCGGGGGCAGGCATAATGCTTACCTTGCCGATGCGGCCGAAGTGGCCCAGAATCAGGCTGACCAGCAGGCAGCCGCCAGTGGTGGTCAGCGAGAAGCAGGTGCCGCTCAACCCGGCACTGCTCAAGGGGATTTTAATCTGACCAAGGAATGTACCGAGAACGGCTGCCAGAGAGAAGGCCGCGATGCCCATGTGATCGATCTCAAAGAGTTTGCCGGCGAAGGATTTCTTTTCGCCCTCTTCTTTGATCACCAGCTTCGCTCTTTCCTCGTCCATGTTGGCTTTCGTGATTTTCGGAATCAGCTGTACGAACAGCACCACGCCGATTACGCCGAAAATGTAGGCGATGCCGTGGCCAACGGAAACCAGTGCCTGATATTCCTCGGCGACGGTGGCCTTAGCCGCGGAGAACGCGGGAGTGGAGGTCAGAGAGCCGGAGAGCAGACCGACGATCATAGCCACGAATCCATCCTGCTCCTCAATGGTTCCGCCATAGCCGACTACCTCGCCCAAACCAATGCATCCTGCAGCGGAAAGACCGCCGGCCAGGATGATGATCAGGCCAAGGAGAACGTAAGATTTAAAATTGCGCTTGAAGTTACCGAAGAACTTGGGGCCGGCAATGAAACCGACCGAGGTAACAAAGAGGATCAGACCAAGGCTTTCCACCAGCGTAAGGCCGCTGGAGAAATCGTAGGGGGCGGCGGAGCCGGCAAAGACCAGTCCCGCGTCACCCGCGCTGAAGAACAGTGCACCAAAGAGAAGTGCGATAATAAACACCCCCGCATCTCCCAGGGAGATTCCCTTGATGGTGATTCTGCCCAGGGCATATCCGACCGCCAGAACGGTGAACACGACAAACAGCAGGGTGGAGATATTGCTAATGGAGATAACTCCGTCAAATAACTTCATGAGATTTTGGCACCTTTCTGTATCTGTCAGATGGGTTTCTGATTCGTGTAGTTAGGCAGCAGTTTGGGAGAAACCACATCGGTTTCGATGCCTGCCTCTGCCATCTCACGGGCGAAGTTGTCTACGTGAGCCAGGCTCAGTGCGCCAACCTCTGTGTCCTTAGCCTTGGCGGCGGCGTTCTTGCCGGCGCTGCGGCCGAATACGATGATGTCAAGGAGAGAGTTACCCATCAGACGGTTCCGTCCGTGGATACCGCCAACGGCCTCACCTGCCACGAACAGATTCTCCACGTTGGTGGTCATGCCGTCTGCGGAAATATCCAGACCGCCGTTCTGATAGTGCAGGGTGGGATAGATCAGAATCGGCTCTTTACGGATGTCAATACCGTACTTGGCAAACATACGCATCATAGCGGGGATGCGCTTTTCGATGGTGCCCTCACCGTTCTTGATCTCGATCATGGGCGTATCCAGCCAAACAGCCAGACCCTGATCGGTTTCTACGCCGTTGCCGCGAGCGCACTCACGGATAACGGAGGAAGCGCAAACGTCACGGGTCTCCAGCGGATGCATGAATACCTCACCGTTTACATTGACCAGCTTCGCACCCAGAGAACGAACCTTCTCGGTTACCAACGCGCCGAAGATCTGCTGAGGATAAGCGGCACCGGTGGGATGGTACTGCAGAGTATCCGCATACAGCAGCTTGGCACCGGCGCGGTAACCCAGCACCAGACCGTCCGCGGTGGCACCGTAGTGATTGGAGGTGGGGAAGCCCTGGTAGTGCATGCGGCCTGCACCGCCGGTGGCGATGATCACGGTCTTGGCACGGGCGATCAGCAGTTCCTTGGTTTCCATGTTCATCAGAACGGCACCGGCAGCACGGCCGTTCTCGTCCAGAATCAATTCGATAGCCGCGGTGAAATCTACCACGGGAATACCGCGGTTGAGAACCTCGTCACGGAGAGTACGCATGATTTCCGCACCGGAGTAGTCCTTTGCGGCGTGCATTCTCTTGCGGGAGGTACCGCCGCCGTGGGTGGTGACCATGGTGCCGTCGGGCATCTTGTCGAATTCCACACCCAGGTTATTCAGCCACTGGATTGCCTCGGGAGCCTCGTTTACCAGACGGTACAGAAGCTCGGGCTTGGCGGCAAAGTGACCGCCGCCGAAAGCATCCACATAGTGGATGGCGGGGGAGTCGTTGGGCTTGTCGGCCGCCTGGATACCACCCTCTGCCATCATAGTGTTGGCATCACCGATACGCAGTTTGGTCACGATCATTACGTTGGCACCGGCCTCGTGTGCCTCGATCGCTGCGGAAGAACCGGCACCACCGCCGCCGATGACCAGCACATCCACATCGTAGTCTACCTTAGACAGATCGATGTCGGCGGGGTTGATACGGCTGTTGGCCTGCAGGATAGCGGCCAGCTCGGTGGGAACCTTCTCACCCTTGTTGGGACCGATCTGCAGAGTAACAAACTCGCTCTGCTTGTAGTCGGGATGATAGGTGGCCAGTACGTTTTCTTTTTCTTCAGCGGTCATGCGGGCGGGTTCCATCACGGTATTGGCCGCACGGTTTGCCTCGACCTTCTTGATCGATTCAAGCATTTTCTCGTTGGTATACATGGATGTCCCTCCTTATTTCTCGATCTCGCGGTTGTTGTAAAGTTCTTTCATCTCGGAGATGGGCTTCTGCATCAGATTGGACAGAAGCTCCTCGAAGGTGCCGTTTTTGATCTCGCGGACACGATCTTCCAGATGTTCGGTCTTGGGAGCCAGATACTTACCGGTAATACGGCGAGCCAGCATAGCCACCTGAGGATGAGAGATACCGGCAGGGCAACGGGAGGAGCAAACACCGCACATAACGCAGTCAAAGGATTCCTCTGCACACTTCTCAAACTCGCCGCGCTGTGCGTATGCGATGTACTGCATAACGTTGAGTTCCTGGGTGCAGGCCTTGGTGCAGGCGTTGCATCCGATGCAGGCGTAGATTTCGGGATACAGCTGCATCATAACCTGCTCGGTGGTGGGGATTTTCTCCACATCGTATACTGCCTTCACCAGCGGGAAGAAGGGTAGGGTGGCGATGTACATATCGTTCTGTACCTTGGTCTGGCAAGCCAGGCAGGCCTTCAGTTCACGGTCGCCCTTGATGCGGTAGATCGTTGCACAGGCACCGCAGAAACCGTTGCGGCATCCGCATCCGCGAACCAGCTGATAGCCGCAGTATTCCATAGCGCACATAATCGTCAGATTTTCCGGCACTTCATATTTCTTACCAAACAGGTAAATAGTAACCATTGATTCCATTGTTTGTTTCCTTTCAGTCTATCAATATTCGTCCGGCAACTCATCAAGTTCGTCGCAACGGAAAACGGGACCGTCCTTGCAGACATACTTCGAACCGACGTTGCAGCGTCCGCACTTGCCGATTCCGCATTTCATACGAAGCTCAAGTGTTGTGTAAACCTGCGTTTTATCAAATCCGAGCTCCTGAAGTCCTGCCAGAGTGAACTTTATCATAATGGGAGGTCCGCAGAGAACCGCTACCTTGTCGGTATCGAAGCCAAGCTCCTTGACGTAGTTCGGAACGAATCCAACGTGTCCGTCCCAGCCCTCCTGCTCACGGTCGATGGTGAGGTGAACGTCAATGCCGTCGTCGGTCATCCATTCATGGAGGATCTCATCGTAATCCAGAAGATCGTCTTTGCTTCTCGAACCGTAAACAATGTCGACCTTGCCATAGCGATCGCGGTAATGTCTTACGTAGTTGATCACGGAGCGAAGGGGAGCAAGACCGACGCCGCCGGCGATAAAGAGCATGTTTTTGCCCGCAAACGCATCGTCCACGGGAAAGGGATTGCCGTATGGGCCCCGGATGGTGATCTGCTGACCGACCTCAGCGGCGTGAAGCCACTCGGTAACGCATCCGCATTTCTTGATGGAGAACTCCATGTACTCGGTGTTTGTGGGGGAGGATGTGATGGAGAACATAGCCTCGCCCACGCCGGGGATGGAGAGCATAGCGCACTGACCGGGTTTGTGGTCAAACGCCTTCTTGCCGTCGGGGGTGACAACGCGGAAGGTCTTAATGTCGGGGGTATCGATGCGTATGTCGGTGATAACGCCGACAACGGGAATCAAAGCCTCGGTGTTCATTACGCATTCCCTCCTAATTTTTTCATAACTTTAACGATATTCATAGAGATGGGGCAGCGGGACAGGCAGCGTCCGCAGCCTACGCAGCCGAAGATTCCTTCGTTGTTGGCAGGGAAGTATACCAGCTTGTGCATAAATCTCTGGCGGAAACGCTCCAGCTGAGAATTACGGTTGTTTCCGTGAGCCATCTTCGTGAAGTCGGAATACATGCAGGAGTCCCAGCAGCGGAAACGCTGCACGCCCTTGTTGGTCTTGAAATCCTTGATGTCGTAGCACTGGCAGGTGGGGCAAACGAAAGTGCAGGTGCCGCAGCCCAGACAGGTGGCGGAAAGCTCTTTCCACTCGGGTGCGTTGAAGAAGGTATCCAGTTTGTCGCCGCCGAAGGCATCCGCCGTCAGATCCGCCAGAGGCAATTTGTCCATGCGCTCACGGATCAGATCCTTCTGTGCATCCACCGCAGCGGTGTCACATTCCTCGGTGAGAGATTCCAGCTTGGCAAGCAGTGCCTGACCCTTTTCGGTGAGGGCATCCAGATACAGTGCATCCTCCGTCTTATAGCACACGATGTCACCGCTGGGAGCGGCCGCATCGATGCCGAAGGTGCGGCAGAAGCAGGTCTCGGAGGGTCTGGTGCAAGCCATGGAAACGATGATGCCGTGCTCGCGGCGGTTTTTGTAGTAGGTGTCAACGGGATCGGCCAGGAAAACACGGTCCAGGATCTCAAAACTTCTTACGTCGCAAGCGCGTACACCGAAGATCACGAAGTCCTCGCACTCCTCACGGGTGTCGATGATCTCGATCGTCTTGCCTTCCACCTTGAAATCCACCAGATTCTCGGTCTGGGGGAAGAAGAAATCTTTTGCAGAGCGAACGGTGTTCAGCGCCTCGCTCATCTTCACGCCGTCTTCCCACTTTGTGAAGTGGGCACGGCCGTCACTTCCGTCAACGGGCAGATATACGGTGGCGGTGTCCGCCATGGTACGCAGGAGCGCGTCCAGATTGGTGAGAGAACATTTACGCATGATCGCAGCTCCTTTCCACAGCCTCGGAGGGTTCCAGATCTTCCTGCTTGTAGTTCACAAGAGGCGCTCTCTGGCCAACCTCGGCGCCGGCCTGATAGTCGTCATAAAAATTGTTGATGTCGCGGATAAACTTGCGGTTGAGCAGATGGAGAGGAATGTTCTGGGGGCAAACGCGGGAGCACTCACCGCAGTCGGTGCAGCGTCCGGCCACATGGAACGCGCGGATCACATGGAACATCTTCTCCTCAAAGCTGTCGGCGATAGCCTTATTTTCCACACCGGATTCGGGATTGCCGAATACGCACTTTTCGCAGGTGCAGGCGGGGCATACATCGCGGCACGCGTTGCAGCGGATGCAGCGGGACAATTCGTTCTGCCAGAAGGCAAAGCGCTCGTCCTCCGTCATCTTCTCCAGCTTTTCCACCTCATCGAAGCGGTGGCTGTCGATGACCTCACCGTCCTCACCCAGCAGCTCGTCATAGGCCACGTGCTTCTTGCTCTTGCAGTTGACACAGCGCTCAGCCAGGCAGTCTGCCATAGCCAGGGTCTTGTCACCGTCGTACAGGGTGTGAACGATCAGGTTATCCCCATCGCATTCCACGCCGGTGATGCCGTCGCCGGCCTGCGCCTTGATGCGCTGAATATCCGCCATGCCATCGCAGGGGATGCCCACCGCGTAAACGCGCTCGCGATCGAAGCGGTGCTCACTCAGAAGCTGATTGAAGCTGTATGTATCGCAGGGCTTCAGGAAAACGAGAACCTTTCCCTCATCCTTGCGTGTCTCTTTTACGAGATACTTGGAGAAGTTGGCGCCAGAAAAGGGGCCGTACACAAAATCCTTCTCCAACTCTGCCGCCGTGGTGAACACAGCGGGGGTTACGTCGTAGGTGAATTCACCTGCTTTCCAGCCGAGAACACGGTTCACCGTGCCGGCATTCAGCAGTTCTGCAGCCTTGGCGAGCAGAATCTCACGAGTTACTTTTTGCATCGTAGATCCTCCAATCTCTTGTTTTCGCCCAGAGCGGCCACTTGCGCCACGAAATCATTCATGGTAGCAGCGAACTTGGCGCCCTCAGCAGCGGATACCCACTCAACGCGGGTACGCTCCTTCTCGATGCCGAGGAAGTTCAGCATAGAGAAGAGCAGGGCCATACGGCGGCGGGTGTAGTAGTTACCCGAGGTGTAGTGGCAGTCGCCGGGATGGCATCCGCACAGGATTACGCCATCCGCACCGCGCTGGAAGGCGCGGAGGATGAACATGGGATTTACACGGCAGGAGCAGGGAACGCGGATGATCTTAACCTCCGCGGGGTAATTCAGTCGGTTGTTGCCCGCCAGGTCCGCACCGGCGTAGGAACACCAGTTGCAGCAGAAGGCAACGATTTTCGGTTTATATTCGGTCATTTGCATATTGCATCTACCTCCGCCATAATCTGGCTGCTGGCAAAGCCCTTCAGATCCATCGCGCCGGAGGGGCAGGCGACGGTACAAGCACCGCATCCCTGACATACCGCTTCATTGACTTGCGCTACGCGGCGGAGGGCAGTGGTGCGATCGGGCATACGGAATTCTTTCGTAACATAGGTGATAGCGCCGTAGGGACAAACTCTCTCACAGGAGGAGCAGCCGTTGCACATCCATTCGTTGGAGCCGGCCACGCAGGGGTTGCCCAACAGTTTATCCTTGGCCAGAAGGCCGATAACCTTGGCGGCGGCAGCGCCGGCCTGGGAAACGGTCTCGGGGATATCCTTGGGGCCCTGGCACGCACCGGAGAGGAATACACCGGCGGTGGGGGATTCTACGGGACGGAGCTTCGGGTGAGCCTCGGTGAAGAAATCGTTGGTGTCCATGGAGGCGGTCAGAAGGGTAGCCAGAGGACGGGCGGATCTGTCCGGCTCAATAGCGGCGGCCAGAACCACCAGATCGGCCTCGATATGCAGCTGCTTGTCAGCCAGCAGATCAGATGCCTGAACCATCAGCTTGTCGCCCTCGGGGGAAACCTTGCCCACCATGCCCTTTACATAATGTACACCGTATTCCTCCACGGCACGGCGGTAAAACTCATCGAAGTTCTTACCGGGGGTACGCACGTCGATATAGAATACGTATACATCCGTGTCCGGGTACTTGTCACGGGTCAGCATAGCGTGCTTTGCTGTGTACATACAGCAGATCTTGGAGCAGTATTCCTTGCCCTTGGAGGCGTGAGCACTGCAGCGGGAGCCTACGCACTGTACGAATACGATGGTGTGCGGATGCTTCCCGTCGGAGGGACGGAGCAGCTTACCGCCGGTGGGGCCGGCTGCGTTCATCAGACGCTCGAATTCGAGAGAGGTGATGACATCCTTGGACTGGCTGTACGCATACTCGTCAAACGGCTTCATGGAGATGGGATTGAAGCCGGTAGCGGCCACGATAGCGCCGTACTTTTCTTCCATGATCTCATCCTTCTGGGTGTAGTCGATGGCCTTGGCGGTACAAACCTTGGCGCACACACCGCACTTGCCGGTCTTCAGCATGGTGCAGTAGTTCGGATCAATGGTAGCCACCTTCGGCACAGCCTGTGCGAAGGGGATGTAAATGGCACGGCGGTTGTCCATTTCCAGATTGAATTCGTTGGGAACCTTCTTCTGGGGGCACTTTTCGGTACACAGACCGCATCCGGTGCAGATGTCTTCCTTGACATAACGGGCCTTCTTCTTGATCTGTACAGTGAAGTTGCCCACAAATCCCTTGATATCCTGTACCTCGCTGTAGGAGAGGATACGGATGTTCTCATGCTGAGCGGCTTCCACCATTTTCGGGGTCAGAATACAAGCGGCGCAGTCCAGGGTGGGGAAGGTTTTGTCCAGCTGTGCCATCTTACCGCCGATGGTGGGCTTGGTCTCCACGATGTCCACCGGGAATCCGGCGTCGGCGATATCCAGAGCGGTCTGGATGCCGGCGATACCGCCGCCGATGACCAGAGCCCGCTTGGTAACGGGAGTCTCACCGGGGGTGAGAGGTGCGTTGAGATTGACCTTGGCAATGGCGGCACGGCCGAGGATCACAGCCTTTTCCGTGCCGATCTCCATATCCTTATGTACCCAGGAGCACTGCTCACGGATGTTGGCGATCTCCACCATGTAGGGATTCAGTCCGGCGGACTGAGCGGTTTTGCGGAAGGTGGCCTCGTGCATACGGGGGGAGCAGGAGCAGACCACGATACCGGTGAGTTTATGCTCACGGATGGCTTCGCGGATCAGATCCTGACCTGCCTGCGAGCACATATATTGATATTCGGTGGATACCACCACGCCGGGCTCATAGCGAAGCGCTTCGGCGACGGCTTTCACATCCACTGTGCCGGCGATGTTGGTACCGCAATGGCACACGAATACTCCAATTCTTTGCATGGTGACTTCCTTTCTTATTTGGCGTATTTGCGGAGTGCGCTGACGATGGCCTGCTGAGGCAGCTCGTCATCCAGCATTTCGGGGATCTGATCCGGCTTCAGATGATTCTTGCCCTGCTGACGGATCACCATCAGACGAACGGCCTCCACCAACTTGGCGGGCTCCACATCGCGGGGACAGCGGTCCACGCAGGCGAAGCAACTCAGGCACTTGTACAGGGATTCGGATTTCAGAAGCGGCTCAATATCACCGCGCTCAACCATATAAACAAACTCATGAGGATGGTATTCCATCTCATCGTAGGCGGGGCAGGTGCCGGAGCATTTGCCGCAGCGCATGCACTTCAGGGGATTTACACCGCTGGTGCGAAGGATCTGCTCCTTCATACGGTTCGTATTGTTTTCCATGATCAGCCCTCCTTTACGCCGAGCGCCTCAGCCAGCAGTTCGGTGAAGTACACCACAGGCAGCTCGCTCTCGCCGTTCTTTTCCAGATTGTAGCGGCAAAGAGGACAAGCGGTGACTACGATTTCCGCACCGTGGGATGCGGCGCTGTCCAGTACCTTCTGGCTCTTCTTCTGTGCGGAGGCAGGATCCTCCATGGCCACATAACCGCCGCAGCACTCATTGCGCTGTGCGTAGATGACCGGCTCCGCGCCCAGCGCGCGGATGAAATCTTCCAGGATGGTGGGATTTTCCACATCATCCATCTGCATGGTCTGACCGGGACGGAGAAGCAGGCATCCGTAATAAGCGGCGATCTTTTTGCCGCTCAGGGGATTCACAACCTTCTCCTTCAGCGTATCGAATCCGACCACGTCCCGCAGCATCTCCAGATAGTGGAGGACGCGGGCAGAGCCGTCATAGGATTCGGGAGCCATGTAGCGGTTTACGTGCATGGCGAAATCCGCGTCGTTCTGCATAGCGTGGTTGGTCTGCTTGATCACGTTGTGGCAGGCGGAACATACCGTTACCAGGATCTGTTCCTTTTTGGCGGCCTCGGCCAGAGCACGGACGGAGGACAGCTTGGTAGCGATCTCATCCTTGGCGGTGGAGAACACGCCGCCGCAGCACTGCCAATTTTCAATCTCCTCCATGGTGATGCCGAGAGCCTCGGCGCTCTTGCGAGCGTAGAGGTCGAGCTGTTTTGCCTTGGTTCTCAAGGTACAGCCGGGGTAATAACTGACTTTCATTCTGGGATCCTCCTTGTCTGTCAGACCATCTGCTCCGGATGGAATACCTCATCAAACTTTTCTTCCGTCAAAAAGCCCAGAGCAACGCAGGCTTCCTTCAGGGAGATGTTATCTTTAAATGCCTTCTTTGCGGTTTTCGCGGCATTTTCGTAACCGATATAGGGGTTCAGTGCTGTTACCAGCATCAGGGAATTGTGCAGATTGTGGTGCATCTTCTCCCGGTTGGCGGTGATGCCCACAGCGCAGTTGTTGTTGAAGGAAACAATCGCCTCAGCCAACAGACGTGCGGACTGCAGGAAGTTGTAGATACATACGGGCATGAATACGTTGAGCTCAAAATTGCCCTGGGATGCGGCCATACCTACCGCCACATCGTTGCCCATGACCTGTACGGCCACCATGGTCACAGCCTCACACTGGGTGGGATTGACCTTGCCGGGCATGATGGAAGAGCCGGGCTCGTTCTCGGGAATGTGGATTTCACCCAGACCGTCGCGGGGACCGCTGGCCAGCCAGCGGATGTCGTTGGCGATCTTCATCATGTCCGCTGCCAGAGCCTTGATGGCACCGTGTGCGAATACCAGCTCATCCTTGGAGGTCAGAGCGTGGAACTTGTTGGGCGCGGTAACGAAACTCTTGCCGGTCAGCTCCGTCACTTTTTCGGCAACCAGGGTATCAAATCCCTTGGGAGCGTTCAGACCGGTACCAACGGCGGTGCCGCCCAGTGCCAACTCAAGCAGAGGCTTTACGGACAGCTTCAAAAGCTCCACGTCACGCTCCAGGCTGGAGCGCCAGCCGCTGATTTCCTGGCTGAACTTGATGGGGGTAGCATCCTGCAGATGGGTGCGTCCGCTCTTTACGATGCCCTCGTTCTCTTCCTCCAGACGGCGGAAGGTGGCGATCAGCATCTCAGCGGCGGGGATCAGCTTGTCTTCCAGAGCGATCACCGCGGAGATGTGCATAGCGGTGGGGAAGGTGTCGTTGGAGGACTGGCTCATATTGATGTCATCATTGGGATGCAGCAGCTTCTTGCCTGCGATCTCGTTGCCGCGATTAGCGATGACTTCGTTTGCGTTCATGTTGGACTGGGTACCGGAACCGGTCTGCCATACAACCAGCGGGAAGTGGTCGTTCAGGGAACCGGAAATCACTTCATCACAAGCCGCGGTGATGGCAGCGAGTTTTTCCTCGGTCATCTTCTCGGGCTTCAGGGCATGGTTTGCCAGAGCAGCCGCCTTTTTCAGAATACCGAAAGCGCGGGTGATCTCGCGGGGCATAATCTCAATACCCACGCCGATCTCAAAATTCTCATGGCTGCGCTGTGTCTGCGCTGCCCAGTACCGATCGGCAGGAACCTTCATTTCTCCCATGGAGTCGTGTTCAATGCGATAATCCATTCTATATCTCCTTGAAATTGGATAGTATAAACAATAGGTAAATAACGTCACATGCCTGCCCCCGCCTTTCGGCTGGGGCAGGCTGTCGGTTGTGTATATAATCAGATATTCAGGCTGCGGATAACTTCCTTCAGGCTGTCGGCGCTCTTGCGGAGCAGCGCCACTTCCTCATCAGCCAAAGGCATGATTACCTTTCCTTCCGCACCGTCGCGGCCCACAACGTTCAGAACGCTGAGGCATACATCGTCAATACCGTACTCACCGTGCATCATGGTGGAAACGGTCATGGTGGTGTCGATAGAGTTCAAAAGCGCCTTGCAGATATGGCAGACGGAAACGGATACCGCATAGAAAGTAGCACCTTTTCGTGCGATAACACGGGCGCCGGACTTGCGGACGTAGTTTTCGATTTCAGCGTGGTTCAGCGGCGGCATCATCATGCCGTCGGTGTTGGACAGATATTTGGAATACTCATCCACCGGTACATTGGAGATGTTGGCAATGGACCACGGAACAAAAGCGGAATCGCCGTGCTCACCCATGATATAGGCATGTACGTTCTGCTGATTGATCCGATAGTACTCAGACAGTCTGGCGCGCAGACGGGCGGTATCCAGAATGGTACCGGAGCCGATGATCTGTTTTTCGGGCAGATCGGAGCACTTGCAGAAAGTATATGTAAGAATGTCCACCGGGTTGCTTACGATCACATATTTGGCGTCGGGGGCATAGCGGGTGATCTCGGGGATAATGCTCTTGGTGATGTTTACGTTGATCTGCGCCAGATCCAGACGGGACTGACCTGCCTTGCGTGCTACGCCGGAGGTAAGAACAACAATGTCGGAGTTTACCGCGTCGCGGTAATCGCCCGCATAGATGGAGCAGGGAGCGCAGAAGGGAATACCCTGGCGGATATCCAGTGCCTCGCCCAGTGCCTTCTCCGTGTTCAAATCGATCATGACGATTTCGTTGGCGATGCCTGCCACAGCCAGTGTATAAGCGATTGTTGAGCCCACACTGCCGGTTCCGATGATGGTAATCTTGCTCATGGATGTGCCTTTCTTATATGTATGTTTTGTGATTGGTGACAATGACGGAATGGGATGCCCCTTGCCGGCGCATGAAAGAATGTGCCGGAACGATATCGATAATCGTTTAACGATATCTTCGTGTAAAATAAACAGCCGTGAGGATGGTGTTTGATGGATTTATGTGCAAAAACAACAAATCACACGGCGGCGTTCCGGGTGGAAAATGCGGCAAACCACACATCCCACATCTACATCATATTATAATACAAAAGGTCGTATTTGTCAATATAAAGGAATAGAGATATATGACGAAAAAGGGGGTGCAAATGGGGAAGAATGCCGTTATTTTGATGAAAATGAAAAGCGGTGCCTTCCCCGGAAAAACGGGAGAACAAACAGGGGGTGCCGCATCAGGAACCGGCAGACCATTCTGTTTACACCGGATCGCCGCCGGGTAAAAATAAAAAAATTCAAGAAATTTTGCGTCGTGTGTTGACATTCACCCCAGGTGAAATGGTAAAATTTCTGCGAAAGGAGATGATACTATGCGTATGAAAGATGTTCTGGCAAGGACGGGACTGACCGATCGGGCCGTTCGCCTGTACATCGAAAACGGACTTTTATCGCCAAGGCAGGAGAGCAATTATGCCGGGCGAAAGTCCATTGAGTTCAGTGAGGAGGATGTGGAAACGCTGGAGGTGATCGCGACCCTCCGCAAATCCGGCTTCTCTCTCTCCGATATTCGCCGGATGCAGGAAGATCCTTCGTGTGCGAGGGAGGTGCTGGACGGACACCGGCGCGCACTGACGGAGGAGATCGAACAGAAGAGGCAGATTTTGCAAAAACTGTCTGCCATTCCCCCCGATACACCCGTGAATTGTCGGACGATCGCTGACGGGATCCGCGCATGTGCCTCCTCTCAAATCATTCCAAAGGAGGATTCCACTATGTCATTCCGTGAATTGAAAACGCTTTTGCACCGCCGTACCACCTCATTGCTTACCTTTGTATTTCTGCTCATCGGATTTGCCGGACTGCTTTCCGTCACTGTCCGTGCCGCTTTTGCGGAGAAGTATTTGGACGGGGGACTCCAATTGTACTATACGTTTCATTGGGAATCGCTCGTAACGTATATGGGTGGATTTATCGCAGTGCTGCTTATCCTGGCCGCCGCCGTGTGTGCTCTTGCGTATATCGTACGGGGAAAGCGCTCGCTGCAGATCAGTACACTGGTGCTCACGGTTGCCTCCGCACTGATCCTTTTGCTTCTGCCCGCCGCCGTGAAGGAAGGGATGTTCTTTTACGAGTTTATGGATTACCGGTTCTCCCTCATGCATGGCGTGTTCTTTGCCAATGAAGTGTGGTTTGACCGCATCATACAGTGTCTGAAGTTCGTTCCCTTGGCCTTAGCGTCCGTTCTGACCGCCGTAGGTCTATATAAGGATGAACCCCGATAAACAAACTCCCCTGTCCCGTGTCAAACGGGGCAGGGGAGCCTTCGTTTTATGCCAGATCGTCGGCGGAGTCGTACCACCGCAGCACATCGGCGAGATTTTCCTCGGATACATAATCTCCGCCGGTCTCCAGAAGATACAGCATCCGCTGATCTCCCTCACTTTTGTTTTTCTTTTTCCGCATGAACTTGATCAGCACATCGATCATGTGCTTGTAGATGCCCGTCAGGGCTCCGTGATCCATGCCGCCCTGCAAGGTGAACAGGGGCGTGGCTGCGGGGATTTTTTCGGATCGGCGGATCTCGCTCAGCAAAGCACCGGTGTCGCATAGGCCAACGCCGCACACAGCGCAGATGTCGTATGTTTTGGCGGCCTTTTTGTATCCGCGGATGCCGCCCACAAACAGCCATCCCAGATAGATAACGGATGTGCCCTTTGTCAGCTTTTCTGCGGCTTCATCCAGAGACAGGGCAGGGAGGGCGGTTTTTTCGCTCAGCAATTTCGCATAGCGGGCGGTGTGGCCGGTGTTGGAGGTGTAAACAATGCAGGACGGTTTCATGGGGAACTCCTTATCCGTACATGTGATGATACCAGAATTATATCATATATATCCCTTGGATAGCAAGTGTGTGCCGAAGAATTTGTGCTCACAGTTGAACATTCGGTGAATTTTTATTGCGTGCCTTGCAATATGCGGGGAATTATGGTAAAATCAATAAGTATAAATGTCATTGACGCACCAACAGGAGTATGTATTCCATGAAGAAATTCTATCAAAAATTAACCGCTCTCCTCCTCTGCGCGGGAACCTTGACAGCAGGGGCGAGCGCCTTTTCCACCTCACATGCCGCCACAACCTTGCAGGATGAGGATTGGACGCTTGTGGCAAAAACTCCTTCCATGAACGGCTGCGGCAGTACGCAGGGATTGGCTGTGGGAGAAACCTATCTGTATTCCGCTCAGGTGGACGGTAACAATACCATTTGTACCATCATGCGGGTGCATAGAGAAACCGGAAAAATCACTCTGATGAAGAACAGTGCAACCGACCGCACGGTCTTTACCGGCATGGCACATGCCAATGATATGGATGTGGTGAGCGTGGGCGGTAAGGAGATTCTGTATCTTCTCTCCACCAGCAATCTTTTGGCATATGAAATCCAGGATGATACACTGACAAAAATTGCTTCCTATCAGATCAAATACAACGGAAACGATTTTATCCCCGGTTCCATGGCGGTATATTCCATCGATGAAAAACGGACTTCATTTCTGTTCAAGAGCGGCGATACCATTTCCCGCGGCAGTATTGAAACCGGCGCCGCCGAGGGCAAAATCAGCGTCAGCATCTTGTGTACCATTGATACCAGCAAAATTGAATTGGACGGCAAGGTGCAGGATTTTTCTTCTTTTCTGAATCAGGGCATGGGCTATAAAGACAATACGCTCTTCATCGTTATGGCCGGCTGTGAGAAAGTGGAGACCATCAACCAGAGTATCATTCTCGGCTACGATCTCACGAACGCCAGCGGAAAGATCCAGCCCGATTTCGATCTGGTGTTCTTCGTGGACAGCGACGAGTATCCCGGCCTTTTTGAGGCGGAGGATTGCGGCATCTCCGGTGACGGAAAACTGTATTTCAATACCAACGGACGCCGTTCTTCCACCGATACCGATCACGACGGCGTGTTTCGCCTGAATGAGTATACCTTCGTTCCCTCTGCTCAAAGACAGCCCAAGTATCTCGCCAAGTATAACCCCAACGGAGCAAAGGGGCTGATGCCCAGCCATACCATGCCCTGTGAGGGTGTGGGTGTCCTTCCTGAAAATGCGTTTACCACGGATGACAAGCATTTTGACGGATGGACTGCACGGCGTACTTCCGACCGGAAGAATTACTACGTAAATGTCAATGATCCCACGGATACGAAGTGGCTGGGCAAGGCTGCCGAGGGATATGAGCTGTATAAATTCCCGGCCGGTGCGGAGGTGCAGGGATTGACAACGGTGGAGGGCGATACGATCGTGTTCTCCCCCGCATGGAGTTTGTACGGCGATGCCAACGGCGATGGGAAACTGACCCTGGCCGATGTGGTGGCACTGCGGATGTATGCACAGGGCGGATATCCCGTTCCCGCCGACAAAGCGGAGGTCATGGATGTAAACGGTGACGGCACCGTGAACGTGTCCGATGCGAATGTCCTTTTTGCATACGTTATTGGCGGAATCGAGAAGATTCCCGCCTGCGAATAATACAATAACGCCCGGAGAGTCAGCGGTTCTCCGGGCGTTGTTTGTTGTGGGTGAAGTGCGGGACTTGCCCGGTCTGCGGCCGGCCGAGTTGCTACGCGTTGCATGATGCGACGCGGCAACTCGCGTGGTCAGGCTCTGACTGCCACCGGCAGTCATTCACTACCGGCCCTTCAAGTCCCGTAACTTGATAAACAAAAAACCATCCGTTGGCACACCTGTGATAAAGCAGATAGAACGGTATAACCTAAAAAATGGTTATACCGTTTTATTTTTCTTAAATCCAACCCCAAGTTGACTTTTCTTCACACAAAATATCTTTTTGATATGTTGGAGGCTACAAAAAATGTGATATAATTATTACAGTGATCACGAAAATACTTTCAAGGAGGTAACCTTATGAATATTGGTACGAATATATATACGCTACGAAAGGAAAAGAAAATAACGCAAGCGCAACTTGCCGAAAAGCTTGGTGTTTCGGAACAGGCTATTTCAAAATGGGAGAATGATCAATGTGCTCCCGATGTCAGTCTCTTCCCAATCATCGCGGAATTTTTTGGTGTCTCCATAGATCGTCTTTTTGGGTATCATACAAGCAGCTATAATGATGATGTGGAAGCAATTATGAAGGCTGCCGACGACAGCATGGACACATATAAGGAAATTGAAATTATCAGCGAGGGCTTGAAAAAGTACCCAAACAGTCCTGATTTGAAAATCTACCTTGCCTTTTCTTTGTCAATGGTTAATCGGATTTCAAAAGATAAAAAAGAAAAGCATGACGCAATCGAAAAAGCTGTTAAGGTCTGCACAGAAGTCGTAAATACTTGCGGAGATATTAAAAAAGTAGACCAAGCTCTTAATATGTTGAGAAGAATATATTGTGAAATAGGTGAATTTGAAAAAGCCGTTGATGCGGTGGAAAAAATCAGCGCAAACGGATATAGACAAAAAATCGTTGGAAAGGCACAAATATTAGAATACCGTAAGGATTATTCAGAACACGCAAGATTTACTGAAAACGGTTTGTTTGAGTGCTATTTAATCATGGATCAACTTTTTGAACTAAAAAGAATAGCCTTACTTGAACAAAAAGAATATGAAAAAGTGCTGTCTTGGTGCTGTGCTCACGAGAAATTACTCTCGATTTTTGATGAGGGCTGCGAAGATTTCTTCGTGTGTCACAAACTTTGGAACTGTGAGGCAAAAGCACAGGCATACAAGAAGCTTGGTAAAAAAGATGAATGTTTGCAGGAATTGAAAACATTTGCATCGTTGACAAAACATTTAAATCAAAATGCAAAAGCTGAAGACTATCAAATCAGTTTGAGAAATCCTCTGTATTTTTCAACGATAGATGATTTGAGTACACAAGAAGAATTTATGACAACGATATATTTTGAGAAGCTGTTACCCAGATACGATGGCTTTTTTGATAACGATGAGGAATATTTGAATTTTAAAAACAGTCTTATCAAATAAAATTTGCCCCGCTTCGTGCGGGGCTTCGCTTTTGTGTCCACAAATGCAGTGCTTGTCGGAAAAAGTAGATGGACTTTCGGGGAGCACAAACCAAAGGCTCCCTTGTGTAAAGGGAGCTGACGCCGAAGGCGGCTGAGGGATTGTTTTGATTGATAATCTAACCTTTTACAATCCCTCCGTCTCGCTTACGCGAGCCACCTCCCTTTACACAAGGGAGGCTCATTGCCGCCCGATAGTAACAAAAAGGAGTACGAACAAAATTGCTCGTACTCCTTTTGTGTTTGCGGTAGGTAAAACCTGCTTTATCGCAGGCACCCCTTTGGATGGTTTCTTGTTTATGGTGCGGAAGACGGGACTTGCCCGCCTGCGGGCGGAGCAGTGGCGGCGAGTTGCGTTTCGCAACTCGGAAAAACAGTCCCCCGGACTGTTTTTTTACACGCACCCTTCAAGTCCCGTTTC
>JAZQFQ010000038.1:0-79145 GCA_045539595.1 Eubacteriales bacterium | reverse complement strand
GTGGCAGGATTGTTCCATTCGGGGATGGCCACGATGAGCGCACCGCCGATCCACAAAACAGCAGAAACGGTAAGCACCAGTTTTGTATACACAGAGAAACGGCGGCGCTCTTTTATCCAATAGAGGATATCGTCCCACACCACGAAGCCGATGCCGCCGATCATAATGAGAAGGGCGATGGTTACATTGATCAGCGGATCGCGGGCAAAGGACGTAAGGCTGGTAAACGAACCGCTTTCCGTACCCATCAGATCAAATCCCGCGTTGCAGAACGCAGACACGGCGTGAAACACGCTGTACCATATTCCCTTTCCCCATCCGAATCGGGGGATGAAGCGAAAGGCAAGAGCGATAGCACCGCACAACTCGATCAGCAAGGTTCCGCCGAAGATGCGGCGGACAAAGGGCATCAGCCCTTCAAAGGAGATCAGGTTGTAGGAATTGGCCAGGAGCACCCGCTCCCGGGCCGATACGCGGCGGCGCATCAAAGACGACAGCATGACCGCCAATGTCATGAAGCCGAGACCACCGATCTGGATCATAACGAGGATGACCGCCTGTCCGAATCCACTCCAGGTAATGGCCGTGTCCACAACGATCAATCCGGTCACACAGGTGGCACTGACTGCGGTGAAGGCGCAATCCAGAAAAGGAATCGCTTCCCCGCTCCGGGAGGCGACGGGAAGATGCAACAAAGATGCACCGATGAGGATCACCGCCAAAAAGCCGATGATCAACACCTGTGCCGTTGTCAGGCCGCGCCGTTTTTTCATATGCTGTACCCTCCCGATGTGATCTGATATGCTTTTATTATAACACCACCCGCCTTTCACTTCCATAGATTTCTGCAAATATTTCAAAAAATACGAAAAGATGCCGCACATGGCGGCATCTTTCCGTGCGATTTATCCGTTTTTGCGCTCAAAATATCCCTTGGGATACATACAGGTGGGGCAAACAGCCGGCGGTTCCTTTCCCTTATGAACGTATCCGCAATTCAAACAGATCCAAAGCGTTTCCTCGGAATCGGATGAATAGGCCTTGCCGTCCCGCAGGGATGTTTCCAACTGTACATACCGCTCCTCGTGCATCTTCTCCACCGAGGCCACATGATCGAACAAAGCGGCAATCTGGGCAAATCCCTCCTGACGGGCGGTTTCGGCGAATCCGGCGTACATATCTGTCCACTCCCAACGCTCGCCCTCCGCCGCCTGGTGAAGATTGTTCTCTGTACTGCCAATCTCGCCGATCAGCTTCAGCCAGATTTCCGCATGGGCGTATTCGTTGCCGGAGGTTTCCCGGAAAATTTCCGCGATGGAATAATACCCTTCCTCCTCCGCCCGCTTGGCGTACAGCTGGTACTTCAGATGCGCCCGGCTTTCGCCGCTGATTGCCTCATTCAGATTCTTTTCGGTTTGTGTGCCTGCCAGTCCCGGAATAATCGGTGTTCCCATACGTTTCTCCTTTCAAATTCCATGCATCTTTTGATACGGTGTATCGATGAAAGGATTCCCCGGCAGGCCCAAAATATACAAATGCGGGGAAAACTCCCCGCATTATGTATCTATATCTTATTCTTCCTCTGCACTCAGAACCCGGAAGAATTCCAGATCCGCACCGCCCGGCGTGCGCACAAAGGCACACTGCACCGTCAGACGGACGGGATAGGAATCCAATTTCCGAACCGCCGGTTCCATGACGCAGGATGCCCCTGCCGCGATTGCCTTATCAAATGCAACTTTTGCGTCATCAACTTGCATAGCAAAATGCATATAGCGGCTATCGGCAGGTTCCGTGTCACTTCCGTGGGAAAACAATTCCACCATGCCGCCGCTGCCCATTTCAAGCAGCAGGATTTCTTTATCCCCGTTTTTCCAGGAGGTATAGGGTTTCAGTCCCAGTCCATTCACGAAAAATTCTTTTTCCCGCTGAAAATCCTTCACGCGGACAGCAATATGATGAAATCCGAGGGACGGAATTACGTTGTTTGCCATGGGTATTCTCCCTTCTATAATCAGACTTGCCTGGGAGAATTTCCAGTGATGAAAATTCTCCCGAGTGGGGTGGATTACTTGCAGGTTCAACTGGGGTATGCCCCCACTCAGTGGTAGTAGCGGAGCGAGGTGATCACCCGGCCCAGAATTTCCACGGAGTCCACAATGATGGGCTGCATCGTGCTGTTTTCCGGCTGCAGGCGATAGTGACCGTCTTCCTTATAGAAGGTCTTCACCGTTGCCTCGTCCTCGATCATAGCCACAACGATCTCGCCGCTGTCTGCCGTTTCGGTTTTCTCCACGATGACCACGTCTCCGTCCAGAATACCCGCTTCGATCATGCTGGTTCCATACACACGCAAAGCAAAAAGTCCGTCTGTTCTGCCGTTTTCCTTGACAGTGGGAAAATTGACGTATCCGTCAAAATTCTCCGTGGCCAGAATCGGCACGCCGGCCGTGACCCGGCCGAGAATCGGGATCTGTGCGTGGAAGCCGATGGAGGCCTGATAGGCGGGATCCACCCGCAAAGTACGGCTCTTACCGTTCTCCTTGCTCAAAAGGCCTTTTTCCTCCAGGCGCTGCAAATAGGTATGTACAGTCGAGGTGCTGCGAATGGAAAGGGCTGCCTTGATATCGCGCACGGAGGGAGAATACCCCTTCTCATTCACGATTTTGGCGATGTACGCCAGTATATCTTTCTCGCGGTCCGTTAATTTTTCCATATCCGACTCCCAATACAATATATAATGTATGCATTTGCTTTATGGCTTTACTATTATAACACATTTGTTCGCCCATGTCAAACGTTAGTTCGTTTTTTTGTTCGAGAAATATTTTTATTCATTTTTGCAAGTTCGGTTGTCATTTTATGCATTTTGCACTTTTATTACCGAATTGTAAAAAGAAGTTTCGTGAGGAAAAACACTTGCTTTTTTATGGGAAATAGTATATAATGTATCCAGTGAACTGAAGTAACTATATTAAGGAGATTAGCAATGACCAAAAACAAGTATATCCTTGACTGGATAGACGAAATGGCTGCCATGACTCAGCCTGACAAAATCGTTTGGATCGACGGTTCCGACGAACAGACCGAGGCGCTGAGAGAAGAGGCTTGCTCCACCGGCGAGATCATCAAGCTGAACCAGGACCTTCTCCCCAACTGCTATCTGCACCGCACCGCTGTCAACGACGTTGCCCGTGTTGAGGGCAGAACCTTCATCTGCACCAGCAAGAAGGAAGATGCAGGCAACATCAACAACTGGATGGCTCCCGCTGAGTGCTATGAGAAGCTGTCCAAGCTGTATCGCGGTGCTATGAAGGGCAGAACCATGTACGTGATTCCCTACTCCATGGGTCAGGTCGGCTCCTCCTTTGCTAAATACGGTATTGAGCTGACGGACTCCATCTACGTGGTCCTGAACATGCTCATCATGACCCGTGCCGGCGCACATGTGCTGGAGGCAATGGGTGACTCCCCCGACTTCATTAAGGGTCTGCACGCAAAGGCAGATATCGATGAAGAGAACCGTTATATCTGCCACTTCCCCGAGGACAACACCATCTGGAGTGTAAACTCCGGCTACGGCGGAAACGTTCTGCTGGGTAAGAAGTGCTTCGCACTCCGCATTGCTTCCTACCTGGGCCGCAAAGAGGGCTGGATGGCTGAGCATATGCTGATCCTGGGTCTGCAGAATCCTCAGGGCGAGATCAAGTACATCTCCGCTGCATTCCCCTCCGCTTGCGGTAAGACCAATCTGGCTATGCTGATTCCGCCGGAAATCTACCAGAAGCAGGGCTACAAGGTATGGTGCGTCGGTGACGATATCGCATGGCTCCGCGTGGGCGAGGACGGCCGTCTGTGGGCAGTGAACCCCGAGAATGGATTCTTCGGTGTTGCTCCCGGTACCAACGAAAAGTCCAACCCCAATGCTCTGGAGACCACCAAGCGCGACACCATCTTCACCAATGTTGTACACAATCTGGACAACAACACCGTTTGGTGGGAAGGTCTGGACAACAATCCGCCCGCAAACGCAATCGACTGGAAGGGCAATCCTTGGGACTACAAGAAGTTCGACAAGAAGGACAAGTCCACCTGCGGTGCTCATCCCAACTCCCGCTTCACTTCCCTGGCCAAGAACTGCCCCTGCATCTCCGATAAGTTTGACGATCCCAAGGGTGTGCCGATCTCTGCGATCATCTTCGGCGGCCGCCGCGCGAAGACCGCTCCCCTGGTTTACCAGTCCTTCGGCTGGCAGCACGGTACCTTCGTTGGTTCTATCATGGCTTCCGAGACCACGGCTGCCGCAGCCGGCGCTGTGGGCGTAGTACGCCGCGATCCTATGGCAATGCGTCCCTTCGTTGGTTACGACATGGGTGACTACTGGGCACACTGGCTGGCCATGGGCAAGACCATTCCCAACGCACCGAAAATCTTCCACGTGAACTGGTTCCGCACCGATGACGAAGGTCACTTCATTTGGCCGGGCTTCGGCGACAACATGAGAGTTCTTATGTGGATTCTGGATCGCTGTGAGGATAAGGTAGACGCTGTTGAAACCGCTATCGGTTATGTTCCGAAGGCGGAGGATATCAATATCGAAGGCTTGGAGGGCATCACTCTGGATACCATCCGCGATTTGGTTTCCGTTGACGTGGAATCCTGGAAGGAAGATATTGCAAACATCAAGGAATTCTACAATCTGGTCGGCGACCGCGTTCCCGCTGAGCTGAAAGAAGAGCTTGCTGCTCTGGAAGCAAGACTGGGCTAATACAACACAAAACCCGATGGCATCTGCCATCGGGTTTTTCTTCGCTATGACAAAAGAAAACCTCATGCCTAAGCATGAGGTTTTATTAAACATCATTAGGTCTCGGGGTCCGTCTTGGAGCCGGCCTCAGCCAGATCCTCGTTGGATTCCTGCTGATACACATAGATGATGGTATCACCTTCGTTGATGGCGGTATTGCCTGCGCGGCCGCTGGTGGGCTCTTCACCGTTGATGGTGTAGGTCCAGAAGTAGGTGTACTCACCGTCGGTCTTATATGCGTTGCCGGCGATGCTCTTGATACCCATGTCGTCGGCTTCGTAGTCGATATCGTTCAACTCAAGCGCTTCGCGAACAGCCTGCAGGATGGTGGGAGCTTCGGTATTCTGCACTTCTACAGCGAAGGGAGCCAGAATGAATTCTTCACCAACGTACACGCCTACTTTAGCATTCACTTTGATCTTGGGAGTACCACAGCTGATGAGGCACACGGAAAGCATAGCAATCGCAAGGGCCAGAGCAATAATCTTATTCTTTTTCATAATGAACCTCCAAATTATTGGGAATTTTTCTGTGAATAGTATACATCATCACACAAAAAATGTCAAGTGTCATTTTGCAAACGGAATGAATTTTCCACAGGGGATGCCGCCTACTCGTCGCCATAAATATCATCCTCATCGATGGGATCATCGGGGATATCCGTATCCTCCGGATCAGGCGGGTCCGAGGTATCCTCTGTATCTGCCGTTTCCTGCTCCATCAGTTCCCAGCGATAGAAATTATAATGCTCGTAACAGAACTTATTATAGAAAGTCCATGTGTCGGACTGGCCCACGAATATCCCTTCCGGAATTGCATTCTGGAAGAAGGGCTCGCCCCACCATCCGCCGGGGCGCACATCAATGGGCAAAGTGCGGTACACGTACTGCGCATCCACCACCTTGATTTCGATGGGGAAATTCCGATTCTCCACACGGATCAGTGCGGTATCGATCAGATTCGACGGATCCCCCGTGTATTCCGCCACGTTGAGCACCACACCGCCCACTTCGGAATCGTATTTGACAACCACATGCACATCGCATTCCTTCGTCGGCATATTGTCCCGGGTGAAATAGCCCTTGGCGATCCGATGACCGCGGGGATCCAGTTTACAGGCGGCCGACGGGAGCATGCCGGAATCGAGGCAATACTCACATTCCACAATGCCGGCGGCCGGGGTAAAGGTTTTCAGCGGCTCGCCGCCGTTTTTGGCATCATCTATATATCCCTGGTGCAGTTTCGTCATGACCGTATCCCAGACGATGCAGGAAGGGTTCTGCCGGAAATCGCTGAGAGTCTGGTTCATTTCATAACCGAACCAGACACCGCCCACATAATAGGGGGTATAGCCCAGGAACCAGCGGTCGAAGTCGTTACCGGCGGTACCGGTTTTGCCCGCCACATCCACGGTATTCCGCAGCGTGACCACGCGGCCCGTACCTTGATTCATAACGTTTTCCATCATCATGGTCATAATGGATGCGTTCTGGTCGCTGATGACGATGGTGGATTCCTCTTTGTTTTCCAGAATCAGATTGCCTTCGCTGTCGTACACCGACAGGAAGGTGCGAGGCTTGTTATACACGCCGTTATTCTGGAAAATGCAGTATGCCGCTGTGATTTCCTCTACGGTCAGACCAAAGTTCATCTGGCCCAGCGCCAGCGGTGCCAGCAGTTTATCCGTATATACGGTTCCGTTGGCGGAAACGTAGGTATCGATGAAGCTGCTCATACCCAGTTTATTCTTCACGAAATCAAAGGATTTGTCAATGGTCAGCTCCTGCAGGACACGGACAGCAACGGTGTTTTTGGAGGTGATGATGGCCTGATTGACAGTGGTCAGACCGGCGTAGGTGTTCGGCAGATTGGCCGGCCACGCCCGGGGGGCTGTCTTTTTTACCACCGTTCCGTCGGCGGCGGTTTCCACCACGTTCCAATTCTCATCGTAATCGCCAAAGGTGACGGGCACATCGTCATATACGGAGGCATAATTGATGATGCCCGCATCCAGGGCCGGCGCGAAAATGGACAGGGGCTTGATGGAGGAACCGGGGGATCGTTTGGACTTAGTAGCATGATTGGAACCGCGGTTGATGGTTTTCTCGCCGCGTCCGCCCACCAATCCCAGCACGTCGCCCGTGTAGGGATCGATCACAACCATGGCGGATTCCGGCTGAAGGCCGTCATTGGAACGGGGGAAATACTCCTCGTCGTTCTCGTAGACCTCCTCCAGAGTATCCTGCACGAAGGGATCCATCACCGTGTAGATCTTCAAGCCGCCGGAGTAGATCATCATACTGGACGTGTACTCATCGTAGCCGTATTTTTCCATAAGGGCCTTTTGTACGTCGCTGAACACCGCCTCCTTATACCAGGAGAAGATGTTGCTGCCCTCCCCGTCCTCTTTTTGGGCGTTCAGATTGAGTACCAGTTCTTCCGCCTTGGCGGCGTCACACTGGGCCTTGGTGATATAGCCGTATTCCAGCATCTCATCCAGCACCAGATTACGGCGCCAGATGTTGTTATCCGGATAACGCACCGGATCGTAGGTGTAGGGGGAGTTAACAATAGCTACCAGCGTAGCACATTCAGTTAGCGTCAGCTCCGTAACGTCTTTGCTGAAGAAATAGTTGGCCGCCGCCTGGACGCCGCGGCAGTTGTTGGAGAAATTCACGATATTGAGATACATCTCCAGAATTTCTTCCTTGCTCTTTTCCTTGTCCAGATTGATGGCGCGAAGAATTTCCTGAATCTTTCGCTGAACACGCACCTCGTTATCGCCGGTCAGGTTCTTTACCAGCTGCTGGGTGATGGTGGACGCACCGCGTACATCTTCAAACTGCAGAAAGAAATTGATAACGGCTTTGCCCGTACCAAGGATATCCACGCCGTTGTGCTGCCGGAAACGGTGATCCTCAATGGCAATCAGCGCGTTACAGAGATAGGGATTCTTATCCAGCTGGGAATAGGGCACCCACAGTCCGTTTTCGGAGGCGTAAATACGCTCATCCTCCAACTCCACCGGCGTTCCCGTCCGGTTCTTACGATCCTCCGGCGTTTCGTAATCCATATAATAGATACGCGTGGTGGTATCCGCCTCCGCTTTGAGAAGCAGCGAGGTATCCATGGTAGGATCGATATAATTCTTCACATAGATAGCGAACACCGTGCCGACGATCACGCCCGTGATCAATCCGATCAGCATGATGGTCAAAACAATATTCAGCACATATGTCAAAAGACGCAGAAACACCCGGCCGATGATGCCAAAAGCACGGAGGACTTCCCGTCCCCAATCCACATGATGCGGCCCCGGTCTTCTTTTTTGGTTTCCTGTCACAGTTTTACACCAACCTTTCCGTCAGGAGATTAGACGTCCGTTTCCGGCCATCGGTTCCGCCCGACAGATGAATACTTGTATTGTAGCACAATTTTTTGAATATACTATGAAATTTTCACCATATTTCCGCAGATTATAAAAATTCACAAACGAAATTCGACAGTCAGCGGCAAATCACCGCGTCATCCCCCAGAATACAGCGCAATTCCCGCAGAACGAAATCGTTCAGTTCCACGCCGTACCCGTCCGCGCGAAAATATTTGCCGGCGGACGCGTCGTAGAACACCACAGGGAACGTACCGGGAAAAATTCCAATAAAACTTTCCGCCCGTTTGTACAGCTCGCTGTCCATGCTGTCCACCTTGAGAAACAGTTTGGCGGGTGATTTTTTGCTATCCTGCGGTGTCGATGCGGCCGGCGCGGAGGATTTCGGCGGCACAAACGATGCGTTATCGCTGAGCAATTTGGCGCTCCGGAGCAGGATTTTGGGATCTTCCTCCTCCCGCAGAGAGATGGTTCCGCTGATGACCACCGCCTCATTCAGAAGGAGGCTGGCACCGAAGGTTTCCAGCGATTTGGCGAACACGATCACCTCGATCTCGCCGGTGCGGTCTTCCACGGTGAGGAAGGCCATCTGCTCCCCTCCCCGGGTGGCTTTATTCTGGCGGCGGGCAATGATGCCGGCGATCTTCACGGACTGTTTATCGGCGTACTGCTTTCCGCCGCCGGCGGGAACTGCTTCCTCCATCTCATCGGCGGTAAAGGATGCCTTGATCGATGCGATGGCATCCGGCTGAATCTGCTCCACATGGCGGGAGTAGTCGTCCAGGATATGGCCGGAGAAGTAGAGGCCGGAGCTGTCCTTTTCCAACGCCAGCAGATCCCTTGCACTGTATTCGGGAATATCCGGCAAGGAGATGGCGGGGATGGCGGGGCTATCCTCCACAGCCGCGGGGGTGGAAAACAGATCCAGCTGTCCGGCCACGCTTTGCCGATTGGCCGCAGAGCGGGCATCCAGCACGGTTTCGTACACGGTAAGCAACTGACTGCGTTTCGCTCCCAGACCATCCAGCGCGCCGGATTTGATCAGCATTTCCAACTGACGTTTGTTGCTGATCGTGTCGCCCATGCGGTGCATGAAATCGTCAAAGGAAGCGAATTTGCCGCCGCGCTTCCGCTCCGCCAGCAGGGATTCCACAAAGGGACGTCCCAGATTTTTGAGAGCCAGCAGACCGAAGCGGATATTCTTTCCGTCCACATGGAAATCCCGATCGCTCTCGTTGACGTGGGGCGGCAGGATTTTAATTCCCACCCGGGCACACTCGGCGATATACTCCGCCATTTTATCGGCGGAGCCGAGGACAGAAGTGAGAAGCGCGCTGTTGTATTCACGGGGATAATGGGCCTTCAGATAGGCAGTGCGGTACGACAGCACACCGTAGGCCGCCGCATGGCTTTTATTGAAAGCGTAATTGGCAAATCCCACGATCTCCTCGAAGAGATCGGCGGCCGCTCCTTCATCAATACCCCGCTCTGCCGCTCCGGAAAGGAAGGAGACACGCTCGCTTTCCAACACAGACAGTTTCTTTTTGGAGATAGCGCGGCGGACGATGTCCGCCCGTCCCAGAGAATAGCCCGCCACCACGCGGAAGATCTGCATAACCTGTTCCTGATAGACGATGCATCCGTTGGTCACATCCAGAATCGGTGCCAGCAGGGGGGTGGCGTAGCGGATGCGGGAGCGGTCACGGCTGTTCTCGATATATTTGGGAATAGAATCCATGGGGCCGGGACGGTACAGCGCGATGGCCGCGATGATATCATCAATCCGCTCCGGCCTCATCTGCATCAGCGTTTGCCGCATACCGCCGGATTCCAACTGGAAAACGCCTTCCGTTCTGCCCGCCGTGATCAGATCGAAGGTACGGCGGTCATCCACGGGAATAGCGGAAATATCAAAATCGGGATGATTTTCCCGGATCTGCGCTTCTGCCTGGGAGATGATCGTCAGGTAACGAAGCGCCAGAAAGTCAAATTTCAGAAGGCCCAGATCCGCCACGGTATTCATATCGAACTGGGTGACGGGGATGGTATTATTGACAGCGAGAGGTACATACTCGCTGATCGGTTTCTCGGTAATGACCACGCCGGCGGCGTGGGTAGATGCATGGCGGGGCATGCCCTCCAGCGCCATGGCGGTATCCACCAGGCGGCGCACATTGGGATCCTCGTCATACATTTTTTTGAGGCCATCCAGCTTCAAGGCATCCGCCAGAGTGATCCCCAAGGTACGGGGGATCTGACGGGCCACTTCGTCCACATCCGCATAGCTCATGCCGAGGGCTCGTCCCACGTCCCGGATGACGGCCCGCGCCGCCATGGTACCGAAGGTGATGATCTGGGCGGTATGATCCGCCCCGTATTTTTCCCGCACGTAGGCTATGGCCTCATCCCGGCGGTCGTAGCAAAAGTCGATATCGAAGTCGGGCATGCTGACCCGCTCCGGATTCAGAAAACGCTCAAAGAGCAAGTCAAACCGCAGGGGGTCGATATCCGTGATGCCGAGCAGATAGGCGACCAGGCTTCCCGCACCCGATCCGCGGCCGGGTCCCACGGGGATACCCACAGATTTGGAATGGCGGACAAAATCCCACACGATCAAATAATACTCGCTGTATCCCATCCGGGCAATGACGGACAATTCGTACTCGATGCGTTCCCGATACTGGGATTCTTCCCTTCCCGCCGTAAAGACGATATGGCCGGCCGCCACACGGGATGCCAGGCCTTCCCACGCCAGGCGGGCCAGGTACTCGGAGGGATCCGATCCGTCCTCGGGACGGAATCGGGGGAGCTGTGTCTCCCCGAAGGTGAAATGGAAATCGCACATATCGGCGATTTTGGCTGTATTCGCAATGGCGCCGGGATAGTCGGCGAACAGCCGCTCCATCTCCGCGGTGGATTTCATATAAAACTCATCGGTTTCAAAGCCGATGGGGCGTCCGTCGGTGATCACGTTGTTGGTCTGGATGCACATGAGGATCGCCTGGGATTCCGCGTCGCCCCGGCGCAGGTAATGGACATCGTTGGTAGCCACCAGGGGGATACCCGTCTTTTCGGATATGTCCAGAATCGCCCGGTTCACCGTTTTCTGCTCTTCCAGGCCGTGATCCTGTATTTCCAGATAAAAATGATCCTCCCCGAAGATGTCCCGCATCTCCCGGGCACATTTTTCCGCCTCCTCGTATTCCCCGCGGACGATGTGCCGGGGGATATAGCCCGCCAGGCAGGCGGACAGAGCGATCAGTCCCTCATGGTGCTGCCGGAGCAGTTCCATATCCACGCGGGGTTTGGAATAAAAGCCTTCCGTGAAGGCCAGGGACACCATGCGGATCAGATTGCGGTATCCCGTTTCGTTCTCGCAAAGGAGAACCAGATGATAACTGGAGGAATCCAGATCGTGTACTTTATCGAATCGGCTGCGCTTGGCCACATAGACCTCGCACCCGATGATGGGCTTCACGCCCTCTTTTACGCAGGCCCGATAGAACTCCACCACGCCGTACATGACGCCGTGATCGGTGATGGCCACCGCATCCTGCCCCATCTCTTTGGCACGGCGGGGGATATCCGCCACGCGGCATGCGCCGTCCAGCAAACTGTACTCACTGTGCAGATGCAGATGTGCAAAGCGTTCCATAAGGCCCTCCTTTTTTAGTCTTCCAGTCCCGCCGCGCGGGCAAAATCCATGATTTTGGCCAGCCGGTGGCTGACGCCGGATTTGGTGATGGGAGGCTCATGGGCCTCCCCAAGCTCTTTCATGGACATCTGATCGAATTTCACCCGCAACTCCGCCGTCATCTTCAAGGAATCGGGCAAAGTCTGGATGAGCCCGCTTTCCGCCATGCGGCGGATCACCTGGATCTGCCGCTCCGACGCCTGCAGGGCCTTCTCGATATTGGCGGTGTCGCAGTTCACCTGCCGATTGACATTGTTGCGGAATTCCCGCTCGATGCGGGTATTCATAAAGTCAAACACGGCGGTATTGGCACCGATATAGGCGAAGAAATCCGAGATGCTTTCCCCGTCCTTGATATACAGAATGTACTTATTTTTGCGCACAGTCTGTGCCGCCGTAAATCCCACCGAAGCGATCAGCGACGCGATGGCATCGCATTCCGCCGCCGTATCCACGGAAAATTCCATATGATTCCGCTTCGTCGGATCGGTGACCGATCCGTGGAGCAGAAAAAGAGCGCGGATAAAGTGAGACATACAATTCGGGCATTTGACACGGGATTGGTAGGCGGCAATTTGCTCCGCCCGCTGCTCCGGGGTCAGCGGCCCCTCGTACAAATCGTGGGCATCCCGCAGAGCATGGACACAGCACTTCTTTTTGACGGGCAAGGCGGCCAGGGATTCCCGCAGTTTTTGCGCATAGGATTTTTCCGACATAGTATTTTTATACAGTGGAACCGTAGGCCCCGTCCATATTCCGATGGATCACCACGGAATTGTATCCGTTCTCCAGGAAGATGGTATTCAGCCGGTCGGCGATGGCCACGGAGCGGTGCTGACCGCCCGTGCATCCCACAGCCACGGTAAACTGTTTCTTTCCTTCTTTTTCATACAGCGGAAGCATGAACAAAAAATACTCCCGCAGGCGTTCTATGTACTGATGGGTTTCCGGGAAGGAGAACACATAGGCGTTCACATCCGGGTGGAGTCCGTTCTTCTCCCGCATGCCCTCCACATGATAGGGATTGGGGAAACAGCGCACATCAAACACCGTATCCGCCTCGGGCGGGATGCCGTATTTGAAGCCGAACGACATACAGCAGATGTAGATGCCGTTGTGCGTTTCGCCCACAAGCGCGTGCTCCAGCAGCTGCTTCAGTTGAGCGGGGGTAATATCCGATGTATCAATACGCACATCGGCACACTCGTAGGCATCCCGCAGCATCTGCCGCTCCCGAACCAGCGCGTCGCCCATGCTTGTCCCGTAGCGGAGCGCCAGCGGATGCATCCGCCGAGTGAACTTATACCGATTGATCAACACGTCATCCCGACAGTCCAGATACACAACGCGGCAGGTATCCCCCGCTTTTCGGAGGGATTTGGCCAGCGGAGAGAGCTCACGGAAATCCGTGGTGCACCGGGCATCGGTAACGATAGCCAGTTTATCCCCCGCGGTGGAATTCTTCCGATGCATATCCACCAGCACGCCGATCATATTGAGGGGGATATTATCCACGCAGGTATATCCCCAGTCCTCCAGAATATTGGCCGCGCGGGATTTTCCCGCACCCGAGCATCCTGTCAGAAGAACAATGTTCATAGCTGTCTCCCTGTTTTATACTTCCCGTCCTGTCGGCGGCACATACACAATCTCCGGCCGGATATCCACGCCGAAGCGTTTTTTCAGTTCGCATTGAATATGGGCGATCAGCGCGCGAACGTCCGCCGACGTGGCGCCGCCCCGATTGATAATGAATCCCGCGTGCTTTTCGGACACCTGCGCCCCGCCGACGGTGAAGCCCTTCAGCCCCGCCTGATCGATCATCCGGGCGGTAAACCGGCCCTCGCACCGTTTAAAAGCACTTCCCGCGCTGGGATATTCCAGCGGCTGTTTCTCCGTGCGCCGGCTCATCAGATCGTCCATAACGGCACGAATCTCCTCTTTGTTCCCCGCCTGCAAGGCAAAAGCAGCCGACAAAACAACGCGCTCGGGATGGTGACGATATACGCTGTCGCGGTACGCGAATGCGTGGGCGTCGGCCGCCAGCGTTTTTACCGTATGGTCGGCCCCATCGTAATAAGTGCTCTCCGTGAGGACCTGGCAGATTTCCCCGCCATAGGCACCCGCGTTCATAAACACGGCACCGCCCACACTGCCGGGGATGCCGAAGGAGAATTCCATACCGGTCAATCCCTGCTCCCATGCGGCATTGGCACAGGCACTGAGGGATGCTCCCGCCCCCGCATACAGGATATTGCCCGCACAGCGGACCGTGCGCAGACGGCCGGTGGAGATCACCGCACCGCGGAACCCCGCATCGTCAAAGAGAAGATTGCTTCCCCGTCCGATGACGATGGTACGGATATCCCGCTTGGCCGCTTCCGCCATAACAAAGCAGAACGCGTCCTCGGTGGCCGGCTCGATATACACATCCGCCGGACCGCCGATGCGGAAGGTGGTGTGGTCGCGGAGGGGTTCCTTCTCCGCAAGGAATATCTCCCCCCGGGGATATCCGCGCAGGGCGTGTATCAATTCCATAATCCTATCACTCATGCTCGTCTCCTTGTTCGGCATCCGTAAGATACGCCGGCAGCTGCCGTATATCCTGCAGTATATGCGTGACGGCCCGTCCCTGTGCATCCCCCGTACCGCGGTGATCCAGCCAGATGGCATCCATGCCGGCGGCAAGGGCACCGTCCATATCCGAGGTAAGAGAATCTCCGATGACGCAATAGGCCGACCGATCCTCATCCCCCACAGTTTTCACCACATGATCAAAGAATACCGGGGAGGGTTTGGCGGCTCCGATATGCTCCGACACGAAAATATCATCGAAATACTTCTCCAAAGGAGAGCCGAAAAAGCGTCCCTTCTGCACTTCGTAGGTGCCGTTGGTGACGATATACATCTTATAGTGAGGGCGCAGGATTCGGCACACGTCCTCCGCTCCGTTCATCATAAACTGCTGGCGGGAGAGTTCGGTAAAATACCGGTCACTGACCTCCCGGCTCTTGCCGTCGTCCGGGATTCCGAGCCGCTGAAACAGCATCTCGTAGCGCAGATCTTTCAATCTCTCCCGGGACAATTCACCCTTTTCCAGGCGTTTCCACAATCCGGCATTGATCTCATGATACAGCGCATAGACGTGATCGTCCACCACAAGGTCGGACGCGGAGAATGCGGCGTAAAACGCCGTCTCCTCCGCGCGATCAAAATCCATGAGTGTATTATCGAGATCAAAGAGTAAATATTTATACTCTCTCATTACCGGATGCAGAAGCGGCGGTAGGTCTTCTTGCCTTTTCTTACGATAATGCCGTCACCCGTCAGAGCAGCCGCATCCACCGTTTCGTCGATGGCCTCCACCTTAGCATCGTTCACCAGCACACCGCCCTGCTGGATGAGACGTCTTGCCTCACCCTTGGAGGGGGCCATCTTGCTGATTACCAGCAGATCCAGCACAGCAATCTTGCCGTCGGTGAGATCGCTCTCGCTCAATTCGGTGGTGGGCATATCCGCGCTCATGCCGCCGGCGGCAAAGATCTTGTGGGCGGCATCCTGTGCCTTATCGGCTTCTTCCTTGCCGTGGATCAGAGCGGTAACCTCGTAAGCCAGTTTCTCCTTGGCGCGGTTCAGCTCGCTGCCCTCCAGTTTTTCGTACTCGGCGATCTCCTCCAGGGGCATGAAGGTAAGCAGTTTCATGCAGTTGATTACATCCGCATCGGCGATGTTGCGCCAGTACTGATAGAAATCGTAGGGGGAGGTCTTTTCGGGATCCAGCCACAGAGCGCCCTTCTCCGTCTTACCCATCTTCTTGCCTTCGCTGGTGAGCAGAAGCTTGAAGGTCAGGCCGTATACTTCCTTGCCGGTCTTGCGGCGAATCAGTTCTACACCGCCGATGATGTTGGACCACTGATCGTCGCCGCCGAACTCCAGCGAGCAGCCGTAATCCTGGTACAGGCGGTAGAAGTCGTAGCTCTGCATGGTCATGTAGTTGAACTCCAGGAAGGTAAGGCCGGTATCCAGACGGGACTTGTAGCACTCGGCCGCCAGCATACGGCTGATGGTGAAGTAGGGGCCAACCTCGCGGAGGTACTCGATGTAGTTCTTATTCATGAGCCAGTCGGCGTTGTTGACAAAGGTAACCTTATCGGGATCCAGCAGTTTGGACATCTGCTTCTTGAAGCACTCGATGTTGTGAGCGATGGTCTCCTCGGTCAGCATCTTACGCATATCGCTCTTGCCGGAGGGATCGCCGATCATACCGGTACCGCCGCCGAACAGGGCGATGGGATGATGGCCGGCCCGCAGCATATGAGCCATAATCTTCAGCTGGATAAAGTGACCGATGTGCAAACTGTCCGCTGTCGGGTCAAATCCGATATAAAACGTCATGGGCTCGCCGGCAAACCGCTTGGCAACTTCTTCCTCGTTGGTGCACTGGGCAATCATGCCTCTGGCTTTGAATTCCTCAAAAAGATTCATAATAACTATTCACGGCGACGCCGTGCTCCTTTCGAATTGTAAACATATCTCCGCTGTGCGGATGATTATTGATTGTTTTCGATCATTTCCCGGGCGGCATCCCGCTGGGTATCGGTGACGGACACACCGCCGATGATCCGGGCGATCTCGCTGACGCGGCCGTTTTCGTCCAATTCCTCTATCTCGCTCTCCGCCCGTCCGTCCACGACTTTTTTGCGGATGCGCAGATGGGTGTCCGCCAGAGCGGCGATCTGCGGCGAGTGGGTAATGCACAACGTCTGGGTCCCGCCGGCCATTTCCTTCAATTTGATGCCGATTTTCTCCGAGGTACCGCCGGACACACCCGCATCGATTTCATCGAACACCACGGTGTTGGCACCGCTTTTGGTATTCATCACGCTGCGCAGGGCCAGCATCACCCGGGACATCTCGCCGCCGGAGGCAATCTTGGCCAGCGGCATGGGTGGCTCGCCGGGATTGGTGGCGATCATGAAGGTTACATCGTCCGAGCCGCGGGGGCCGAACTGCTCCTCACCGCCGGCATAGACTTTTTGTATATCCACGAGGAAGCGAACCTTGGGCATATCCAAATAGGAAAGCGTGTCGCATACGCTTCGGCTGATCGCCTCGGCGGCCTCTCGGCGCACCCGGGTGATCTCCGCCGCTTTCTCGCTCAGCTGTGTGCGTATACGGCGGATATCGTCCTCGATCTCGCTGAGTTTCTCGTCGCCCGATTCCAGATCCGCCAGTTTGGCGGCGGCATCCCGCCGGAAAGCCAGAATATCCGCAATGGTATTGCCGTATTTCCGTTTCAAACGCTCGATCAGGCTGAGCCGGGCCTCAATCTGATTCAGCTGTTTTTCCGGATCTCGCACGTCACCGTCATCCATCAGTGCCCGTGCGCTCTCGCCGATATCCTCGATTTCATATCGATAATTGTCCAGCCGGGCGGCCAATTCCTCCGCTTCGGGCATCACATCCGCCAGCTGGCGGAGCGCCGCGGAGGATTTCTGCAGAAGCACCGAGGCAGTGGCTCCCTTTTCGCTCTGGGTCAAGGCGCGGTAGACGAAGGTGGAATACTTGGCGATGCGCTCGATGTTCTTGATCTTCGCACGCATAGCCGTCAGTTTTTCATCCTCGTCCGGCGCGGACAGCCGGGCGGCATCGATTTCTTTGATCTGATACTTCAGGATATCCGTCAGCATATTTTTCTGTTGGAGGGATTCTCTGAGTGCCTGTGCCGACGCGGTCAACTCCTGCCATTCCCCGTAGGGGACGGCGTATTCCCGGAGCAGATTTTCCGTGCCCGCGTACTCGTCCAGCATATCCAGATGGAAGGATTTATCCAGCAGATTGCGGGTTTCGCTCTGGGATTGGATGCTGACGAGGGACGCCCCCAATTCTTTCAGCACGGACAGCGGCACGCTCCGCCGGTTGATCTTCACAGCGGACCGTCCGTCCAGCGTGAGAGTACGGCAGATTTCCAACTCTCCGTTTTCGTCCGCCTCCATCCCCGCGTCCCGCAGGGAGTCCGGCAGTACCACATCGGAAAACACCGCGGACACCACAGCCCGCTCAGCGCCGGTGCGGATCATTTCCCGTTGGGATTTTCCGCCCGTGATCAGGGCCAGGCAATCGATCATCACCGATTTACCGGCACCGGTTTCACCGGTAATCACCGTGAAGCCGGGGGAAAGATCCACATTGAGCTGTCTGGCGACGGCAATATTTTCAATATATAACGATCGCAGCATAGAGGCCACCGTTATTCGTTGGCGATCTTACGAAGGCGTTTGCACAGATTCAAGGCGCTTTCCGTACTGTGGGCGATCAGGATGATGGTATCATCGCCGGCCACACAGCCCAGGATATCGTGCTCATGGAGAGAGTCGATGCCTGCGGCCACGGCGTTGGCCAAGCCGGGATAGGTTTTGATCACGATGTCGTTCAAAGCACAGTCCACACTTTTGATACTGCCGACCAGTGCCTTGCTGTACACGTGTCGTCCATCGTTCTCTCCGGATTTGGGCAGGACGTATTTATAACTTCCCGTCTCGCACATGACCTTGGCCAGCTTCAATTCCCGTATATCCCGGGAGATGGTGGCCTGCGTTACGTCGAATCCGGCCGCACGCAGTTTATCGATCAGTTCCTCCTGGGTTTCGATATTGCAGCTGCCGATGATTTCCATAATTTTGTTATGACGCTTTACTTTCATTATGTCCTCCTGCTTGTGTGACAACACATGGATTTATGACAATTTTCTTCGTAGTGCGCTGAGGAATCCGCCTTGTTTGATGCGGATCAGATTGGTATGGTAAGGAGAGCGGAAAATCCGCACGGTATCCGTGGGATGCAGCATAATGCTCTCCTGTCCGTCGATGGACAAAAAAGCGGTATTTCCGCGGCTGCTTATGTTCCGGAATTCCAAGGTGGAATCCCCGCTGAAAATAACGGGGCGATTGTTCATTGTCTGGGGGCAGATGGGCGTGGCGCAGATGCAGTTGAGGCACGGATCCAGAATCGGGCCGCCCGCCGACATGGAATAGGCGGTGGATCCGGTAGGGGCCGCCAGAATCATACCGTCGGCGTAGCAGTTCTCCACCAGTTCCCCGTTGCAGTACAATCCGAAGGAAAGCAGTTTCGGCAAAGGGCCGTTGGTAAGGACGATATCGTTGAGTGCGGGGGTATCCACGCCGAGGATCGTATCCTCCCGAAGGATCTGCACATCCAGCATGATGCGCCGCTCGATAATTCCCTCTCCCGCCACGATGGCGTCCAGAAGATCGGTTTCGTTGCTTTCGATCTCCGCCAGATATCCCAGCCGGCCGCAGTTGATGCCCGCAATGGGGATCTCACGGCCCACGCTGCTGCGTGCCGCCCGGATGATGGAACCATCCCCGCCGAAGACCAGGATCAGATCGGCCTTTTCGTATAGCGGGTCTTTATCCTCGAAGAAAGCAATGCAGGCCTCCGCCTGGGAAAACATGCGTCGGCTGCTCTCCGGGGCACGGAGATCGCATCCGATCTCATGCAGGTGGAAGACCAGACTGTTCATCCACTGCGGATCGATATTCTTTTCCGTATTCGGCATCAAAACGATCCGTTTGCGCCGCAAAGTCATACTCTCACTATCCTATCTATATCAATATGAGATACGTCGATGGGTCCGGGTGTATCGGATTTGATGCACCACATAAGAAACTCCCGGTTGCCGTCCCCGCCGGTAATGGGAGACGGAATCACCGCCTGGGGCAAAAGGCCGCAAAGGAGGGCGCTGTCCAGGACCCGGGTAATGGCCGCCTTATGCTGGGCGGGGGATTTAACGATCCCATGCCGATCCAGCGCACCGCGGCCACATTCAAACTGAGGCTTGATCAGGCCCACATAGATGCCGCCGGGAATCAGGATATCCCGGACATTGGGCAATATGTAGGTCTGGGAGATAAAGGACAGATCCGCCACGGCCATATCGCACAGGCACCCGAAGGTGTCCGGGGTCAAATTCCGGGCATTGAAATGCTCGATATTGACCACACGGCTGTCCGCACACAGGGAGGGATCCAACTGGCCCGCACCGGAATCCACCGCAAATACGCGGGCGGCGCCGCGGCGCAGAAGGCAATCGGTAAATCCGCCGGTGGAGGCACCGATGTCGGCGCAGATCTTCCCTGCCGCATCGATACGGAAGGCGGTCAGCGCGCCATCCAGTTTCATACCGCCGCGGCCCACAAAGGGGTGGGTCTGTCCGGTGACACACACATCCGGGGACAAGCTGTCATCGATATCGAAAGACGGCTTGCGAATCACGTTTCCGTTCACGGTGACGAATCCGCCGTCGATCCATTCTTTTGCGCGGGTACGGCTGGGAGCCAGCCCCGCCGTCACCAAATATGTATCCAGCCTCATGACATGGGAACCACAAAGGGGATCACAATGCCCAACAGGGCGCCCATGACCACCTGAAGGGGGGTGTGGCCGATCAGTTCCTTCAAGCTGGCCTCCGCCAGAATCGGATCGCCGGAGGTAAGTCCTTCCAGCAGGCGATTGAGGATCTTCGCGTGTTCACCGGCGGCACGGCGCACACCGGCCGCGTCATACATGACAACGGATGCCAGCACAAAGGTGATGGCAAACAGCGGCGATCCCACGCCGTACAATCGGGCGCAGGAGATGCACAGGGCCGCCACGGTGGATGCGTGGGAGGACGGCATGCCGCCGGAGGCGAACATCAATTTCATATCCAGCTTGCGATCACGGATAATGCAGATAATAATTTTCAGAATCTGTGCGAGGAAGTAGCCGATCACCGCACAGATCAGCATATAATTGGACGAAAGAGACGTCAGAAAATCCATCTCAGCTTTTCCTTTTCATAAGATGCTGGGCCAAAGAGCACAGCAGATCGCTGCCGGGATAATCACGGATGGCATCGATGGCATCCTGTGTGCACTTGCGGGCCAATTCTTCCGCCTCTGCGGGAGAATAGAAGGTGAGAATGGTCTTTTTTCCATTTTTCTCGTCACTTCCGATGGGCTTGCCCAGAACTGCCGCATCTCCCTGCACGTCCAGAAGATCGTCGATAATCTGGAACGCCAGACCGATTCCGTCCGCATAGCGGTGGATATTGGCGATAACCTTGCCGTCCGGCTTGTCCGTGGCGGCATAATATCCCAGCAGGCACGCAGTGCGGATCAACGCACCGGTTTTCATCTGCTGGAGACGAACCAGCTCGTCAAAGGTGGCGCACTCCTCCGCCAGGTCGTAATACTGGCCGCCTGCCATGCCGAGCGCACCCGCGCCGTGTGCCATTTCGCGCACCGCCAGGCGGATCGCCTCGGGGGAAACGGAGGGATTATACGCGGCCACCTCAAAGGCCTGCGTCAGCAGTGTATCACCAGCCAGAAGCGCATTTGCCTCGCCGTAGGCTTTATGGCAGGAGGGCTTGCCGCGGCGCATATCGCTGTTATCCATACAGGGCATATCGTCATGCACCAGAGAATAGGCATGGATCATCTCAATAGCGCAGGCAAACGGCAGAGAAGCCGCATCCGTTCCGCCGAAGAGCCGGCAGAAATGGACAGTGAGGAATCCGCGGATTCGCTTGCCACCGCCCATGGTGGCGTACCGCATGGCTTCCGCCAGCGGGGTATCCCCCGAATACACGGGAGAAAGCCAGGAATCCAGGGCAAACTCCGTCATCTGCGCGGCAGCGTACAATTCATCGTTAATGGGCAGCATCGCTGTTTCCTCCAGTCATATCGTTTTCCTGGGCTGTACCATCTTCGGCAAAAGTCAGGATTTTGACCCGCTGTTCCGCATTGTCCAGGCGGGTATTGCAAAGCCGCACCAAGGCGACTCCTTCTTCGTATAAGGAAAGGGACACGTCCAAGGGGGCATTTCCGCTCTCCAAAAGACGCACGATTTCTTCCAGGCGGGCCATAGCCGCCTCAAATGTCATAGTTTCATCCATTTTCATGATGGATTCCTCCGTACTTCCCGAATCTGCGCATCCGCTTCCCCGTCCGCCAGGCGGAAGGTGATGGACGCGCCGGGTGTAAGTTGATCGGTGTGTTTGATGATCTCGCCGTTCTCACCGTACACGGCGCTGTATCCGCGGGACAGAACAGACAGAGGATTCAGTGCCTCCATCTTTCCCGCGATGGCTTTCAGCTGTGCCTGTTTGATCGAGAGCGAATTGGTCTGGGACAACGCGAGCCGTTCCGCCAGCGTGGTCAGATGCATCCGCTTATCGTCGATGAAATTCATGGGACTGCGGAGCGCACGGGAATCCGACAGGCGTGTCAGATATTCCCGGCGGCGGGCAATGACTTGCGTCAGCACCGCGTTCTCCCGGGAGATGATATTGTTGATTTTCCGCTTCAATTCGGCCGTTTCCGGCAGAGCGATCTCCGCCGCGGCGGAGGGGGTTGGTGCCCGCCGGTCGGCCACAAAATCGCAGATGGTGAAATCCGTTTCGTGTCCCACGGCGGAAATGATGGGTATCCGCGATGCGGCCACGGTCCGTGCCAGCTGCTCGTCGTTGAAGGCCCACAGATCCTCAATGGACCCGCCGCCGCGGCCGATAATGATCACATCCACGGAGGCTGTGCGGTTGAAATACTGAACACCTTCGATCAGCTGTGCCGCCGCACCCGGCCCCTGCACGAGGGATGGGTACAGAATCAACTTAGCGAAGGGGAATCGGCGTCCCGCCACGTGGATCATATCCCGCACAGCGGCACCGGTGGCGGAGGTGATGATACCCACGCGGGTGGGAATCTTCGGCAGGGGCTTTTTCCGGGAGGGGTCGAACAATCCCTCGCTCTCCAGCCGTTTTTTCAATTGTTCGTAAGCGATATACAAGGCACCGACGCCGTCCGGCTCCAGAGAATCTGCGTACAGCTGATACTGTCCGTCCCGGACAAAGGCGGACACCCGTCCGTGGACCACCACGCGCATGCCGTTCTCCGGCATGAATTTCAATTTTGCCGCGCTGGAGCGGAACATGACCGCGCGGATCAGACCGCCGTCATCCTTCAAAGTAAAATAGAAGTGGCCCGTGCCGTAATGATTCTTGAAATTGGAGATCTCGCCCTTCACATACACATCGGCCAGATGGGTGGAGCCGTCGATGAGCTGCTTGACGAATTCATTCAGTTGGGTAACGGTAACCGCGCCGGGAAAGCAGCCGCTTTCCGACGGGGTATTATGCATGATCTCCGACATGATCTCTCTCCGATTGCAAATAGGTATGGCGGGCGAGCAAAGCCGTTCCCGCCGCATTATCCGATGAAAAACGGGGCTGTGCGAAATAGGCCCCCTCCTCCGCCAGCATATGGCGGATGCGCTGACAGCTCATAACGCCGCCCGCGTACACGATGGGCAAATCCCCATGAGTCTCTCGCAGATGATCCCGCAGACCGCACAAAGTGCGTCCCACAAAATCCAGAACGAAGGCGGAGGTCATGGCCGCGTCGCCCGTGGTATCGTACATCTGCCGCGCTTTATTCTCCACGCCGGACAGATTGCACGTCAGGCCGCTGACGGACACTTTGGCTCGCTGTACTTTCCCCGTATAGGTTTCGGCCAACCGTTCCATTTCCGCTCCGGCGGGAAAACGAAGCCCCATATACACGCCGGCCCGGTCGATGGCCTGTCCTGCGTTGATATCATTGGTACCGCCCAACTTGGTCACATGGAACACGTGCTCCCCGTGGGGCTCTACATACAGCACTTCCGTGGTGCCGCCGGACACATGAAAGGCGGCAAACGGTTTCCCGATCAGATGCATGGCATCGGCAGAATGAAGAGCCGCCATCACGTGCCCCGCCTGATGGGAAAACGGAAGCACAGGTACGCCCAGCATGGCACCGGCGGTCTCTGCCGCCGCCATACCGGACAAAAAGCAAGGCATATACGATCCCTCTGCATCCCGGGGATACGCTGACACGCCGATGGCGACGATCTCGCAAGGCTCTTTTTCCTTGGCATCCGCCACCGCGCGGCGCAGCTGCGACACTACCGTGGGCAGATTGCGCACATGGTGGAACACGGCATCGCTCTGCCGCAGTCCCCGCTCCCCTTCCGCTACGGGAAGAAGCTGTTTTGCGTTGCAGAGCACATTCCCCGCCTCATCGCACAGTGCCGCCGAGGTGGTGTAATTGCTGGTATCAATACCGGCGAACAGTCGCTTGCTCATTCGGCCGTTTCCGTCTCGGCGGGGGCTGTCAGTTTGCCGCTCTCTTTGGCAATCTGATTCAGAATGCCGTTGATGAACGCAGGCGCCGCCTCATCGTCATAGATCTTGGCCAGCTCCACCGCTTCGTTGATGGCGGCGCGGGGCGGAACCTCCCCCCACAGAATCTCATACACCGCCAGGCGGAGAATGGAGCGGGTCACAGCCGCCATACGGGACAATTTCCACTTATGGGCGTTCTGCGCAATCAAGGCATCCGTTTCCGCCCGATGCTCCAAAGCCCCGAAATAGGTATCCCGTATGTAGGGCGTCTCCTCCATGCCGCGCAATTCAAAGGCGTTGGCATAGATTACGGACGGAGTCTCGGACATATGAAATTCCGTTTCAAACAAAAGCTGGAAAACTGTTTCTCTCTCTTTACGTCTGGACATACACAGCACAACTGCCCGATGGGGCAGATCCTTTCCTCAGTTGCATATAATAACATATAATTATCTAAATTTATTCATTGTATATTATACATTCCCGCGCCTGTATTGTCAATCCGTTGAAGGAATTTATTCACTGGATTTCTGCCTGTCGGAAAATATATTTATTGTAGAGATTGCACCGGAGAAAATCCATTTCCGCCAAAAGGCGGCAGGCATATTCCTCCTTGGCCCAACACATATTTATACTGTATATGCATACAACACATCACGCGAGGAATGGAAAACAATGTATAAAAAATGGATGGCAATCGTTCTTGCCGCCGCCATCGCCGGCGGGGGAATGGTTCGGGCATACGCAAGCGAAACAGAGGATACGGATAAGAAATACATCAAATGGGTAGATTTTGACGTGACCGCAGAGGCCATGGAAGCTGCCCTGCAGGCGGACATGGATACCCACGGATCGGAGCGGGAGGTGAACTGGGTGGAGTTATTGGCCGCATTGGGAGTCCGCTACGGCGGGGATTTCTCGCGGTACAAGAGGTCCGATCTGAAGGCATTGATCGCATCGTATGCGGACGGAACGGATTTTTGCATATTGTCTAAAAACGAAAAGGCATTCGCCTATTACAAGGAAGCATACGGTACAGTGCTGGATGGTATAGTAGGTCCCTACCGGGAAATTGCCTCGGATGGAACCTGCACCGACGGATACGGCCTGCGGGCCTTTGCGCCGATCGCCCAAGGATATGGCTACAGCCACTACGACGATTTTGGCTCATCCCGTTCCTACGGGTACAAGCGCAAGCACCTGGGACACGACCTCATGGGCAGTGTGGGAACACCGATCATTGCCGTGGAAGGCGGCTATGTGGAAGCCTGCGGATGGAATCAGTACGGCGGATGGCGGCTGGGCATCCGCTCCTTTGACGGAAAGCGATACTATTACTATGCGCATCTGCGCAAAAATCATCCCTATACGGATATGTATGAGGGAAAGATCGTGGACGCGGGCGAGGTTATCGGCTATCTGGGAATGACCGGATACAGCCGAAAGGAAAACACAAACAATATCGATGTTCCCCACTTGCATTATGGGATGCAGTTGATTTTCGACCCTTGCCAAAAAGATGGCTGGAACCAGATCTGGATTGATATGTATGAATTGACAAAATTTCTATCCCGCAACGCAAGCACCGTCTATAAAGGTGAGGACGGAGAACTTCACGCCAAAGCTGTGCGGATTGCGGAGAATTCCCTCGATTAGATGGTGAATAATTTGTAAAATCCTCGCAAAAACGCGCAAATCTCCTCGATTCTCTTGCAAAAAATGCATTTCCATGGTATCCTATGTAGAGAATTTGCGCAAAGGGGTTATTCGTCCATGAAAGCACTCGCACGGCTGGGCAAAATTTTGTCCGTGGCCTGTATATATTTTACCGTTGTCACCCTGCTTTTGTACACCTGCGGCAGCCTGGCAGCTGAGCCCGGGCATCAGTGGATTCCCACGCTGCAGATGATGTATATGCTTCTGGTATTTTGTATTCTGTTCGAATCGGCCAATCAGCTGGTGCTCCGCACTAAGCTGCCGTATGCGTTGAAACTGCTCCTGCACTACGGTGCATGCACGATGATTTTCTCTGTCATATTTATCGTATGGGGACAAACCGCCGTCAACGCGGGCAGTGTGTTGGTCATCCTGACCGCCTTTACCCTGGTTTACGCCGCCTGCACCGTGATTCTTGCGTTTATCCGCTCCCTCGGCCGCGCCAAGCAGAATCGGGAATCCGCTTATGAAAGCCAGTTCAAGAAAGTCAAAAAATAATCTTTGTTGTATAAGCAGGCAATTGTATGTATAAAAACTATAAATCATCTACCAACTCCCACTTCTTCTTTGTGGTGGTCGCGATCATGGCGTGCGTTCTGATTGTAGCCGGGTTGGTTGCGTCCCACGGTGCCTTATTCCAGCGCACAGGGCCGAAGGACACCCAACCTCCCGTCACCGATCCCGCCCCGGGCATTCCTCCCAAGGACACCGGATCGGCGGAGGACACGACAACCGCCCCTGATGGTACCACGGAAGATCCGGTCACCAATCCCCCCGCCACCGATCCCGTAACTACCGAGGCACCGATTACCGATCCGCCCGCGACGGAGCCGAATACCTCGTATGTTCCGGACACTCCGCCCAGCGGTGACTATATCCTGGGTGAAACCCCGGATGCCGGCGTGGAATATCAGGATAGAATCGTATTTCTCGGTGACTCCACCACCTATTCCCTCCTGTATTACGGGGTATTGAGCGGCGGACGGGAAAGTCTGCAGGTGTGGACGCCCAAATCTCGCACACTGTCCCTGGATCTGGCTCTGACCACGACAATTCTGTACCCGGAAACGGGCGATGAAATCACCATCAAGGAAGCAGTTGCGCAAAAGAAGCCCGAGATCATGGTCATCACGTTGGGTGTGAACGGCATCTCGTACATGCACGATAAAAAAGATTACTTCATCTCCGTATACACCAAACTGGTCAAGTTGATTCAGGATGCATCCCCCGATACAGAGATCATTCTGCAATCCATTTATCCCGTGGCACGGAGCTGGGAAAAGACCAAGTCCATCAACAACGAACGCATCCGCCTTGCCAATGAATGGATCCGCCAAGTAGCGGAGGATTGCGGCATCCATTATCTGGACACGATCCGCGTACTTGCCGATGAGGAAGGATTCTTGCCGGAATCCTATCAGAACGGCGACGGACTGCACCTGAACGCCGATTCCTGCGGCATCGTACTGAATTACATCCGCACCCATGCCCTGCCGGGATACATCACCGAATAAGAAAGGACCGGACATCCATGAAAAAACGAATCCTGACTGCGCTTTTGACACTGATGCTGTTGGCACTTCCTTCCTGCAAAGGAAATGCTGCCCCCACCTATCGCGCCGATATCGCATCTGCCGATGTATATGCTTCCGTTGCCGAGGTCGTTTCCCCCGATGCTCCTCTGGCCGCCGCCGACGAAGACTACATCCGCTACCGCATGATGCTGGACACGTCCATCATGGAGGACTGCTCCATCTATATGCAAAACACCGGGTCCTCTTTGGACGAAATCGGCATCATTAAGGCGATTGGTGACGACACCGCCGCCGTGGAAAAGGCCGTGCAGGACTACCTGACCCAGCGAAACGAGGAATGGACCGGCATGTATCTGGTAGAGGAGTATCCCAAGTTGCGGGACGCGGAATACAAGGTATTCGGCCGGTATGTGGTGTACGGAATCCTGTCTGACGCAGACAAAACCGCGCTGTTTGAGGCCGTATCCACCGCTTTGATTGAGAAATAATCACAAAAGATAACCGGAAGGCATATGCCCTCCGGTTATCTCTTTTCTATCAGCTGTTGCAGTTTCCGCAGGACTTCTCGGCCACAAAAGATTCGCAATCCGTACACTGGCTGACGGTGGGATTGGATTCGTGGGTGCCTACCTGGATCTTATCCAAAGCGCAATAGTTGGCAGTCTTGACGTGATTGCGGCACTGGGTAACGGTGCAGGCAATACAGTAGTTGGCGGTCTTGTTTTCCATAGTTCAATCTCCTGTGTTTGAATTGAAACCGTTGCGATTTCACATATAAGTGTTCCACGCCCCGGGACGATTTATGTATCGAAATGTGCAATATTCCGCCCGTAGAATCGCGCAATATTTATCTATTGCACAAAATTACAAAAAATATGAAAAAACACTTGACGCGCGCAAAGTGATGTGCTATAATAATTAGGCTTTGAGAGAGCATCTGGGTGTGGCGCAGTTGGTAGCGCGCTACCTTGGGGTGGTAGAGGCCGCTGGTTCAAGTCCAGTCACTCAGACCAGGAAAACGGGAGATAAAATCTTCCGTTTTCTTTTTTTATCTCGTTTTTACTCTGTTTTTCGCCGTTGTTACGAGATTTGGCCTCTACACTTTTTGTTATTAAAATCGAGGCAAAAACGGGTTTTGTGCATAGTATGTGCATAGTTTTTTTGGAGTGCTGTATCAGCCGATTGAAATGAAAATTTTAGGAGGCTTTTATGGCAAACATCACGAAACGAGCAAACGGTACATACCTTATCCGCGTATCCTGCGGTCTTGACGAAAACGGAAAACCGATTCAGCGGTCAAAAACCTTTCACCCGTCAAGTCTATCCCTGTCCGAAAGCAAAAAGCAGAAAGAACTTGAACAGTTTATTTTTGCATTTGAAAGCGAAGTCAAGGCGAACGCCGACATCATCAAGGCTTGTCCGAAGGAATATACCTTCTCTGCTTTCTGCACCGAATACAAAAAGATCAAAGCATCCATCCTATCTCCCGACACTTGGAAATTCTACGAGAGAGTGCTTGACGAGTTCTTTATTCCGCGGCTTGGGAAGCTGAAGCTCACCGAAATTCAGCCTGCACACGCACAGCAGATGGTGAATATTCTCATGAAGCCGGGCAGCCGTCAGGACGGCAAAGGAAAATATCTCTCCCCTGCCACGGTCAAACGATACATCACGGTACTGCAGTCGGTGATGACGCTCGCCTGCAAGCAGGGCTTTGTTCATTCCAATCCGGCCGATGCAAAGAAGCTGGAAATCCCGAAATCCATCGCTCCCGATGTGGAAGTGTTCGATGACAACGAAACGCAGAACATCATCAACGCCCTTGAAAAAGAGCCGACACACATCCGCGCGGTGATCTCGGTTGCGCTGTACACAGGTGCAAGGCGAGGTGAGATTGTCGGCTTAAAATGGGACGATATCGACCTTGACGCGGGGACGCTATCCATCAAGCGAAGCGTGTATAAGCCCCATGGCGAGCCTGCACGGGAGAAGCCGCCGAAGACAGTCAGCAGTATCCGAACCATTGCCATTCCGCAGGTGCTTTGCGACATACTGCGCGAGCATAAGTCTGAGCAGGACAAGCGGATTGCCTATCTCGGTGACAGTTGGTATCGTGGGAATTATGTTTTCACCGAAGCGGACGGTCACGTGATGAATCCGCAAACGCCCACAAAGCAGTTTGACCATTTTCTGAAACGACACGGCATTCGTCACCTGAAATTCCACGGCTTACGTCACACATCGGCAACCTTGCTTCTCGCAAACGGCTGTGATATCAAGACGGTTTCCTCCCGTCTTGGGCATACTTCGATTGACACAACAAATATTTATCTGCATGTTTTAGCAAAGGCAGACAAGGCTGCGGCAGATTGCTTTGACAAAATGGCAGTGAGAAAGGAAATTTGAATTCCTGCATTATGTACCCCGGGGCAAGCACACATCGTGCCTGCCCTTTTTGTTTTATCCAACCTCGCGCGTGCATCTGAACGGTATCGCCGCATTTTCGATGAGTTTATCCGCTTCTTCTCTTGCTGCAGCGCTGGCTGTCCGCACCTTCGCAGGCGAGTTTTTTTCGCTGCTTGGTGCAGGCATACCCCCAAGCAATTTCCTTGCACAGATGAAGGATTCCATTGCCACAAGCTGTTTTGTGCCGCAGGTCAATGCTTTCACCCTGCCGTCATCTACCAATTTTCTGATAAAATCCTCGGTTATCGCTGTGTCTGAATCCTTTTCTTTCAGTTCTTTTGCGGCATCACGAATGGATCGGATTTTCGGAATATAAGCCGTACCGAGAATCTTCGGAACGCCCATGATCTTGCGAAGCTCCCCGAGCAAAAGCAAAACATCCACGAGTGTTCGGTTGCCGTGCTTTGCCGAAGTGATTGTTCCGTTCTCGGCAAGGGTGGAAAGAAAGTTCAAATTGAGTGCTGTGTTTTGGTCGTTTTCCTTGATATATTCCATCGCTTGCGTCAGTGTTCTCAGCTGCATTATTTAGTTCACCTCGCAATTTCTGTAATTGATTGCCTTGCCGAATTTCGTTCCGGCTTCGATCAAAGACGATTTCAGCGTGTGTACATACCGCTGTGTCGTTTCCCAATCGGCATGACCGAGGGCGGCTTTGACTGTCTGAATGTCTGCGCCCTGTGCCATCATCAGCGTTCCGCAGGTGTGACGGAGTCCATGAAATTTCAAGTGACGCAGTCCGTGTCTTTTCTGAAAATCGGAGCAAATTACGGTGGGTGCATACAAGCTCATCATTTTTCCATGCTCGTCCGTGAAAATATATCCCTCATCCCACGCCGATTCCTTGGAGTTTTTTCGGATAGATTCTTGTTCCTCTCGCCAGAGACGGAGTGATTCAAGAGCATTTTCGGTGAGAAAAGTACGGCGAATACCGGTAAGCGATTTTGGAAGTTTTGTTTTCTGCTCCCCGTCTTTCGGCTTATATGCGCTTCGGTTGATCGATAATAATCTTTCGTGAAAGTCCACATCCGACCATTTGAGCGCCACCAGCTCAGCTCGTCTGACTCCTGTTGAGAGTGCAACACACAGTAATGCACGGGTGCGTGCATCTTCCAAAAGCAGCTTTGCGTTGAATACATTTGCTTCTTCCTCGCTGTAAACCTCAAGCTCGGGTGCGGCAATTTTCGGATAACGGATATATTTTTCGGCAAGCGGTTTCTTCTCGATCAGGTGATTTTTCCACGCCTCTGTCATGATCGACGACAACACCGTGGCGTATCGTTTGATGGTTGAGGCGGCAAGCGGAGTCCCTTTTTTCTTGTCAAGCCGCGCTTCCGGCGTACAAAGGAAGTCAACGAAGCTCTGCATATGCACCTCATTCAGCTGAGCGATCGGTAAATTTCCGAACGACGGGAGGATGAATTGACGGATCACTTTTTCATAATTTCGGCAAGTGTTGGGGGAAAGATGAAGCGAAATTCCATTTATATAGTGGTTCTCAACAAACTCCCGAACGGTCATTCCGCACCTTTTACAGAGCGCATCCGTCGCATTCATCCCCTTGACATAGCCGCCGCTGTGTACAAGATTCTCGAACATAACCGCAAATTCCTTTGCCGATTTTCTCGCCGCACGTTCGGTTGCGCCGGGTGCAGGATGGAAAGTATAGTTGACAAATACTTGTTTGCCGTCCTTCATTCCGTTGGATACACGAATCAAATATGCCTTGTTTCTTTTTATTACTGCTGCTATAGTTATCACCTCAAATCTATTTTTTCTCTTACTCTGACTGCCAATCCATCGCTTTTTCCATTGTAAAAATGCCGTGTATCCTCTTTACTTCCTTGATACATTCACCTCGAAGCTTGGTCATCGTCAGCTCGTCCACCTCATTTGTGGCGGCAATAAGGTTTTGCAAAATGGCAAGCTCGACCGCAATTTTGAATAAAAGTCCGCTTGTTCGGTTGTCACTTTCGGCTACGATTCCTTTCATGGTTGATAAAAACATCGACGGCAAAAAGGATTTCGGCTTGTCCGCTGTGAGGTATCCGAGGTAAAAAAGAATAGCATTTTCAATAAATTCGGACTGGCTTCTGCAGTTATCCTCGCGATAGTTTTCTCTTACTCCTTGCATAGTGGTTGGTCTTACCCACAGAGCAAATTTTTCTTTATCCTTTGGTAATGGCATAATTTTCTCCTTTCATTTTGAGGTCAAAATCGATATTTTGGGTTTGACCCCGATTGTTGTTCGAAATTATCATAATTTTGTCGCAACCCCTATGAAAAGCCTTGTATATACAAGCAGAAATTGGTTTGCAACCCCGTAAAACGCAGATCTCCCACTCAGCAACCCCTTTTTGAAAAAGAGAGGAAAGTGGGCGAATTTCCCCAAACGGTCGGCATTGCCGTCCGATGTTTTGTGGTGTGGGGAGCAGCAGCAACCCCACGCCTTTCACCTGCTTCATTATCGACCCTGTGCTGTTTCCGTTTTTATCCTCGGTTGACGATAATATCTGATTTCTCCTAATTCGTGTCATCCGCTGCCCACAACACATCTGAGGCGTACATCGCGCGTTTTGAGTGCGTTTTCTTGGCGACATTGCCGTAGTTTTGGGGTGAACCTTATCGGGTAGGGGTTATATACCCCCCACCTGTCACTTGCTCACACAACGCCTTAAAGTGCGCACAAAAACGGAGTGCTTGTCAGGCGTGAGTCGGATCGTCACCTTCTCGGTGCGGTTTTGTTGTCCTCTCTATCAAAATAGGGGGTATGACTGTCAAAGGCGAAGCTTTCCCATCCGTGTCGGTGTGTCGGAAAGTTTGGAAACGAGCAGCATCACCGACTCTGCCGACGCACCGACGCATCCATTTGTCAGCTTGCATTTACTTCATTTTCTTTTATGCGAGTGATCTTGATTTTCTTTCCTTCATGCGTTCGGAAAAATTCGCACGCATACCCGAGAGAGCAGAATTGTGCACATCCGCAGAGAAGCTTTTTTGACAGAACGGCAGGTGTGATGTCGATCATGCCATGTGATTTCAGCTTCTCCGCAAGCTCGGTAGCACTTCCGCAAAAATCATCCGTACCGCTTTTCGTGAAATAACGATCCACCATTTCCACAGTCGGATCAATCAGCTTTACAAGCTCCGGATTAGCATCCCGCAAAAGCCATGTGTGACTTGCTTCAGAGAAAACCAACGGGATTTCCAATGTTTTGATATCTCTGCCGGTGCAGAACAGCGTTGCTGCATTTTCTGTGCGCTTGTCCCGCTGCAAAATGAACGTGCTGTCTACCGCACCCGAGATTCCCGTAGAACCCGTGAGCGTGTTCACAGGATCGTTTGCCCCCTGCTTCCGGAGATGATGAACCAGCAGGATAGCCAGCCCGTGTTTGGATGCAAGTGATTTCAAAACACCAAGTTCCTTGTAATCGTTCGCGTAGAGATTTGTGTTGCCGATATCCTCTCGGATTTTTTGAAAGGTATCAACGATCACAAGCTTTGTGTTCGGATTCTCTTCCATGAATCTGTCAATCTCATCACAGAATCCATTCGCAAGCGATTTGCACTCCACCGCAAACTTGAGCGACGGCGACCCCTCCTCGGTGATGTCAAGAAGACGACGCTGTATTCGCTCGAAGCTGTCCTCAAGAGCAAGGTATAAAACCGTGCCTTGTTTGGTTTCAAAATTCCATATTGGCTGACCTTTTGCAATCTGTAAACCGAACCAAAGCATCAGCCATGACTTACCGATCTTCGCCGCACCGCCGATGATGTGAATCCCCTGTGGTATCAGCTCTGACACAAGGAACGGTGTTGCTTTCAGCGGCGTGCTCACCAGTGTGTCCGCATCCATCGTTTCCAGTTCGGCGAGTCCGAGAAACGCAAGCTGCTGACGACGCAGTTCTTCATCGTAATTCAATTCTCCGTTCAATCGTTACCTCCGTTTTTTCTACTCCGACTATACTCTGCGCAGACGTCGGAGACTTGTTTTGTCGACAATAAAATTTTACCATGCATATTGACAAAACACAATAGATAATATATACTATCTCTACGGTTATCTATTTTGTTATCTACTGGGTACTGGTTTACAAACTGTTTACAAAGGCTGTTTTTCTTTATATATCAATGCTTTTTGGCATTTTTGCAAAGCCGGAAGCAAGTATTTTGATAAGTTTTTTCGGCAAAAAATATTTTTAATCCGCACCAAATTTCCGAATTGAGAATGAAAAAATTGTAAACATTTCGACAATTTTTGCATAGAGGAGTGATTTCTGCATGGCTAAGCTGCCGCCGAATCCGTTTAAGATTACCGTATATTATTCGAAAAACACCTGTATCATAGATGAAAAGCACAGCTATCAAACCTGCGAAGTGCTTTGTAAGCTGCTCGGTTACACCGGACGAGACCTTTCACTTTTACGGGATGAGTTAAAATCGCTGCTGCAATGTCTGCTGTTCAAATTTGATGTGAATTTCAGCGCGTGGGAGAATTACGACAAGAATGTTTACATGGCGCAAGCACGTTTGAATGATGTGAAGGAGCTTCTGCTTGAGCTGCCTCTGTATCGCTATGTGACAGATCCCGATGCGTTTGATTACGAGGACCTGATTCATATGTTGAGCCTGCATTCCTCGATGTTTGATCACCAATATGATGACAAAGAAAGCCGTGCAGAACGGGAAGAGAAGAAAGCCGAGCTTCGCAGGCGCGGTGTTCCCGAGGATACCGTTAAAAAAATGTTTGATCCTCTCGCAGAATCTGAAGAAGATTACGAGGAATTTGAAAATCCCGCAGATCCATATTCTTTTATAGAGGATGAGCGATACAAGGAAAGAGACTACGGTTTTTATGATAGCCACGTGCTGGAATCGGTTATGAGTGAAAAGGATGATATGCGCCATTTTCAGCCGTATTGGCACAACGGAGACGCGGAGCTTGAGGATTATTACGGTGCAGAGCTTCTCAACAATGACCTGCGCGCGCTGATCGAACCGTACATTGATCTGCTCGATACACTCACGCATCTGCAGGATACTTATGGGCATTTCCTGGATGAATATGTTCATGCCGCGGGAAAGTTTCTGACCGACGATGAGATTGCAAAGGTTTACGAAAAATATATTAAGACAGCGGAGCGGAAGATCATCAAGCCGTCCGGTGTTATGTCGCTCGAATGTAAAACCATAAAACAAGGACGCAAATCTGTATGGTGCGACGTTTATACATTCAACAGCCTCTCTGCTTTTCTCTATTTCGATTTTTTCCGCGGACTGCGAAGCGGGTTTATTCCCAAGCGCTGTGAACACTGCGGCAATTATTTTCTCCTGACCTCCGGGCGATACTACGATTTCTGCGAGCGCCCGGTGAAAGGCACCGACGGCAAGACCTGCCGCAATATCGGTGCGCACAAGAAGTACGAGGAAAAATGTAAGAGTGATCCCATATGGCTTGCCTACAACCGTGCGTATAAAAATCACTACGCAAGGGTTCTCAAAAAGAAAATGACCAAATCCGAATTTCGAACCTGGTCAGATTGGGCGGTGGAGTATCGAGATAAGGCGCTTGCGGGAAAAATGAAAATTGAGGAGTACGAGAAGAAGATCAAGGAGTGAATCGTACGCCCACGCGAGGCACAAGATCGCTCACACGGCGAGATGTGGGGGAGCGTCGTACACATCACTGCATAAAATGAAAACCGCCTGTGTGCCGTTTGTGGGGCAACACGGGCGGTTTAGTGAGCTAAAGTGGTCATGATTATGATTTGGTACATGACCACTTTTACATTGCGTCTGTACAGTTCCCGAAGGGGCTATTCAATATTTAAGGTTTCTTTCATCAGATCCTTAATGTTTTGACAAACAGAATTGAGCTTTTCCTTTTCTTCGTCGGAAATATCTGCGTGACACGCGTATGCATTTACATCCCAAAGCAGATAATGCATATCGTCTGCCATTCGTTCCTTAAGGTATGCGAGACGATCAGCACCGTCAAGCGCCCAATAAATATTACGTTCAAGACTCGTTTCTATACGCGCCATACCGTCGGCAATTTGCAGCGCCTCGGCTTTTCTGTTTGTATCGCAATAGTGGCGGAACAAAATACTGCGTGCTTCATTTCGACAGTCGTTATCTGTTGAATGCTGTTCGATTCTATATGCGATGGATACGATCTCGCCGTCATATGCTTTGCACAGTTCCTCATCTTCGCTTGCAACATATAACGCATACATCAATGAGCAAAGAAGTTGCTCGTTGTTAGGATATTTATTCAATGCCTCACGCAGTTGTACGATAGGTTCATCTGTTATACCCTGATTAATTTTTTCCTCTGCCGCAGAAATGATGCTTCTGATTTCTTTTTGTTTTTCTTTTTCGTCCACACCAAGCAAGCCGTCAACGGTGATGCCAAATAATTCAGCCAAAGCGGGCAACGCGAAAATATCGGGACAAGTAATCCCTGTTTCCCAACGACTTACGGCTTGAGGCGATACTCCCATATATTCGGCAAGCTGTTCTTGTGTCATATCTTTTTCTTTTCGCAATTTCTTGATTTTATCTTTAAACTGTAACATAGTTTCCTCCAATATGTTTGTTGTTTTTTGGAAGCTTCCGATAATATTATAGCATACTATTCTAATATTTCAAGCAATCGTTTTGAGGGAAAATATAAACAAAATTGAGAAAAATAAGATGATGTACCATTTTGCGTTGCTATTCCTTTGCGACTTCAAGCACGGTTCAAGTAGTCTTTGTTTCGCACACACGCGCCCGCGGTGCGGTCTTTGTGTTTGCTTCGGGTGCCAAATCCGCCATGCAGCACGATCGCTACACACGGCGGCTGATGTATTTCTGCAAAAGGAACGGAGCCATCTTCGTGACTCCATGCCTTATAACTTTTGATCACTCTTCTCCCTCTGACGCCAGCACTTCAATGATGATCCTCGCACCAATGGTGAATCCTTTCACGAATGCCTCGCGCTCGGTCAGATCGTGCATCTCGGTGGAGCATTCGGAGAATTTTTCGAAGATTTCCTTTTCCTCGTCGTTCAGCCGCCCGTTGAGATCTTCCTGATGCCGGATCACCAGTGCCAACAGTTCTGCGTATGCGCTGTCTTTCTTGAACGGTCGCTCCCACGGCGAGATGTTGCCGAACCACAGATCTTCAAGTATGTTCATGGTTGCCCTCCTTCATAAAGCAAGAGCGGCTCCGCACGGTAAATACCGCAGCAAAGCCGCTCTTTTGGTATGAAATTGTGTATGATTTTCGCATAGTGTGTGCCTCCTTTGATTGGTAGCACACAGTATATCACAGGTAGGTGCGGAAGTCCAGCGGAAATCGTGTTAAGTTTTTGATAACTATGACTGATCGTTATTTCTATGTTTTCGCTTGTCCTTTGTTGCCTCGTAGCTCACATTCACAAGAAACTGTATCAGATCATCAGCTGCATCCGGCAGAAGCACCGAGATCCAATGAAGCTTGTTCATGTGATATGCCGGGTATACACCATCAGCCGCGCCGAATGAGCCGAAAATCTCAATCGGTAGCTTCAGATTGACTACGTCGATTACCTCATCGCTGTCGAAGCCGAACTTCCGGCGGGACACGCGCATCACGATGGCGTACCATTTGCGGTTGTCCATATGGCGGAGGACGGCGGTTTCGAAGTCTTCGTCGAAGGGATAGTCTGCGGTGGTGTTGTAGGTGGTAAGGCAGTAGTTGAGGAAGGTTTGTTTGGTCATAAACTCATTGTCCTTACTTCGGTCATATTTTACCCTTATCAAGCACATCCAAATACTGATCCAATCTCTTACACAAATATTCCCCAAACAACCGTGCCATCTCGTTATGATCCTCGAATGCCTCGTAGTACCGCATCCGATCCGTAAACTTAATATCAATCGGCGGATAACCGGCTTTCATCAGTTCCAGATTCACGATCAGACGTCCGGTTCTGCCGTTGCCGTCGATGAAGGGATGGATCGATTCAAAGTCAATATGCAGATCGGCGAGCTTTTCCACGATGTTGCGCTCGTCCGAGGCGTATTTCTGCATCAGCTCATACATCTTCGGTTCAATCATATAAGGCTGTGCAGGCTCATTCTTCGCACCCATGATACGGACAGGAACACGGCGGTAAACACCGCGATCCATCGGCTTATCCGCCAACACCAGCGTATGGATCTGCTTGATGACCGACTCGGAGAGGGGAACATTATCTTTGACAAGGTCGCAGATGAAGTAGAACGCATCTTTGTGACCGACCGCTTCCATGTGATCCTTCAGCGGCTTCTGATCAATGGTCAAGCCCCTCAGCACCATATCTGTTTCGCGAAGAGTGAGCGTGTTTCCCTCGATCGCGTTGGAGTTGTAGGTGTATTCGATCATAAAGTCTTCATTGAGACGGGCGACTTCGCCTTCGGTCAGCGGACGGCGGGTGTCAAGCTCCGCTTTTTTTCGCTCAATCTGCACGATCAGCGTTTCTTTACTGCGGATGCGTCCGTCTGCAGGCTTGGGCGCGTTATCGGGGATGTACCAGATCTTGCCTTCACGCCACGCACCGTCGATCTGGCCGTTCACGCACAGAACGCGGACACGGCGAGCGGTGATGCCCCATTTTTCAGCTGCTTCATGTGTTCTCATTGCCATATATCTGCACCTCTTTATCTGTAAGAGTGGGAATTTTTATACTATATCAGTTTAATTATAGCACATTATCGGCACAATGTCAATGATTTGAGGAACAATGGTTGTAATTGTTCGGTATATTGATAAGTCAAAAAAGAAATAACTTCTGCAGATTTTAAGGTTTCCTCTAAATCTGCAGAAGTTTTGTTTTACTTTCCTCTTACTTTTTCTTTCTGCTCTTGTAGTCCCGGTCAATCTCCGCTTTCCAATCTGCCGTAAGCGGTTTCGCACACCTGACACTACAAATCGCTTCACTCATCACGGAATAATTGAGTGCGGTGCCTTCTTTATCGCTGTGGAAGTTGACGGCCCTGTCTTTGGCAATTCCGATGTTGTTTGCCGTTTCCACCGCATCAATGTTTGCGCCGAGAAACAAGAATTCCCATCCGAATTTTTCGGTCTGCCTCTGCACCATATTTTTGACTTTATCGGCGGTATATCTGTGGCTTGCATTCTCCATGCCGTCGGTGGTAATCACAAACACCGTATGCTCTGGAACATCCTCGGGACGCGCGTATTTGTGGATGTTTCCGATGTGATGAATCGCGCCGCCGATTGCATCAATGAGCGCAGTACAGCCGCCCACGGTGTAGTTTTTGTCGGTCATCAGCTGAATCGCCGCAAGGTCAACTCTGTCGTGGAGCACTTCGCTTGCGTTATCAAACAGCACGGTAGACACAAAGCACTTGCCATCAATCTTCTTTTGCTTTTCGATCATCGCGTTGAATCCGCCGATGGTATCGCTTTCAAGTCCTGCCATTGATCCGCTGCGGTCAAGGATAAATACGAGTTCGGTGATGTTGTTTTTCATAATAAAAACCTCTCTTTCATTTGATGCCTATATTTTACATCAAAATAAGAGAGGTTTGGTCGCATGACAGGCGACAATTATGAATTCAGTTTTTCTTTCCACTCGGCTTCCTTGAATCCAACGAGGACAAAATCTTGTCCGATAAGCAGCGGTCTTTTTACAAGCATGCCGTCGGTTGCAAGAAGCTTCAGCATTTCATCCTCGGTCATGATTGGAAGCTTGTCTTTCAGTTCAAGCGACTTATAGAGCAGACCGCTTGTGTTGAAGAATTTTTTCAGCGGCAATCCGCTTTTCTTATACCATTCTGTCAATTCTTCGAGGGTAGGATTGTCAAGTTTTATATCCCGTAATTCGTATTCGATTTTGTTGTCATCCAGCCACTTTTTCGCCTTTTGGCAGGTGGTGCACTTGGGGTAACAGATAAATTTCAACATTGTATCACGCTCCTAACAGACTTTGGTCAAAGGCAAACAACGCCTCGTTGATCTCAAAGATATTGTAATTTCCGTTTTTGATGAAATATTCAATGATGATGTCAAACTTATTGCTGTGCGACAGCGCAAAGCCTGCCTTCATCAGCATATCTTTTGTTTCGGCAAGGGAAAGTTCCAGTGAAATGGCAAAGGCAAGAACGGTCGGCTTTGAAGGCTTGTAGTTCACGTCACTGCGGATTTTCGAGAACAGCTTCCGGTCAATATTTGCTTTTTTATAGCACTGTGCATCGGTCATTCCCCTCTCGTCGATCTTGCGGAGAAGCATTTCGGAAAAGCTCTCATCCATCTGCGAAAGCGCATCGTCAAGCCCACTACCGACTGCCATTTCCTTGCACTCGCAAGGCTCGTCCATTGCCATAAATGGCTTCATTTGAGCGTTCATACGGAAACGCTCACGGCGCGCATCGGTATGCTCGTCCACATAATGATCGTCGATGTATTCGGCAATGTCGGAAAACAGCTTTTCGCCGATCTGATACGCGGCTTTGTCAAAAATCACGATGTACACGGTCATCTCGTTTTCAAGGAGAAAGCTGCTGATCATATCGACTGCAACCTTCAGCGCCTTGTCCTTTGGGTAGCCGTACACGCCCGACGAAATCAGCGGAAACGCCACCGATTCACAGCCATACTCCTTTGCAAGCTGTAATGAGGTTTTATAGCAACTTTCAAGTAATGCTTGCTCGCCTTGATTTCCGTCCTTGTAGATTGGGCCGACGGTATGTATGACATATTTTGCCGGCAGGCGGTATCCTTTTGTTATCTTGGCACATCCCGTCTTGCAGCCGCCAAGCGTGCGACATTCGGCAAGGAGTTCAGCTCCGGCGGCACGATGAATGCAACCGTCCACGCCACCACCGCCGAGCAGAGATTCATTGGCAGCGTTGACAATCGCATCCACCTGCATTTTTGTAATATCGTTTCGTATGATTTGTAGTGGCATAGGTGTGCCTCCAAGCTTTTTTAAGATTCAGATTTTCACGCTGCAGGATATGTTTGATAAACATACTCATAAATCTGCTGACGATACAGTTCTATTGCCTTGTCCTCGTAAGATTCAGGCAAGTCTTGCCACAGCAAATCGCGAATCAACACGCTAATGATAGACTGTGTATCTTCCTTATCACGCCAATGGTCAAGCTCGTGAATACGGGCTTTTATCTTTGTCAGCATTTCCTGCGCCAGCTTCTTAACCTTTTTAATGTCATCTTTTGAAAGCGACTGTCCACTGATCAAGAGGTCGAAAATAGAGAGTTCCTCATCACTATCAAAACCTTCCTTAACGTAACGCTTCTGTTCTTCGTCAAGGTCATTTACAAGCTTCATAAGATTCTCAAAGACAATAGCAATTTCATCCTTCTTGTTGTCTTTGTTGTACTCGTCAACGATATCCTGATAACGCTGATAATAGTCAATACGCAAGGGATTATTACGCATCATTTGAGCGAGGCGTTGCTCGACAAGAGCTTGTAAATCCTTGAGAAGCAAATTCTTGTTCTGCACTCTTTCAAACTCGCGGCGCAGACGGTCAAAATCAATGTTGCTAATATCAAATTTCTTGCTCTCAACAAGGCCTTCCGCACCCGTATAAACAACTGCAACGTACTCACTTACAATCTGATTGATATGAGCCATCAACGCGGAGTTGTCGGCGTGAACACGCTTTTCTTGAAGCTGATCGTATACGGCACTGATCGCATTCTTGTAATGAACAGTTTCGTCGGACACTTCGCCTTTTTCTATGTATTTGAACATACGGAACAGTTCACGTGCCTGTATCTCAAATCGTTTTTTGATCTCGTCGGTAGCGCACATAGCGTTTGCACCTGATGCAACTAAAGCGAGTTTTGCGAAATCATCGGCTTCAACCAAGGATTTGAGTGAGAAGTCATGCTCTGCCATATAAGCATCAATATTCTCAATCGTGCTCATAATCTTTGCAATCAACTCGGATTTGTCGGGTGCAGGATCGTCGCCGGGTTTGCCGCCCTTTTCGGCGGTATAATCCGCGAGAGCTTGACGAAGTGCTTTAACAACGCCGATATAGTCAACCACAAGGCCGTTACTCTTGCCGTCGCAAACTCGGTTAGCACGAGCAATCGTCTGCATTAAGGTATGAGCCTTCAAGGGCTTGTCCAAATAGATAGTCGCAAGGGATTTCACATCAAACCCCGTCAGCCACATGGCGCAAACGAAGACAATACGGAATGGGTTATCGGAGTCCTTGAACTCTTTATCCATCTCACGTTTTTCCATCTTGGTGCGGTGAGGAAGAATATCAAGACCCCAGTTATTGAATGTCTGGATTTCATTTTGTTCCTGGCTTACGATCACCGCCATTTCGGTTTCCTTCATCCAAGCGATCTTGCGTTCGAGTTCTTGGGCTTCCTGCTGCGTAACAGCTTTCAGTTCTTTTTCCAAAGCAGAAATCTTTTCTGTCCAGTATTTCTGAGCAAGATTATACATACGCACACAAGTTACCTTGTTTACGCACACGAACATTGCCTTACCCGTTGTCCAAAGATCAGAGTAATGCTCCACAAAATCCTTGGCAATGGTATCAAGACGAGGCTCGGATGTGATGATGTGAATATCCTTTGCCAATTCAAGCTCGAGCTTTGCCTGCTGGTTGACGTCGAGGTCTGCCGCCTCAATGGCATCAAGAAGCTCATCATTGATCTCGGGATTGGTGATCTGCAGCATATCGCTGCGGTTTTCGTAGTAGAGTGGAACGGTTGCACCGTCATCTACTGCACGCTTGAAATCGTAGATTGATACGTATGTACCAAAGGTTCTCTCGGTAATATTATCGTACTTAAACAGCGGTGTACCAGTAAATCCAATACGAGATGCGATCGGAAGCACACGACACATATTGTCGGCAAAAATACCGTTTTGAGAACGATGTGCCTCATCAGACAGAATGATAATATCGTGGTCGGGCGTGATCGGCGTTACATTCTCATCATTGAATTTCTGAATCAATGTGAAGATAAAGCTCGGATTGCCGCGGAGCATTTCATAGAGCTTTGCTCCGCTTGATGGGATGTACTGTCGAGCCTTGCCAGACAGACAACCGCAGGCCTCAAAGGTGTCGCTGATCTGCTTGTTCAGCTCGTCACGATCGGTGAGTATCACAAAGGTCGGGCTACCCGTAAACTGACGGCGAATCTTTTGCGCCAAGAACACCATCGAATAGCTCTTTCCGCTACCCTGAGTGTGCCAAAATACGCCGAGTTTACCGTTTTTCAGCTTTCTTGCTTTGTAGGACTCCACCGCTTCGTTTACGCCGAGGTATTGATGGTTACGCGCGAAAATCTTTGCACATCTTCCGCCCGAATGATCGAAAAGAATGAAGTTCTCAAACAGATCCATAAAATTCTGCTTATTGCAGATTCCGAGAAGCATGGTTTCAAGGTCAACCGCGCCCACTTCGTCCTCTTTGAGACGCTTCCATTCGTGGAAAAACTCATACTTCGAACCCATTGTGCCGACCTTGGCTTCAAGACCGTTGGAAAGCATCAAAAAGGCATTGAAATGGAAGAGTTGAGGGATGGTGGAGAGATAATCGGTATAGTTGCAATCATAGGCGTTCTTTACATCCACGTTCTGCTTTTTCAACTCTACAAACAGAAGCGGAATACCGTTGACAAAGCCGACGATATCGGTTCTGCGGCGGTAAAGCTCGCCGTGTATCTTCATTTCCTGTACGGCAAGAAAATGATTTTTCAATGGTTCTGCAAAATTGAACACGGCAGCATTGCGGGATTCAAAAGTGCCGTCGGGCTTTTTCACTTGAACGGGGATACCGTCACGGAGCATGGAATATTTCTCTTCATTAATCTGCATGAGCGTGGTAGATGCCGTATAGGCGCAAAGGGTCTTGACGGCAGAATCAGCGTATTCGTCCGTCATCCAATCGTTATTGTCAAAGAGAGCGCAGCGCAGGTATCGCGTCAAAACGATCTCCTTGTATGATTTTCTGCCCAGTGTGCCGTTTTCGCCCAACTGTTCCGTATCGTAGGCAAACACGACCTCCCAGCCCAGTTTGTCCCGCAGGACTTTTCCCGCGCTTTTCTGGACAAGTATATTTTCGGAATATTCCCAGCTCATTATATGCCTCCGTTTTTTGTATTAAATGTTATGACGAGATTTTTTTACTGCATCAAATTGATCATTTCTGCAAATTTTATCAGTTCTTTGTAATTATTGCTAATGGATGTATAAATGTCACCATTTGTATGTGTAAAGGAAACATCTCTCTCCCTGTGCATCCAACACCACGTATACAAAATCGCCCCGTAGAGACTTGCTTGTGATGACAACAAATACGTTGGTTTCTCATTTGGAAATGAATGCGTTTTTCTCAAACTAAGACATTCAAATTTTTCCTTAAAAAATTCAGAAAATACAGGCGTTATTCCTGCTCGATGTACTGCAAAAACCCTTTCAAATGACGATCCGCTGAAAGATGCGTTGACAAAAAGACCTTGATATTTGTGTACGCAAATCATAACTGAAATCAATAGTTCCATACACATGAACGAGTAGTCTTTTTTATCTACGAAAAGTAACTTATGCGCAATTGTGACTTTCTTTACAAGCTGCTCCTGTGTTCGAACATCAATATCCTTGAAGATTGCCTGTATGCATTCTTCTACAGAATCATCAAACTGAAAAACCTCTTTATCGAACAACGCTATGTAGTCAACATGTTTTTCTAATATCCGCTCCGAAATAGAACCATTGTCTAATTCGATTTCAAAGTTGATAAATTTCTCGAGATATTTTTCCGGATTTTCAAATCCGAATAATTGCCTCACGCTTGCAACCAACTGCTGTTTGTCGATTGCTATTATCGTTATGATATTCGTTTGATTGTCTGTCAAGTGATGCAGACGCTCCAATACCTTGACGCCATACTCCGGTACACATCTGTCCAATTCATCAACGATAAATACGATTGTGTATTTTTTCGAGATTTCTGCAAGGATTTCTGCAAGTTTAGTAATCATTTTATTGAAGCCAAAATACACATCGTAGTCATGCGCACTTGCGTAAGCTACAGCGCCTTCTTTTTCGCCGGATTTGACTATTTCGTATGCCTTTTGAAAGTCCAATCCGGTTCTTTCTTTCAAGGCATCATTGGCGATTGAAAGCAAAGCAACACCGGTTGCTTTTAACATGCCAAGTATTTCACGTTTTTCTTGACTGTCGGGAAATAACTTTGTCTTTTCCTCGATGGCTGCCATCATTGTCGAAACAATAGCAACCAAAGGTTCTTCATAATAGTCAAATTTCCAGCTGTTGTATCGAACGATAAAGTATTTATCTGTAGATGTTTCTTCAGCCTGAATCAACTCTAATTTTTCCTGGAATATATCCAAAACAAAACTTTTGCCGCACCCCCATACACCATTGATTGCAAAACATGTAGATGCTTTGTTTGTGGATATGTATTCCATCAGTTTCAACAGTTGTTCCACGAAAGCATCACGGTTAAGAATGTCAAGCTTGTCCATACTCACACCTCCAATTTAATCATCAAGCAATCACTCCCGACAAGAATCTAGTATTGTAGGCAAACACGACCTCCCATCCCAGCTTGTCCAAGAGGACTTTGCCGGCGTTTTTCTGAACGAGGATATTTTCGGAATATTCCCAGCTCATAATTTCACCGCCTTTTCTAAAGATTGTAGTTTTAGCATCCTTTGCTGCGTCAAATATATATCATTTGCGTTTTGTATCATCATTTGATGATACTTATCTGTACGATCTATCAATGCGTTTATTTTAGCAAGGTTAATTAATGCCGCAGTATTTTCCTCGGTTTTTAAATGGTCAATTGCTTCAAAAGATATGCCATCCAAAAACTGAAACATCTTTGCCATAAGGCCAACAAATGCATCACTAACCTGTATCATTTTATTTTGCTTTGAATCTATAAAATCATAGTTTATAAATGGCTGCCCATTATCCGTCATCGGTGTTTTTTGCATTTTAGCAAGTATAACCTTCTCATTGTCAAAATGATGAAACGAATATTTGTAAGTATAGCACCTGCCCTGATAAAGCGTATAATATTCCTCGACGAGAATATTACTTTCGTTATCGTGCAGAAAAACAAGTTCGCCATGTCGCCCTGCATATTTTAACATTTGACGGAAGCATTCTACCAAAAACCCTTGTTCCATTGCTTCATCGTTATAGGTTTGTATAAGATTGCAAAAATCTCGACTGAAATCCTCGGTATTGTTTTTATCAATATTCGGATAGTGATATTTATAAAGCAAATTCAAAGTTTCTGCCAGATGTTCTTTGCAAAAGTTATATAATGCCGATTTAAGCTGCATAACCCACTCAAAAGAAAATGCGAACTGTGGTTGCGATTCCCACAAGGAGTCTACCATATCGACAAGTGCATAATACAAATTATTGATTGTGGCATAATGGATATACAAACCGCTATTATATAACCAATCGATATAAACACTGGCTCGACGGCTTTTCATAAAAGCAATAAAGTCGCCTGATTTGTATAAATTCTTAAATTTTAGTTCATTGGATTGAAGCCGTAAATCAGATATTAACTTATCCGGATCAGCGGGGCAGGTATCACCTATAAATGCAACTCCGCCAAGAATAAAATCATTATTTAATGCTGTAGGATCATTCACTCCATCTTCGTTTAAAGAGAACTTCCCACAGTTGCCGGTTTCGTCGTAAAAGAAGGTCATTTTTTCATCACAATATGGTATTCCTTGTGGATTTGAAAACTCTCGAATTAGATTAATATCCATTAAAACAACCTCCTTTTAATATATCAATTATTGCTTCCCGCGCTCTTTCCGGGTATAAACATATTCTTCCTTTTGGGAGTCGTAGTGAGAAGATAAACTTACTATATCATCCGTCACAATGTAGTCAATATATTCCATCCATGCCTTTAGCGGGATTCGATATAGGATTTTATTTTTATCGAAATCTGATGTTACACTAAAACTATCCACAACACCATCATCGTCAAAGACAAAATAGAACATAAAAGAATGTATCAGCCAATTACACACATTTTTACCTGAGACTGTAATTGCCTGTTCGTTACTCCACTCGTGACTATCTTCTTCCGGCCATCTGTGTAAATTGTCCACGTGCTTGATCGGATTTACAGAAAAAGCTTTTATTGAATAACTTTCAGCTTCATCGCTCAATTTTCCTCCGCAATCTATTAGTTTTCGAATGATAAATGCCGAGTAAAAAATTGCTTTTTCAATTATTGTGTATGTAGCTTCTTCCTTCTTTTTTAATCGTTTAGCTTTGTTATATTTTAATATTTGATTCTTGTATTTTTGCAAATCCTGTTTCCACGGATAACTTTCGAAAACCATAACAAACCTCTATAATTTTATCCTTGCACTTGTAATAGTAACGGCAAAATCGTCATTGCTACATCAAAGCTTTTATCCGCCAACCAGGTGAGAATTGGCTTAATTTTCTCCCACTTGGATTTCTTGCTACCGTCACCTTTAACAACAGATTCTATTTCAGAAACCTTATCCAACACTTCCTTGGTTTGAGCTTCAGTAAGAGATGTCATATCTTCTATTTGTTTTCTAACTTCTTCGAAAGAAATAGAAATATTAATCTCATTATTATTGCTGACGTTAACATTAACATTATTATTTGGAGCATATGTACGGTCGGTTTGTCGTTCAAAACCCAAAGAATATCCTTCCATTCTCGATTTCATAAGAGTCAAATTATGAATGAGAGAATCTTTACTTAACCATTCATAATTAAATCCCAAGTCTTCACCATAGGCATACATACTTTTACCCCAATCGAGAATATACGCACCATATTTACCGTCAATATCCATATGGGTAGTTTTTAATGTAGTTTCATTATTTGAAGATAAGGCTTGCTCGATTCTTCTTTTATCTGCTTTCACTGCTTTTTCTCGCTCTTGATCTTTCGCAAGCTTGTATTGTGCTTCTGTCATTATTACACCTCCGATTCACCGCAGAATTACGCTTTTGTGGAATCAAATGTCAGACCGGCGTTTTTCATTTCTCTCATAATCTGGTTCTTCCAATCAGCATCAGAATGAGAAATATAAACTACACCTGCTAAATCGCTCGGCACTTCAATGCCCGAATCATTAAGTGCTACGACTCGATCACGATTTAATTTTGCACACAAATAACCATGCTCAAAAATTACGTTTTGACGTGCTCTGTCCCGAAGTTCATCCGTACCTTTCTTTCTGCCTTCATCGCAACATGTGTACAAAACAATGCCAAATCCCACATCAGTATAATGCTCAATTTTCTCGATAATTGTACGACCGCCACTTGCTTCATTTTTAAGAATAATGGGTTCCAATCCGATTCGGCGTATCATCAGTTCTACTTCGTTTAACAGCTGCTCATCATGTCCATGAACTATAAAAACTTTTTTATTACTCATACCGCTATCTTCCTTTATGTCTTGTTCACATATCAGGTATTTATCAATGTTCTTTTCCAAAATTGAAAGTTTCGCTTCGAGTTCAGTAAATTTTTGCTCATCATCCCATCCTTTGCTAATGGAATCTAACAATGTTGAGATTTCCATTATAAATACATCTTGCTTCAAAGATTGCAATTCATATTGCAATTGACTTTTCCACTGTATAAATTGTTCATTTCGATAAATTGATTTTACATTACCGAAAGCAGATGCGAAGTTTTTCTTTATATCGGGTATCTTTTGAATCAACTCAATTATAGCCGGAATATGTATACCCAATTCTGCTCTCATATTTATTTCAAAATACTCGAAAGTTTCATCAACCGCATAGATATGACCACCATCTATGTTCAAATCTCGAATATATCCACCCATCTCCAAAACATCAAGTGTGGATTTCAAACGGCCATAATCTTTAGATTCTAAGGTGATGACCTTTCCGTTGCTCAAATCACATAGTTCGTGATATTCAGCAAACATTTTTGTTATATATTCTTTTTCCACAATTCTGTACCTCTTGAAATTTCTTTTCTATCTTTTTTAGAGAAAATAGACAAGAATTTTGTTTACTCGTAAATTAATTACTTAAAATGTCTTGAAGTTTTTCTCCAAACTCAGTTATTTTGTATGTCTTTTCTTGTTTTGCTGGAATTGTTATTGATCCTAATGTTGTAGGCACGTTTACATCGGTCATATATTCTTCGTATAAGCCAAACGCGGAGAGTCTAATAAAAGCATCAGGGATAGGAGTAGAAATTGTGCGATACAAAGCTTTTTCTGTCAAGAAATATTCTCTATCTCCCGGAAGGAATCGATCTATAACCTCTGCATACATAGTCAATTCATTCCAGTCGATAATCCCATCAATGTAGGCAATATAGAGTTTGCCCAACATATCAGGCTTAACAAATCCAACATATCTCTCGATTAAGATCAACAGATACTCAAGTTCCTGTTTACGAAACTTCGTATTAGATAGGAATTTTTCTCTTCTCTCCTCAAGCTCTCCCGGTTTACCTGTGCAAGTATTCATCGCTTTGACGAAAGATTTTAACTTATAAAAATTGTGTTTGTCATACACCTTGTTTCCAATGTTGTATAACTTAACAGCTGCGCCAACAAATGGTACATCCTTTAAAACACTATCTTCGCCAGAACAGGCATCCAAGGTGAACTCAACAGCTTCACCGGTAAACTCTACAATATCAGAACCAATAGATTTACCGAATGATTCAACCAAATAATTGTTTTCTTCCAATTCTTACACCTCCAATTCGCCGCTTATAAGTTTAGGCAACAGACGGTCGCGGGCTTCAGCTAACCGCTGATTTTGATTTAGTAATAGTTGTCGTTTGTTGAAATACTGCTGAAAAGGTTTATACATTTCCTCAGGCGCAGTTAATACGGTAATTGTATCGATATGCTTTTTTCCAAGATGGGCAACCGTTGCACCTACAACAGTGCTTTCAAAAAACTTGATCGGTTCATAAATTGCTTGTAGCAAATATCCATTCATATCGGTATTGTTAGGCTTTATGCGACAAGTTCGTTGTACCAAGTACGAATCAGCCCCACACCAAGAGTTAATGTGAAACTCTCCATCCATACCTACAACAATGTCACCGTTTTTTACAATATACTGTTCATCAGCTTCTTCGGTGGTGTAATCCTTTGTAACTCCATCGGGAATATTACGAATTCTGATAATCGGCATACCGTTCCCGTCAGAATTAAACAATGAACCATCAAATGCAAAACCGTATTGAACATCGGCAATATCAACCAACCGTTCTCGTTTCCACCCCTCCGGCACACCATCGCAAATAGGCGTGTTTTCGTATCCGGGAAAACGGAGATCGACAAACCACTCCTTATAGAGTCGCTGTGCCGCTTCTTCCAACAACTTGATCTGCTTTTGATTGTTTTCAATGAGGTTATCGTAAGCGGACAGAATATCGGCTATTCTAATTTGAAGATCATAGTTAGGAACTCTCACTTCGCAAGCCAACAATCTGCCTTGACTTAAATTTTGAATGTTGGCTCCAACTGCGGAACCAGTCATCGCTCTTCGAAAATCGGAACTCTTAAAAAGATAAGTAAAAAACACTGGATTATGTTTTTTGGTATCGTTTAATCTTGCCCTGATACAAAATCCTGAATATGTAACCGGAGATTCGAGATTTCGTATCAGCATGCATCGTCCAACAAGCTCTTTGTTTCCGTTTGAACGAACAAAAACGATATCTCCGTTTTGCAAGTAATCATTAGAGCGAACAACTTCTTTTTTTATTTCTTCCAACGAGTCATAATCTGGAGAAAAACGGTTACCAAAATTAGATACTCCTATTAGTTTAACACCTTTTGAATACGCCGATTTATCAAAGTTTACACCGTTACTAAACTCTGCTATATCTCCAAGTTTAACAGTTTCCCAACTCATAACCCCATCTCCTTCATATTCTTTGAGATGGTATCCATCAGCTCGTTGGACTCGGCTTGCAGGGTGAGCAATTCGCTATGTATCTCTGCCATACGCACGGCAAAGTCCACGCCATCATCGGCTACGGGTGTAACGCCAACGTATGCGCCGGGTGTAAGAGAATAGCCCTTTTCGGCAATGTCGGAGCGATCTGCTAATTTGCAAAGTCCGAGAACATCCTTGTATTCGCCCTCGCCAAAACGATCTTTCAACCACAGTCCTGCGTCCAGACACATCTTATATTGAGAAACGAGTTCAAGTAAAAGATTTGTATGTTCTTCCATTACACGGATGTACTCTTTACGGCGTTTTTTTGGCGGAGTTTTCTCTGTGACTTTCATGCCAAGAATATAGCCGTTATATTCCACATCTTCAATGAGCTGCATCGCCATTTTCAGGTTCTGAGAGATTGCTTTTTCTATTTTCAGACACAGAGCCATTTCATCGTGATTTATTCCCGAGAAATGTCCCATCAGATGCTCAAAATCCCAATACATTTCTGTATAAAGTTTTTCAATCTTTTGGGCATCATCGTTGTGTTTGTTATGTATACAAATGGCTTTTATGTCATCAAACAAATGAGAAGGAAAACTGTTGGCAATATCATAACATAGTTCAGATGCTGTTTCTCGATACTGTTCCAACAAGGCGGAGTATTTCTCGACCTCTCCGCGATACAGCCAAACGATTGCGTTCAGATTCTTCATCTGCCACTCGCTCCACTCGTTGAGAGTACGGTCAACAACGGTGTAGTAATTGCGCGCATCGATAAAGAGTACTTTGTCCTCGTTCTCGACTCTCTTGGCCTTGTCAAAGAACCACAGAGTACAGGGCAGACTCTTGGTATAGAAGAAGTTGTTACCAACCGAAAGCATTACATCTACGTCGCCAGTAGCAATGAGCTTTTCACGGATATCCTTATCTTTTCCTTGGCTATCTGTTGCCGAGGATGCCATAACGAATCCCGCACGTCCCGTTTCGTTGAGGTAGGCGTGGAAATAAGAGATCCACAAATAGTTTGCGTTGCCGATCTCCTTATTCTTATTCACTCCGGGCAGACCGAAAGGCAGACGACCTGCATTCTGCGCCGTTTCGGATTTGACCTTGTCCACGTTGAATGGTGGATTCGCCATCACGTAATCGCAAGAGCCCTCTAAATTGTGTGCATCGTGATAAAAGCTGTTTGCTTCATCACCCGATACAATCTTAGCGTTTAGACCGTGAACTGCCATATTCATAATGCAGAGTTTTGCGTTATAGTCCACCTTTTCCTGACCGAAGAAGGTCATAGCGGTATTGGCGTTTGCGCCATACTGCTCAATGAAATCGGCAGAGGAAACGAACATACCACCCGAACCGCAAGCGGGATCAAGGACGGTACCGTGTGTAGGCTCGATTACGTTGACGATCATGCGCACCAAAGACTTTGGTGTGAAGAATACTCCGTCATCGGATGCCACTGCAGGAGCGAATTTGTTGAGGAAGTATTCGTAAATGCGACCGATAATATCGTCCTTCATTTCGTTGAACGCGCTATTATTGAAAATACGAAGAAGCTCACTAAGGAGGTCATTCTGCAGAATGGTATAGTTCTTTGGCAGAATGCCTTTCAGCTGCGTGGACTGGGCTTCGATCAGTTCCATGGCGCGGTTGATAGCCTGTCCCATATCGGTATTGTCCGGGAGATTCAAGAGATAATCATAGCGTGCTTCTTCAGGAAGGAAAATTGCACTTTTGCTCTTAAAATCGTCTGCTTCCACAGGCAGAACTCTGCCGTTGCGAACAGGGCGGTCTTTAAGAATTTCCGCTTCCACATATTTGAACCGACTATATGCATAACGCAGGAAGATCAGACCGAGCACCGGCATACAGTATTCCTGCGATGTAACCTTTGAATCTGCGCGCAGAAGATCTGCCGCTTCCCATAATTCTGTTTCAAGTTTGCGAATGTTTATCATAAGATTTTCTCCGATTTTCGTAGTTGATTTTTACAAACACTTCATCACCGTTTGCTCGATACCATCCCCACTTCTTCAATCGCGTACAGCGGCAGATTGATGAGCCAATCTTCCTCTTTGTAGTCCGCCATTGAAGTGCGGATGGAGCATACGGGAGTGAATTTTTCTCTGTAAGTCTTGAGGCTCTTGGTTTGCAGATTGATCTCCGCCTTAACCTCGACTGGAATGACCTGCTCACCGTTGTCGATGACAAAATCTATCTCGCAGGAACCACGGTCGTTGGTGTAGTAGTAGACGCCCAAATCCTCGATGGTTTTCAATTGCTGACAAACGTACTGCTCGGTCAGCGCGCCTTTGAATTCCACGAAGAGATCATTGCCGTCAAGGAGCGTGCTTCCGCGAAGCCCCGTCATACAGCCGAGGAGTCCCACATCTACCACGAACAACTTGAACGCTTTCAAATCCTCGTATGCTTTCAGCGGAATGCCTGCGGTGTTCACACGGCTGACCTTGTGGACGAGTCCGCAATCGGAGAGCCACATCAGTGCGGTTTCGTAATCCTTCGCACGGCTGCCCTCACGGACAAGACCGTAGATAAACTTTTTATTCTCCTTGGCAAGCTGAGAGGGGATACTGTTCCAGAGCATGCGGATTTTGGGTACGATTTCGTGCGGTGCGTGCTTGGAAAAATCCTGTTCATAGGCGGCGAGGATACGCTTTTGAATGTCGCGCACCTCATTGAAATCCTTGTTGTCTGCAAAGCTCTGCACCGCCTCGGGCATACCGCCGACAAAGTAATAATGCTTCAACGCATCGATATAGGTCTGCTTGAAACTGCTGACCATTTGGTAATCCTGTTTATCCAGCAGTTCTGCAAAGCGTTCCTTACCCATTGCCATCAGAAATTCTTTGAAGGACAAGGGATAGAGCTTCAAAAAGTCAACTTTACCCACAGGAAAGGACGTACCGCCGTGCAGAGCGATACCGAGAAGCGATCCGGCGCACACGATGTGATACTGCGGCGCATTTTCGCAAAAATATTTGAGAGAGGACAAGGCTCTCGGTACTTCCTGTACCTCGTCAAAAATCAGCAGAGTGTTATCGGGATTGATTTTTTTGCCGGCGTAAAGCTCAAGCCCGAGCATAATGCGTTCTATATCCAGATCGGCAGAGAAAAGCTCCGACATTCTGGAGTTTGAGTCAAAGTTTATATATACGGTTTCGGCATACGCCTGACGACCGAATTCTTTCATCAACCAGGTCTTGCCTACCTGACGAGCGCCCTCGATAATCAGAGGTTTTCTGCGCTTGCTGTCTTTCCATTTTAATAATTTTTCAATTGCAATACGGTACATCTTTGCACCTCCACATAATTCTACGAGTATATTATATCACACAATTACAAAAATTGCAACGACTTTTTGAATTTATATCACACTTTGTGCAGCAAAAAAAGGAATAAGCCGGACAGTACCGAACTTACTCCTTGATGCTATCCTTCATTATGACCATCTCCTGTCAGCACAACACAATACCACAGAAGGAAAAATAAATGCGGATAATAAACTGTTAACTTTGTTTAGATCGGGATTTTTCTGTTCCGAAACGCTTGACAAACGACCGAATCAGAGGTACAATACCCCTAACAATCAGCTGATCATTCAGTTCATAGTACGCCGAAAACCGCATAAAAAAGGCTGAAAATGGCCGCAACACTACGGTCTGAACCGCGAGTGTACTGCGATTTTAGTGCATAGTTAGTGCATACTATGAACAAGACACGCCAAAAAAGCGGTGCATAAAGTGCATACTCTCCCGAAACTTTTTTCTGAAAATGCGCAAAAAATTATTGATTTTACGCACATTTTTATGAGATAACCGACAAAATCTGAAAACAGGCATCTGCCACAGGCGCGTTGGGGTGGTAGAGGCCGCTGGTTCAAGTCCAGTCACTCAGACCAAATAAAGCCGAAAACAATCGTTTTCGGCTTTATTTTTTTCTTTTTGGAGGAGTTTTTGACTGTGCTCTGCCAAATAAGGCGATTACAAAATTGCTTGACCACAGGTTTGACCATAGTCGGTGACCACATGGTGAAAATTCGGGATTTGTTTTAAGGCAGTGATCACGAAGTGCGATTACCGCCTATTTCATCTTTGATGCAATTGAGGAGTGTACTTTACCAATAGACTCTTCTTTTTTCTTACTCATCAATCATATTCAATCTTTTTCTTGCTTCATCCAACTGATATCTATCAATTGAAATCATCTTTATAGTGGGCAAACCATTTTTAGTATAATACACTAACATATTTGAGAAATAGGCTGCTTTACAGTTTATAGCATCTCGACGCATTTCTAATTCATCATTAGATTTACTTAGCCAAGACTTCAAGATATCTTCCGGCAACTGAAAAACATAGGTAGTATCTCCTGAACTCAACTGCCAAATATTCTTAGGATTTCCCCAATGTAGCACGAAATGGTCAGCAAAGCGCACACAATCGCCTTCGACTTTGTACATGAATAAAAGCTGTCCTGAATTGGTTATTGCTATTGCCATTGAACGTCCAATTTCATCCGCAATGTCATTTATTTGTTGCTCTATTTTCTCATCGCTTACAAATACTTCATCATATCGACCTCTATAAACTCCATAAACACCGATGTGCATTCCGCACCGTCCTAACACGTCTAAAAATGTTTCCCAAAACGGCATTTTATCAAATTCGATAAGAGGTATTCTATATGTAGCTGCGAACTTTTGTGCCGGCACAGTAAAGCCATTCAAAGCTGCTACTGCAACTTGATAATAATACCGATTGTATTTATAGGCAATATCCGTTCTTTTGGTATTGCGGCGTTGAACCAGTTCGTTCAAATCCACAATGTCAAAATGATTTATATCCTCCTTTAATCCTAAAATGCTTCGCAACGTGTTAAGACCAACTCTCGATTTATAGTCTTTACATTCAACCAACAATCTTGATAATGAGCAAAAAGGTGTTTGTACAGGCGGCTCTAAAAGGACATCCGCATTATGAGCCTCTCCAAGGCCTTGAATCATCTGACCCGGAGCCGCATCAAATACGTATAATCCGTCGGATCTTACTTCTGAAAAGCCCACACGCACCAGAAGTCGCTTAACAAAAATTTCAAATGCTTTTCCTGGTTTCATTTTAATTCCTCCTCGTTTTTAACAATTAGACGTAATAATCCTGATCACTTTTACGAGTCACCCTATTTTCTCATCTCGAAGGACAAGACCTTCTGCAAAAATCATTTTGACATCATTATCAAACACCAAGTCTATACCAAACAAGCGTGATAGAATTTCCTCGATTTTTCTATATCTTTAACAACAATCAGAATGTTAATCAATTTCATATCATTATCCCGTCAAATTCTTATTTGTCAATTACTTTCTGTCAACACTCCACCGCAACCTTGATAGCTCCATCCCGCTTTTCTTCAAATAGCGCATACGCCTCGTCGATCTGTGAGAGCGGATAGGTATGCGTAATCAGCGGCTCGGTATCGAGTTTTCCCTCGGCGATTAGCCGCAAAGTTTCCTCGCAGTCACAGCCGTCCACGCCACCGGTCTTGAAGGTCAGATTCTTGCCATACATATCTGGCAGAGGCAGAGTCTGCGCCTTGTCGTAAAGTGCCACCACCGTGACAATCGCATTTGGACGTGCGCACTGCCATGCAAGCTCGAAGGTATTCTCCGCGCCTGCCACCTCAAGCACCACGTCTGCACCGCCGTGATTGCTGTTCTCTCGAACGAAATCAAGGCAATCTTCGGGCGTGACCGTCAGCACATCGGGATAGTGCTCATTCACAAATTTGATGCGGTTCTCGTCCTTCTCGCACATGATAATACGCTTGGGATTCTTCAACATTACGCAAAGGAGCGTGCAGATTCCCGTAGGGCCTGCTCCGATGATGAGAACGGCATCGTCCTCGGTAATCTCCGAAATCTTCGCCGCCCAATATCCTGTAGCGAGAACATCACCAACAAGCAGAGCTTGTCTGTCGGTCACAGTATCGGGAATCTTGTTCAGCCCCTGATCCGCAAACGGCACACGAACGTACTCCGCCTGACCGCCGTCGATGCGGCAACCGAGCGCCCAGCCGCCGTTCTTATCGGTGCAGTTGTTGACGAAGCCCTTCTTGCAGAAGAAGCACTCGCCGCAGAAGGTTTCCACGTTTACTGTGACACGATCGCCGGGCTTCACGTACGTGACCGCCGCGCCGACTTCTTCCACGATGCCGACCATCTCATGCCCGACCGTGATGCCTTCCACCGCTCTCGGTACGCTGCCGTGCTTGATGTGCAAGTCACTTGAGCAGATGCTGGCAAGAGTGACACGAACGATGGCGTCACGCTCGTGCTGTATGGTGGGTTTGGGCTTTTCCAACAAGCCGAATTTTCCTTTGGATATGTATGTGTAGGAAAGCATGATTTGTTTGCCCCTTTTCTTTGATTATGCGGCGCAGATTTTGCGCCTTGATATTTATTCGCCGGTCACAACCTGCCCCGTCCAATCGAGGATCCCGCCGAACTCCACGATGTTCGTATAGCCAAGCTTCACCAGCTTCTCGGATGCCTCTTTGCTGCGGCGACCGCTGCGGCAGTATACCATAATAAGCTGATCCTTATCCGGCAACGAAAAGATCTCATCTGTGCCGATTGTTTCGTTTGGAACATTGATCGCATTCGGGATGTGTCCCTCAACATATTCATCGGGACGGCGTACGTCAAGGATGATATATCCCGTCTCCTGTGCCATCATAGCAACGGCTTTCTCCATGCTGATCTGGCGGTAAGTGTTCGTCTGTTCTTCGTTCATCATCATTTTCACGATTGCATCTGCGGTCAGTGCAATCTGCTCCTCATTTGTGATACTTGGCGTTCCGTCACCGTCCTGCGCTCCGTACATTCCGAAGTTTGCGTGACATCCGCCGTCGATAACCATCTCGGTGAAATCGGTCGGCAGATTGGATTTATTGTTCTCATATTTTTCGCGGTTCATAACCTTATCCTCGCTTCCGTATACGGACAGCACCGCGAGATCGGATTCCGACAGATCCGCCGTCGAGTACGCGCCGAGCAGAACCAGCCCCGCATAATCGTCTGTATGCGACGCGACATAGGATGCCGCCATGGAGCCGCCCAGCGAGTGACCGCCAATGTACCAATCCTCGATCTCAGGGAATTCCTTCTGTATGCCGTCCGCCGCGTTCATATCAAGCACCGCAAGATGGAACGGCATCTCCACAAGCACACACGTTACGCCATGCTCGGACACCGCCTGCATCAGCGGTATATACGCGGTGTACTCCACCTTGCCGCCGGGATAGAAGATAAAGCCTTTTTCTGCATTATTACGCTCAAACACGATGGTACCGTCGGGCTGTTCTTCCCATTCGCTTCCTTGCGGCAAAAAGGTTTGTATCGCCATGATATCGGCTCGATAATAGTCTCCAAGGTAGATCGCGCATGCGCCGACTATAGCGGCAAGCACGAGCACTGCTGCGGCGGCGATTATAATTCTTCGTTTCTTCATTTTCAGCGATTGCCCCCTCGTGTATCGTTTTTCATGCAGTAAATATATTTTAGCACATTATCGGCAAACAATCCACGGCATAATGTGAATAATAGTTTTGCAGTCTTGCCGATAACGGCAAAATTACAAGGGGGTGAACGATTCGTTCACCCCCTTCCTCATCATATTCATCTTTTCTCGCGCTTGCGTGCCATAGAGCCAAATTTCACTTACGCACAGTCTATCAATTCTGTATATAAAACATCCGCTGCATCATATAGCATCTCAATGCACAGAATCATCTTCAATGCCTGCTCTTTTGAACCAAAGGTAAGTTGATCCCCATGAACCACCATATGTCTATTAGTATGATGAAATAAGTCATCTCCTTTCAGGTGATTTTTGAAAATAATTGAGCGAAAATACTCTATTGAATATTCGCTTTCTCCTTCTTCATCATTGTACTTTCCCATCGCAAGCAATGTCATGATTACCTTTCCTTTTTCGCTTCCCTTAGAAGCAATATACTGTGACTCCAGCAGTTTTTCATTATGGGGATCAAAATGTATATTGTTTTTTAACAGTTCCTGTTCAATATCTTTTACGATGCCACCGATCTGCGTTATCAGTAAAGCCACACAACCGCGATAAAATCCGAGATTGTATAGAGCAAATGCCTCTTTTAAGCCAGTGAGTCTATCGCTGTTAATTAGGGGCGTATCTTCCATAGACTCTTGTAATTGCTGGAGATATGCAGTAACGTAATGGTCATAAATCGCAGAGTCTATTTTTTCGGACTGTCCAGTTTCATATAATTCAACAATTTGTTTATGAAATTCAAAATCACTATCGTTATATGCAGGCCATCCGAATTCATCCATTATTCTTATATAAGAATGATATATCAGGCGTTCTTTTGCTGACATTGTTATGTCAAGCGGTTGCACACCGGCAAACAGTGCTTTTACTATCTTATCAATATCAAAGACGATTTCCATATCTCGCTCAAGTATTACTTTCATAGCCCTTATATAGTCCTCCATGTATATGGTTCTAAATATATTATACCACATAAGTACCAAGCAATTCCAGCACTTTTATGATTGAATGCTGGTTTCTTCGGTTTGAAACATATTATATTCGCATTCGATATATTTTTCTGACAAAGATTGTTTGGCTCTCTGTGAGATAGCCGTTTGTTCCTCATCAACAGTGTTCACGCTCTCCCCAACTCCGCCTTCACTTCCTTGATCTTCTCCACCAACTTCGCCTCGCATTCTTCCTCCGTCTTGCCGTACACATTATAACTCACGCGCTTGCCATCCACTCTCGGCGTGTACCGCCCCTGCCAACAGTTCACGGACAGCTGCTTTACATAGCCTGTGCCGCGCTTGCGATACTTGCCCTCCGCCGGCACAAATGCAGGTACTTCTTCGCTCGGTGTGTCGTCGGAATCCTTACTTTCTTCCTTTGTCTCCTCCACGCCGGCGATCGCATGATCGATTTTCTTCGCCGCCGCGGCCTGCATCTCCGCCGTGATGTGCGTGTAGGTGTTGATCGTGGTTGCGACTGTGGTATGCCCGAGGATATCGGCGAGCGTCTTGATGTCGATGCCGTTCTCCAGTGCCATCGTCGCGAAGGTGTGGCGCAGATCGTGGAAGCGGACGTGCTTGCATCCGGCGCGCTCGAGAATCATTGACAGCCGCTTTCGGACGGAGGACGGTTCCCGCGGATTGTCCGGATTCACCGGCGACGGGAAGATCCACTTGCTGCTTGACGACTTTTTGTATTCCGCCAGCACATACAGCGTAAAATCCGACAGCGGAACCGGCCGCGCCGAGCGTTTCGTCTTCGGTGTGTTGACGGCAAGCTTACCGTCCACCCGATTCACCTGCCGCCTGACGTGGAGGTTCTTTTTCCTGAAGCCCACGTCATCCCACTGCAGACCGAGCAATTCCCCTCGCCGCAGGCCCGTGGAGAGGTCGAGGAAGAACAGCTCGAACAGTCCCTCTGCCTTCGCCTGAACCAGCATCCGATGCATTTCCTCATGCGTCAGCACCTTCACCTCACCGTGGTGTTTCGGCGGCAGTTTGCAGTCGCCGGCGGGATTGCTGACGATCAGTCCTTCCTCCATCGCTTTGTTCAGCGCCGCGTTGCAGTGCGCGTGGATGGCGCGGATGTGCGCATCGGACAGCGAAGTCCCGTTTGTTTCCCGACGGATCAGCCGTCCGTCCGTTTTCAGATGTGCGTAGAACGCCTGCAGATCGTTGGTTTTCAGTTCCGCCAGCGGAATGTGTCCGACGTTCGGGATGATCTGCTGGTAGATGCGGTAGCCGTAGGTCTGCTTCGTGGTATCCTTCAGCCGCGGGGAGCAGAATTCACGGAACCAGAAGTCGATCCACTCGCCGAAGGTCATGTTCTTGCCGTACTTCGGCTTTTCTTCAACCGTAAGGCTTTCCTTCAGCGCTTTCAGCTTTTTGAGACATTCGCCCTTGGTCTTGGCAAGCACGTTTTTCGTCTTTGGCAATCCCTTTTCATCGTAGCCGATGACGACTCTGCCTTCCCAGCGGCCGTCCTTGCGGTGGCTTACGCCTCCCGTGCCGTTTTTTCTTCTGCCCATCCGTCCACCTCCTTGCCGATGATCTTATCGAGGAAGCTTCCCATCGTCGCCGCCGCGCCTGCCTGCATCTCGGTTGTGACGTGGGTGTATCGGTCGAGGGAGAAGCTTGCCTTAGTGTGCCCGAGCAGATGCGACAGCCTTTTCGGATCAATGCCGCCCGCGATCGCCTGTGTTGCGAAGGTGTGGCGCAGATCATGGAATCGAATGCTCGGGAGATTGCACTCTTTCAGAAGTTTTTTCAGCCTGCTGTATGCTGCATTTCCCGAGACGGCATTCTCCGTATTCAATGGGTTCGGGAAGATCCACTCGGACAGCGCCGTTTTCTTTCGCTCCCGCAGCATATCGGCGGCGCTTTCCGGAAGCTTGATGCTTCGCATGCCGCTGTAGGTCTTCGTATCGCCCGTCGTGCCGTCGCTGTGCAGTGTCCTGCAGACGGCAAGTTTGCCCGCCTCCGCATCGAAGTCGCTCCATTTCAGCGCACAGATCTCGCCCTCGCGCAGTCCCGTCATCAGTTCGAGATAGAAGAAGTCGCGCCAGATTTTGTCCTTTTTGATCGCTTCCATGAAGGTCCCGATCTGCTCTTCGCTCAGAATCTGCATCTCCTTCTCCGCGGCTTTCGGGATCGTTGTGCCTTCCGTGGGATTTTTGAGGATCATGTGCTCGTGCATGGCGTAGTCCATGGCTTCGTGGAGCATCATGTGGATGCTTCGCACCATGCTGTCGGAGAGTTGATGGCCCATGGTCGGGTGATTGCGTACACAACCGCTTTCTTCGAGTTTGTTGTACATCTTTTGCACGTCGGCGGTGGTGATCGACGCTACTTGCTTGTATCCGAGGTGCGGCTTGATGTACTCAATATATTTGCGGTAGCCCTGCTTCGTGCTCTCGCGGATGCTGAACGCCATGTGCTCCTCGAGCCACTTGTCCAGCCATTCGCCGAGGGTAATGCGGTAGTCCTCGCACAGCACCGCGCCTTTGAGGCTTTCTTTGTACTCGTCCATCCGCGCGAGCACTTCCTTTTGCGATTTGTTGAGGAAGCATTTGTACAGTGGCAGTCCGTTTTTCTTCGTGCCGACTACAAGTCTGCCTTCCCAGCGACCGTCACTGCGTTTTCGCAGTGTGCCGTCACCGCTTGCTCTGCGTTTTGGCATAAAATCACGCTCCTTTCGACACAACACAATACCACACCTTGCAGAATATATCCATCGATAATCGCGGTGTTATCAGAAAAGTTGCAATTATACCTGCCTAAAGCGCGGCTATCAAAGAGCAATCTTTGCCCCAAAACAGCAATCAGGTATCATAGCGGAATCATCTCCCCAGATCTTCAATTTTCGCCGTTTATCTCTGCAATCCGCTGTTGCGGAGTGCTGTCAATAGGCTGATGGCTATCAGACATTTAACCCGCTTCAAAATAAGTTCCGCCTCATTCCATCCCAAACTATCCTCGAAAAACGCTTTTCTTTGACTATGCGGCGCAGTTTTTAACCTTTTGACTTCTCCCGTTTCTTATCGAATTTCGCAAGCTTCTTAAAGAGATTCGCCCGTGCCTGTTCCTGCACCAGCCGCTTCATCTGCTTGGCATCGTAATACTCCTCCGCGATGTTCAGCGGCAGGATTGTGTACTCCAGCGTGCCGTTGTGCACATGACCGTCCTTCGTCTGCACCGTCGTGTACCGTGTTTCGATCAGCCGCTTCTCTTCAAGCCCATCCACATATTTTTTTACCGTGTTCTTGCTCATGCCGACCGCTTTTCCGATGGTCGCGTAGCTGGGATGGCACTTGAACGTTTTCCGATCCTCGCGGTAGAGCAGATACGCATACACCAGAATTTCGCCCGACGATAAACCGAGACTGAAGATGCGCTGGGGCAGAGGAAAGAATTCTCCTTTCGCATACGAAAAGAAATCCGCTTTGTTTTTCGCGTTTGCATAATCGGTGAAGCCGCTTCCGGTAAAGCAGATCATGCTCTGCTGACGAAGTTCATTCATCTTAATCAGTTCGAGAAGATCCGGATCGTACTTGCAGATCGTAAGCATTGCGAGAATGATAATCGACAAGTCCCATGGTGTTTCGCAATAGATTTTGTATGCGCCAACCGCATTGAGAAGTATTTCAAGCGTCAGATCACTATACAGAATTTCACGCACGCGATCTCCGCTGAACAACCAATCCTGAATGCAAACTTTTTGCGCTTCCCAGAGGAGACGAAGCGAATACTGAACTTCGAATGCGATTTTGTGATTCGGATATCGGTCGAGCAGATCGTAGGCGAAGAATCGGTCGAAGAATTCCTGCGCGGTTTCGGGTGAGTCAATTCTGCTTCCGTCCATATGCAAGCACCTCCGTTTCAAACGATCCTTCGCCGAAATCAAATTCCGCATGCTTCAGAAAAAACAATAGCATTTTCACGATAGCATCCGATGTAATTTCTTTTGCATAATGAGGTCCCCAAAGATCATTTCCGAACACGAGATAGAAAAACAGAACTTTCGCGACGAGCCGGTGCCGCCCGCCTCCCAGTGTTGCTTTCACGTGATGCTCTGCTATATCCAGTTCGGATACGGTCATTCCGTTCAAAAGCAATTCGCGCACACTTTGCTGTGAGCAGACAAAATTCTTGAACCGGATTTCCCGTACAAACCACAACGCCTGTAAAGCATACTTCTCGCACATTTCCGCACCGAGATTGATCTGCCCCGGAATTCTGTCCGGATAGAAACAGGCTTCCCGCAGGATTTCTTTGAACCCTTCAAGGGTGTAATCATTCAGATCATTTGAATTGTTCAATACTGTACCTCACTTTCCCGTGTTCTGTTCGACCCATTCGATAAACTTATCCCGCGGCACAACAACACGACCCTCGATCCACAGCGCCGGGAATCCTTCTTTTCTCATAAGCTCGTACGCGGATGAACGGGAGATGCCGAGTGCATTACCAACTGTCTCGGCGTTCAGCATCAGCGGGAGATCTTCATAGTTTTTGTAGGTGCATTTTTTCATGATGGTTCTCCTTTCAAATAAAAAACGGAATCCGCACAACAATAAAACACAATCATCCCGTAGGATTTGTATCAGATTGTTATGCAGATTCCGACCCTGACTTTATAAGTGTGTTCCCGAATTCACAGCCGGGAGGATAGAATGGTTTCGCCGCGCGAAGCGGCAGTTATATGGTTTGCGCACGGACCGCGGTATGCATTGGCGGTTGGCGCAGGATTTTTACACTGAGAACGACCGACTGCTGACATTTCGGACAAATGAGAATCGAATCGCCGTAGCCGAGCGATTCAGATTCTTTCAGCTTGCGCAGTTCCAACACGTTGCGGAAATTTACATCCGGCACATCGGCGAAGCGGTGGTTTCCGTACGGACATTTCAGTTTTGGCATATGACGGCAGCCGTCATCGGGACGGGTTCTATCGGGCATTATAACTCCTTATCTGTATCTCCAAAAAATATTTTTCATAATCTTCATAGTATAAATCATGCGGACATATTCGCGATGAAGGTTCATATCCTTCTTCTTCGCACAAAAGGGCTGCAAATTGAATTAATCTGTTTTCTTTATCTTCGGTGGTATCTGCTGCGATATACCATTGCAGTCTGTCTTTTCCGTTCACATCATGGATGTGCTTCCAACTCAGCCATTTGGTCTGCTTGATTGTTTGGTTTAGTTTTGCAGACACTTTTTCGGAGATCTCCGCTAAAACACAATCCTTACATGGCGTGATAAGAACATATTTCATGTTTTTGTTCTCCTTTTATGCTGCCTCTTTCCAAGCATTCACTTACCCACATCCACTTTCCCCAGCTTCTTCGACACACAGACCGCCACGCCCCGGATCTGCAGTTCCTCGGGATAGATATCTTTGTATCGCTCTCGGTCTTCATTGCAGGAACGCAGGAAATACCGCTCGCGTTTTTTATTGTAGCCCAGCACCTTCAGATTGTTTGCGCCTTGATCCAGTGCAACCACGATATCGCCGATCTCCGCCGTGTTCTGCTTGCGGATCACAACGTAATCGCCGGGAGCGATTCCCGCATCCACCATCGATTCGCCCTTCGCAATCAGCGCAAAGAATTCGCCTTGCCCGATCAGCGATTCCGGCATGCGGATGTACTCAATGATTTCTTCCGTCTCTTCCTGCCCCTCGCCGCAGGCAACGTAGCCAAGCACGGCCATGGCGGGATGTCTTCCTTCCATTTCTATACGCTGCGTGCTGACCGAACGTCTGCCGTGATATTCCAGCTCGCCATTCTCCTTCATGTCCTTGAGACAGCGGTGCACGGTGGAAACGGAGATCCCCGTGCCTGACGCAATATCGCGCACGGAAGGGATTGCTCTGTAGTTGCTGTAATACTGATCGATGTACTCAACGATCGTGGATTTTGCTTCATTTCGGATGTTTTTCATGGTGCCTCCAATGCGGAAACAAACTGTTCCAATAATATTCTAACATAAGTTCAAGGTTTTGTCAAGATGTTTGAGACAAGTTGTTTCAGATGTTATCTTTGTTTCCTGCGGGGCGGATATTGCGTGGAGCATGCAAGTGTGTTCATCAAAAGCAAAATGGTTCTTTGATTCACGGAGAATTTCGACTGAGTTTTAACACAAAAAGAAAACAGTAGCTCGATATGATTGTATCAATCTACTGTTTTTATTTGCTGCGCGGCGAGTGCGCCATGTAACGCGGAGAGGCCTCCGTTAAATTACTTCAACTAAAGTCGGATGTTGATGTCACCTTGGTAACATTTACACAGCCGCCGCATTTTTCCCACCGGCAAGCCGATAAATCTGATCGCACTTTTGGGCCAATTCCAAAGAGTGGGTAACCATAATAACGCACTTTCCGTCCTCGTGCGCCATTCTGTACAGTAGATCCACGATCATTTCGGCGTTTTCGTCATCCAGATTGCCCGTGGGCTCATCCGCCAATAGAATGTCAGCATGAGTAGAAACAGCGCGCGCCACTGCCACTCTCTGCTGTTCACCGCCGGACAGACGGGTCACCCGCTTTTTCGCATACGACGCATCCAATCCCACTTTTTCGAGCAAAGTATTCACATAGGAATGTACATCATTGCAGACATAGCCTGCAATCTCCATAGCCAGGCGAATATTCTCAGATACCGTAAGCTGCGGGATCAAATGATACGCCTGAAACACCATGCCGACATGTTTACGGCGGTATGTCTCAGGATCCATTTTACTGAGATTCTCTCCGTTCACCAGAATCTCCCCCGCCTTCAATCGATCAAATCCCGCGATCATGGACAAAAGCGTGGATTTACCCGATCCAGACCGTCCCACAACCGCATACATCATTCCGGCGTGGAAATCCAATGAAACATCCCGCAAAGCATGAACCGTTTCTGCTTTTGTACGATAATCGTACACCGCATGACGGACAGACAGTAAAGCTGACTCATTATTCATCAGATAGTACCTCCATAGGTTTTTTGAGATCATAGCAAAGCAGTATGAGCGCGATAAGCAAAAGGCACGCGCCGCCGATGGCAAGAAGGATTCCCACATCCCCGCCTGTGATTACCGCATTCCGGGCGTACTGCCGAGCCATCACCCAGCCGCACACACTTCCCACAGCAAAACCGCCGGCAAGCAGGACGCACTTTTCCAGAAGAAACAACGCATAGGAAACCGTTCTCGGACAGGCAAGCAGACGCAGGACAGCGATCTCACGAGCCCGTACACGCACAGACTGTACCGTAATCAAAAGGAAAAACACTACTGCACAGGCCAGCACCGCAGTGCCGATAATATCGTTCAGTTCCATCATGGTACGGATGGGATATACTTCCTTTTTGTATTCAAAATCGTTTGCCTGCAAAGCATAATCTTCACGCGCAAGAATCTTGGATGCTTGGGAAACAACAAAAAGAGCATCTTCGGAATCTGCCAAAACAAGCCCCACATCATACGTAAACTCCAAACTGCCGGGCGTGGGATATTTCTCAGGATTTCCCGCATGATATGCATCAAAATTATGCGGCAAGGCCGTTTCCAGAGGGACAAAAATCTGCACCCTACTTTGCCCGGTCAAATCAGTCTCCACGATTCCTACCACAGTAAAGGAACCGTTATAGAACAGGGCATCTCCACGCTCCGCAGAGGCAGCCATGGTGGAAAAGATATCGCCCACACCGAGCTGGAAGATGTCCGCCATTTCTTTGGAGATCAGCACGTTTCGAGAGGTTCCGTCCCCATCCGCTGTATCGGAAATATGTCTTCCCTCAAGAAGCGTCAGTTTCGGGCAAAATTCCGTGTTCTTGACGGCAAACACATACACCTGCTCGTTGGCGAAACCGTTGACAGTTTCCAGATCCTCCGCAAGAATGGCATCCACCGGACAGTTGATGTGCCACACCCGCAGAGCGCTGGAATAACTCATGATACCGGTATAGGATGCCACACCATCCACTTCCGCCATGGCGTGCACTTCATCCAATGTTATATTGGATGATTTATTCAAATCAATATCTGGGCGGGAGGCATACATCACGGCACGGACAACGGTGGTATACTTCCCCGCGACCCGCTCCAGCATCTCCTCCGATACCCTATGTACACCGCTAATGTAGCAGACGCATCCCGCAATCAGAACCGACAAGCAAAACAGCGGCAATGTATATTTCATGAGCCGTCGGATGTTGACAAAAACCAGTCGTACATAAAACATAACAGACAGCTCCTTTCTATCGTTTTTCAGACAGCATGGTAATGGTGGAAGTGCGCTTTATCTGCCATGCGTGCCATATACCGCACACCACAACAACGGCAGCTATTGCTCCCACCGTAATCCACGCATGTTCCATTGCCAAAAGAGGGGATATACTCGTGCTTACGTCATCACTGAAGTTCAAGATATCCTGCACATACAAGGTGCTGGTAGCATGGATATTGTCCACGGAGATCTGGTTAGCGAAATGCAGAAACACGTTCTGTACGTTATCCAAAAGAAACACCAGACAGAAACCCACCCCCACTAGAGCCGAGGGGATTGTACACAGAAACAGTTCCCCAAGGAAACAAATCATAGTCTTTCCATTTTTCTCGCCCAGCGCCCGCAATGTCAGGATCTCCCCCCGACGAGAGCGAAGCAGGACAGTACAGAACACCCATACCGCCGCCGCCACAATCAAGAGCAGCATGATCCCCGACCACAGAGCAATTCGGTACACCGTCTGCGCACCGTGATTCAAAGAACGGTTCACGTCTTCCACGGAAATCATGCGCCAGTTGGCGGGATCGTAAGCGGAATTGCCGCCCACGGTGCTGACCAGAATCGCGGAAAAGAACATTTGCGCGTCCTCCTCCGAGATGCCGGGCTTGAATTTTATGTACAGATCCCGGGTTTCCGAACCGCCTTTCGCTTGCGCTGGCTTATCGGATGCGTAAATCTGGTTATATTCCATGGACTGATTATCGCGGCCGCCGCCCGACAAAACATTGGTGTGGAAAATACCCACAATGCGGTACTCCGTACTTTCCTCGCCGAACAACACCGTATCTCCCAATGTGAGGCCGTTCAGTTCCGCCAAGTTTTCTTCCATGAGCAGAACATGGGCTTCCTCGGCCGCATCCCACGATGTCAGATGCCGCCCCCGCACCAAGGAAAGCGTTCCCTCCGCGAAGGGGGTACTGTATTGGCTGTCGCGGATAACCGTCACAGGAAGATACTGTCCCGGCTTGCTCTCCGCTTTTCCGCTCATATCAAACATGAGAAGCGTATTATTCGGTGCCCGGTACCGCGTGGTGTGAAATATATCCTCTACTGCATCAAAACAGATCATATTGTAGTACATAGAGAGACCGTTCACGTCCAACTCGGATGTAAATCCTTCCAACCGTCCGGCATAGGTGATTTCGTCCTTTGTCTGCACCAAATAATACTCCATATAAGGAAGGTTCATCATCCGGTTCAAATGAGACGCACAGGTGTACATCATGAGCACAAACAATGTGGCAACTGCGCCGAGAAAGGCGATCAGCGCAAGAATGCAGTAGCCGGAGCGAAGCCGCCACACATTGGTAAAGATGCGCTTTATACCACCAAAGCGTTTCGTTTTATTCGTCATAAGCTTATCCCCCGTACTGCTGATAGTATTCAATATACAGCTTTGTGGAGTATAAACACTTGGCCACGCCGCCGCACGCACACTTGGATACATACAAATACACGGTTACGGAATCGTCCAAATACAGAGCACCGGCATATGTGTATGTATCTCCCTCATGGGGGGCGGTTTCCAGATTCTTCCGGCACAGCGTACAGAACTGTGTGTGGGTATCGTTGTCATAGAAATACCTTGTGGTTCTGTGCGAGCATGTTTCCTGCCGCAGCGCTGCACGTTCCTCTGCAGATACATTGTACATCGCCTCTGTTTTTTGCAAGGCGGGCAAAAGCACTGTCTGCACATATTCCTCCTGCCCTGCCTTCGGCGCAAACACCGGCGATTCCCAATCGATCACGAAGGTTTCCCTTGCGTCCGGGATGACCTCCACCTCCGCCACGCATCCCGCCAAAGCCGGCAGGAGCATGAGAAGCAGCACAAGCAATCGTTTGTATTTTTTCATATGCGCCTCACACTTTCATTCGATCAGTTTTCTACCGGGAGATATGCCTGAAACGTGTAGTTGTTATCTTCCCAATACAAGTTTTTTAAGGTCGGCGCCGAACTCGCAGATTCACGCAGATCATCCGCACCGCTCGTTGTACGCACACCGCGGACTACGTCCGTTACCCCTACCAGTCCAATCGAGCCGGCAAACGCATCCAGCGGCGTCAGATCCACCCCGGAACACTCATACAAATCGAAGTTGAGAAGGGTAGCAAGCGGCGGAATATTCTCCAGCGAGATGTTATCCGTACCGCCGATCCGCAGCATGTTCAAGGATAGATCCGCAGGCAATTTCTGCAGAAAACGGAAATCTGTATCGGGTGCAATGCACACTATCCAGCTCAGATTCGGCAGTTGGGCATACACATCCGTGTTAATGAGGGGAACTCGGCTGAAGGAAATGCTCAAGCTTGTCAAGGATGAATACCGGCCGAAGATGGACATATCGGAAAGGAGAGCTCCCTCGATGGCCACCTCTTTCAGAGGAGCGTCGGGATGCAGCTCCAGTTTGGAAAATTGCAATGCCGCAGTTACGGACAATTTCTCCAGTTTAGCGTGGTTTTTCAGCACGCTCAAATCTTCCACTCCGCTGTACAGCAGTGTCAATTCCTTCAGATTCTTCATTTCTGCAAGAAACGAAAAATCCGTTACCCCGGGATTATAATATATCGCCAGTTTCTCCACGTCGGTAAAATAGCGAAGCACGTCCAAAGAGTCGCCGACGGTGTCCTCTGCAAACGTATAGGTATTGTCTTTATATACATATCCGCCATTGGTCGTACATACTATATACTCTCCCGCTGTCAGATGCTTGCCCACTATGGTGATGGTTTTATTGCCCGTCAAGTGCTCGGCGCCAATTTGTTCCACAGTGGATTTTCCCGAATAGGCACATAGAATCCGCTTGTCGGTTTCTGACATGGCCGAAATCTGCTCTTCGGTAAAGAAAGAATCAAAGGTGTCGGTTTCATCCTCACTCTGCGCAGGATCCGTCTCCACCGGCAGAAGTTCATCCTCCGGCACATCCTTATGGCACGACGTGCACAAAAGGGCGGCACTCGCAACCAACACGGACAAACTCAACACAAAAAGCAATTTTTTCATACGCGCCTCCTTGAAAATGATTGGTATCGATGAACATTTATATACAACGCGTGAGGTTAAAAATCCACGCTGTTTTTTTCATTATTTTACTCCAATTACGTTTTGTGTCCCCGATGATTTGATTTCGGGAAAATGCACAAATTATTGTATTAATATTATACAATATATGGATATTTTTGTCAACAACATCCTGCGGAATTCCATTATTCATATAAATAAACAGTGCCCCCCTGAAATTATGCATAATGCACATAACAGTTTGAACTAAACAACCAAGAACACATCGTCAAATTGGGATTTATCTTAAAGACCTGCGCCGCCGCTTGGCGGCGCAGGTATAGTATTTATTGTGCTAACTCACAGATAGCACAAGTATTATAGCCCTGTGCTAAAGCACAAGCCTGTGTTTCAACATACCTTACCAAACATTTGCAACAACTTACGGACACTCTGCCTTACATTCGTCTGTGATGGTTTCCCAAACACCGCCGGAGCAAACCTCGACATTCAATTTCAGGGTATAGTTCCGTCCGCTTTTGGCTTCAAACGTTTCCCATACCGACCAGTTGTTTCCCTGGACATCGATGTCCCACTCGTCTAGCTTGAAAATGCCCCAGTAAAGTTTTAGTGTGCCGGTGATTTGTGTTACGGTGTTATCTCCCGTGATTTGAGAATTTATCACTCCGGTTGTCCCAGAAAAAGATAGCACACAACGTTCACTTGTAACCCCAATCCAACGGGGTGTAACCGCTTGCGCCCACACAGGAAGTGTCAAGGCCATGCACAAGACCAAGCACAAAAGCACCCTTCCGAATCTTCTCATGATTTCACCTCCTCTCTGATTTTATTTGAAACAAAAATAAGGGTAAGATTTGTTTCTGCCTATAAAAACAAATCTCACCCTAAAAGTAGCTCAATTTTTTGATAATTTTCTTCAAAAAAGCAAGCTTTGTGAAAAAGAGACAATTCACGCACAGTCAATTTGTGCATCATGACACACCCTTGGAATATCCACGATGCTATCCAAGATGTGCCACCATCTTCATTAATTCTTCTGCTTGAATTACTCCGGACAATTCGTATTTGTAGTTTTCGTCGCTCCATACAGCAAACGTGTGTCTGCCACTGCTTACATCTCCCGGCAAAACAGCTACACTCCACCCATTTATGTATTCATTTTCAATCTCATATTTAATATCGTAACTGGTTGATGTGGTGAGTAAATCGACATTAAAGCAAATGATATTCCCATCTGCGTTTTGAAAAACGACTTGCCGAATATCCCCTGCCTGCCTATCCTCCACAATCTCGTATCCCTCCGGGATATAATGGAAGGTGCCCAGCGGTTGTGCGGTCGGAACTGCCTCTGTATCCGGAGAATCCACCCGCAACTCAAAATACGCATCATACCACGTGACAAAGAAACCAAACACTTTCTCACGAAGCGGCTCAATCGCCATACAAGCAGCCAGCGCCAGCATAAGCAATACCGCCGCGATGATTGCCGCACGCTTCCACACCCTCCGATACGGTTTCGGATGCGGTTTTTGTGTGTGGCTGTCCAGCAGCGACTGCAATCTTTCTCCCAGCGAGGCGGGCACAGGCGAGGGCACGGTGCGCATGGTCCGGATATATGTTTCTTCCTCCGCCAACATCGGTTGCAGGATAATCTTCATGGATTGCTTAAGTCGCTTATCGTCCGTTCTGCCGTTCATTTTTTTCCTCTCCTTTCTCAAACATATTTGCCAGTCGTTTCAACGCACGATTCAATCGGGTGGACACCGTACTTTCAGGTATTCCCAGCCATTTGGCTATCTCTCGGCAGGTCATATCCTCCACATACCGATACATCAGCACTTCCTGATACGGCTCCGGCAACTGCATCACGTATTTCTGCAAATCACCGAAATGCGCCGGATCGGTCAGTATACTGACATCATGCTCCGTAACGGATTCCTTATGCCTTCCGTTTTCTATATGCGCCGTATCCAGCGAAACCGTTTTCTCCCGTTTGTTTTTATGATATGCATTTATCGCCGCATTTCTGGTATACCGCGCCACCATGCGGGTGATATTCTCATCATTTTTTCCGATAAATGCGTCAATATTCCGACAGATATTTTCCGCCACCTGCATAACCACGTCCTCTGCGCTTGCGTCATGTTTCACATAATCAAAAGCGATATGGAACATCATGTTACCGCACTGTTCAAAAATGTATTCTGCCGTATTCTTCTCTTCTTCCGACGACATAGAGGCAAGTAATATTTCAAAATAAAGCACTGCACACCTCGTCCATCTACTGTATAAGTATTTTGATTGTATCACAAATGCGTGGTAATAGCAAGATTTGCATAAAAATATCATCCATTCTCACAACGCATCGTCAGATCTTCAAGGAGGTTTATGTTCTGCCTCCTTCATAAAACGAGAACAGCTCTGCACGGTAAAACCCGCAGCAGAGTCGCTCTTTGGGGTATGGAATTGTGTATGATTTTGGCATATTGTGTGCATTCATTATGTTGGCAGCACACAGCAAAACATAGGAAAGGCAGGAAGTCTAGAGATTATTTCTAATAGTCTTTGACTATGCATTCCAAATTTTCATTTGCGAAACCGCTTGACAACCGCCGCCGCAAGCGCTACAATACAAACGCCTCCCGAGCTGCAGTTACTGCAAAATCGGAAGGCATCGCTGACCACATATTGACCACAACAAAAATTCTGACCACATATTCTTACCATAGACACGCACGGACTATTCGGACACAAGAGCACACGAGAGCACGGAAACGCTGATTTTTCGGACAGAAAAGCACCAGAAAAACTTAAAAGCATCGAAAAAACGTTCAGGCCGGCGTTGGGGTGGTAGAAGCCGCTGGTTCAAGTCCAGTCACTCAGACCAGGAAATAGACGAAATGTACAGGTGAGATGGTCATTTCGTCTATTTTTCTTTTGTTTTTAAGGTTAAATCGGCTGTTTTTCAGGTTATTCTTTGTATACACTGCCTCTACCCGCGGAGTGCTCCATTAGAAAAAGCCGCTTTTCTAATGACTTTCTATTGGAAATCCGCAGGTTTGAGACAGAAAATGCAGAAAAAATGCAGCCAAAAACAAATCCCCTGCAGAGATCATTTCATTCTTTTGAGATGATCTCTATTTTTTTGCTGATCTTGAATTACAGTTTGAATGTTCCAGCAAGTCCATTCCCCATTTTTTCTTTTCTTACCTTGCTGATATGGGTGTAGATATTACCGGTTGTTTCAATGTCGCTGTGACCGAGCCATTCCTGGATATCTTTCAGCTCCCAGCCGGTGTCATAAAGAATACTGGCTGTGCTATGACGAATATCATGAAATCTCATGTCAGGGCGTCCGTTCCGCTGTAAAACCCTCTTGAAACTTCTGGTTATGTAATCGGGACGGTAAAGATGTCCGTCGGGCCGGACGAAGATATAATCGTTCACATCGTACTCAGCACCAAACAACGATCTGTTATTCTGCTGTTGCTGTCTGAGACGCAGAAGAACGTCTCTTACTTCTGGAAGCAGCGGGTATGACCGTCTGCTCGCTGTACTCTTGGTGGAATCCTTGGCAATTACCGACCGGTTTTTAACAACGGTGTGCTGAATCTTGAGAGTGTTATGCTCAAAATCTACAGCATCCCATTTCAGTCCCAGTACTTCAGAACGTCTCAGACCGTAATACAGCGTGGTATAAACCAAAGCCTGTAATTCATGCCCACGGAACGCTTCGAGCATTGTATTAGCCTCCTCGACGGTCAGAAACACTCTCTCTTTCACGTCTTCACCTTCCTTTTTGGGGAGTGGAACATGTTCAGCAGGATTTCTGTTAACGAGTTCTGCAATCAAAGCATCTTCAAAAACCATGTTAATAACCGTCTTGTGCTTCTTGATTGCCTCCAGGCTAAGACCTCCCGGTTTATGATCTCTGCGTCCGCACACCAATCTGCTTTCATAATAATCCATGATGTGTTTGGAGGTGACATCACGGAGTTCCAGCTTCATCGGATCGAAGTACGGAATGATATGACACTTGGCATAGATCTCATACCCTTCCCAGGTGGACTGCTGAACCTTGTTCTTCTTGCGTTCCAGCCATTCCAGAATGTAATCCACAAACATCACTTTATCGGATACTTCCTTGACTTCCTCAAGGTAAATAAAGCGTTCGATGTACTCCGGGATCATTGCTTCTGCTTTTTTCTTGTTACCGCGAACAGGCAGTCCGGTGTTTACCCATTTGTATTTATAAGCACCGTTCTCGCCTTTGTATGACAAAACAGCATATAATTTGCCGTTTTTAGGTTGAATGCTACCGTTCATTTTTGAACCTCCTTAACGACAGCACACATTTCTGACTTCCGTATTATATCAGAAAATCTGTCGTATTGATAGACATAAGTCATGAATTTTCCAAATATTCAATTAGTATCTTTTTGGGGATTCTATGTTTACGACCGATTCGTATACTTTTGATTGTCCCGTTGTTCAGCATCTCATAAACCTTATTTCGACCGATATTCAATATTTCAATCACATCATCCGGAGTCAAAACATCCGGATACTTCTCAAGCATTACATATTTCATTTAGATCGCCTCAAATTAAAAATGGTACTAACATCACAGCCCATTTCCTGCGCCCCGGCTTTCGACCGCGTATATGGTTTATTACGCCTTGCGGATCCGAGCTATGCCCGTATTTCACCTGCAGGCACGCTCGCGGAGCTTGTCCGGTCGTGGCATACTATCTGCAGTATCCGTATAAATGCTGTGATGTAGCTATTCAGTTGTGCTTGGGTGTTACCCCTTTTGCCTATTAGAGACTACGGAGTTATTCTGTTTCGTGACAAGAATCCGAAAAATTCTTATAAAATTTTTTCACGCATCTCCAGAAGCATATGATCTGCTCCTGATGGAGATCTTCGTCAAACTCATCATTCAGCATAGACATCTTTGTAATCAGAGGTTGATATATCCTATAGAGTGTCCCAAGAGCCTGGTCGTCACCATCCGCTGCCTCTTTGAGTAATTCCTTAAATAACATTTCACCTACTCCTCAACAATGTCTCTCAAAACTTTAATTGCCCTGTTGTAACGCTTTCTGGCTGCTATTTCTGTCATTCCGAGTACCTTCCCGATTTCCTTGAACGAGTTGTTGTACAGTACTCGAAGTTTAATGATCGTAACATCCCGCCCGGACAGCGTATGAAGTGCTTTCCATAATGATATATTCTCAAGCATCTCCACATCGAAAACAAAGAGCGTGTCCAGCACGTCCCTTGAGTCGGCGATTTCCAAATCATCGACTTCATCGTATACTGTCTCACGCTCTTGGAGTGCCATCTTCTTTCTGTAATCGCCGTGTAGATCAGATTCCGACGCAGCATAATATAATGGCTTGACATCATAGGGATGATGACTGTGTCGTATTCTGACCCCTGTGATTTGTGTATCGTCATGGCATATGCAAGCTCCAGCATCTCCAGTTCATCGGTGCCGTACTCATGCGAGCGACCGTCACCGAAGGATACTGTAATCGTGGAGTCATTGTCCTCGCCGATGTACACGCTTTTCACAAAGCCTACATCGCCGTTTGAGATGTCTTCCATGTTTCTGGTCTGCAGAACTCTGTCACCGAGACGGAATATCCTGCTGCCGTGCTTCAACTCAGGCTTGGTATACTCATGGGGATTGACACTCTCTCGAATGCGGTCATTTAGATTCTTAACGCACGCATCGCCACGGCTTTTGAAGGGTGAGAGAATCTGTACCCGATCAAGACCGTGTTCGGCGATTTCCTTCATGTATTCCCGGCATACAATTTCCGCTGCTTCCGCCTCACTGTTTCCCGGGAGAAACAAAAAGTCATCTCCAAAGAGCAGATTGGTATTGCTTTCCTTCATCATACTGGCATTCAGCGCAATGCGGCTGGTATTCGCCTGACGGAAAACAAGATCGAGGCAGGTTACGGGAATCTGTCCGCACTTCATCAGCTCACGGAAGACGTTTCCGGCTCCTACACTGGGAAGCTGATCGGCATCACCTACCAGAAGAATGGATGCACCCGGTTTCATGCGGGTAAACAGTTCCTTGGCAAGTGCCATGTCTACCATGGAGAACTCATCGGTGATGATGAAATCCTGGGTAAGATCCGAGGTGTCGTTCAGTGTTCCCGTATCATCCTCGTCTGTGACAAGCCCGAGCGCACTGTGCAGGGTTGATGCCGGTGCTCCGGTGCTTTCCTCCATACGTCTGGCTGCGCGTCCGGTGGGAGCGGTAAGAAGTACCTCTCCTTTGGGCTTGACACGCCTGTAGACGTCGAGAATCACCTTGAGGACGGTTGTTTTACCGGTACCTGGACCGCCGGTGATGATGGAGATATTGCCGGAGAAGCACATACGCACCGCTTCTGCCTGCTGGGGCGAGAGCATGATACCCAGCGCCTTCTGAGATTCCGCCAGTTCATTCGTGATGTCCACCGCAGTGGATTTCTCCGAGAGAATCCCGGCAATGGCTTCAGCCGTTTCCAGTTCATTCTCATAGTTGCGAGGTTTGAACAATGCTCCATCATCATGGACGATGGATTTCTCCTTGACCATGGCACGCAGCACATTGTGAACCGTCTGCAGGGAGACAACCTCATTCTGGTATCCTTCATTCAGCAGCTCATGGGCTTTGGCGCGGATGGTTTCCTTGTCGAGATACAGGTGTCCGTCCAGCATGGACTCATCGAGCACAAAACGCAGCGCACCCTTTATCCGAAGCGGGTCATCCGGACGGCACTGTGTCTTGCGTGCGATATCGTCCACCGTTTTGAAACCGAAACCGCTGATGCGGCACAGCTCAAACGGGCTGTTTTTCAATACATCCATTGCGTTGACGCCGAATTCATCGCGGATTTTGGAGCACTTCTTTACGCTTACACCGTAAGGCGCAAGGTAAGAAACAATCTCCCGGATGGCACGGCTCTTACCGAAGGACTCTTCGATCATCTCCAGTTTTTTCTGGGTGATTCCTTTGATCTCCAGGAGCCGTTTGGGATCGTGCTCCATGATCTCAATGGTGTCAAGACCGAAGGCAGCAACAATGGCTTTCGCTTTCTTCTCACCGATACCTTTGATTAGACCGGAGGAAAGGTATGCCACAATGCCGTCCTTGGTTTTCGGAATGATTTCGGTACATTCTTCCACTTTGAGCTGCAGACCGTATTTACCGTTCTCCCAGGTACCGTTCATGTCCACTTCAATCACCGATGTGGTCGGCAGATGATAACCGACTGCGGTAAAGCGGATCATACGGTCACCGTGATAGTAGGTACTGCGGGCAGCACTGGGAACCGCTTCATCCTTGGTTTTGAATGAGGCAATGGAAAAGCCGGAATCCCGGTCTTCATAGATTTTTCTGTCCAGTGTACAAAGCATTCATTTCATCCTTTCCTGTTTTACAGTGTCCTTTGCTTAACAGAGACTCTGCGAGACTCCGATTTCGTGACAAAATCATCGTAAATATTTTTGTGAAGTGTTTCCAGCCGTTCAAGATCCGATGCGGATATTCCTTTGCGGTAGGTCGGCTTGAAGGTGATCGAATACTTCACACCATCCTTGCGGCAGGTAGCGAGACAGTTGGCACCCATCTTGTCATACACGGGGACCATGACTGTCTTCAGCTCTTCCTCCAGTTTCTTTGCTTCACGCTCGTGGGTCAGCTTTATTTCACGCAGATCCAGATACTTCTGAATGGCAGATGCCAGCGTCGGATCCAAAACCACGGTCGATGCGGATTTATCGGCTGCACCCTTGTACTTACGGATGCTGTTCAGCACAAGCTCACCGGCTTCCGTGTACGGAGGTTCTACGCCAGCTTGCACATAGTCATACCAGAAGTATTTCTCCTGTTCGATCATGTCCGCTTCGAAATCCGTATCACGTTCCACCATGCGGTATACAAATTCATTGTCATTGTTCCCGTACAGGCAGGCGACAAAGGCACGATTCAAGTTCGTCACTGCCATATAGTGGCGTACCTGAAGTTCGTAATTGAACGGAACGGTGTCGTTATCCCATTTGTCCCGGCAGTTGTAATTGCAGGTTTTGCATTCCAGAACCGCTTCACTTCCGTCGGGAAGCTCCACAAAATAGTCCACATTGGCCTGCATGAACGGGTAGTCCGGATGGGCGTAGAGATAGGATTTCTTGTACACCCTATACCCGGTCTTGCGGGAGAAAATCTCCGCAACAAGGTCTTCCAGCAGGTGTCCGTATTTCTTTGCCACCCAGTTTTCTTCCTCCTCGATTTCCGGTTTGATACCTAACTTGACATAGTACAGATCTCTGGCGGTACAGAACGGCGACTGTCCGTAGACCGCCGCAATGTCACTGCCGCCCAAGCCTTGTCTGCGGTAGGTGTGCCATGTGACTTCATCCATATCCGAGGTA
>JAZQFQ010000037.1:0-19770 GCA_045539595.1 Eubacteriales bacterium | reverse complement strand
TTTTAAATCATTTCTCGGAGGTATTTTTATGCAGAAATTAAACGAAATTATTAAATCACTGGATGGAAAAGCCGTATCCTCCTATACAAAACTGTACGGAAGATACGAGCGAAACGGAATCGTCTACCATATCCGCAATGTATATGGCGGGCAAATCAAATTTGCAACGGTGTCGATTGAGATACCTTGCGGGCGGATCTTTGAAAATTACAAATTTGATCAAACCGATAAAACCGCATTAACATCCTATATTATGCGAGAGTTTTCACTTGCAGCACACATGGCGAACGATGCTATGCAACAATCGGAAAGCAATGTACAAAAGGGGTTGTTTCTTGTTTATAAGTTCGGTACACGAGTATTGTCAAATTCTGTAGTCCAATTAAACAACGAAACAATAACTATTTCGCTGACAATTAAATTGCCGTTTAATAATACGGCTTATAACACAGGACGGCGTGCAGATCCCGAGCTTGGAATCAAAGCACAAAGCGGAAGTGTTTTGGCTTTGTCGGCACAAGACCAAAAGAAATCTTTTAATAACCGCAAGAAAGGTATTATTTCCGAAAAGGCATTGAAGCTTCTTTTGACGAAAAATTTGCCTACATTAGTCGAAGACTTTGTTTCAAACTTTGATGCAAATGATCTTTGGCAAGCTGTGAAGTTATGGCAAAATCAAGAGTATATACGACGCTATTTGAAAAACAATGGGTATGTATCTTTTGTCGCCAACGGATCTGTGCTTCCTCGAAAAGGCAAAACAGACTATAAGGATAGCAAAGGGGCTGTTTCGTTTACCTCTCCAAAATCAATGCAGATAAACATTGCGCTGCCAAGTGGGGACAGCATCAGTGGAATGGCTATCCCCGAGGGTATAATATTAATTACCGGCGACGCATACCACGGAAAAAGCACCATTCTGGAGGCGTTGAGGGAGGGCGTATATAACCATGTCCCCGGGGACGGCCGCGAATATGTGATCACAGATGGCAGTGCCATGACCGTGCAGGCGGAGGACGGACGAAGCATCAAAAATACGGACATTTCCTTCTTTTTGCGGAAACTCCCGGTAAAGGGGATCGTTCCTCAAGACTTTTCCACAGATAATGCCAGCGGTTCCACCTCGCAGGCGGCGGCTGTGACGGAAGCGATAGAAGCCGGATGCCGCCTGATGCTGTTTGACGAGGACCGAAGCGCCAACAACTTTATGTATAAAGACGAGAAGATGCGTTTGGTGATTCAAAACGCATCCACCGCCCCGTTTCTGGATAACGCCCGTATGTTTTATGAAAAGTACGGTATGTCATCCATCATCGTTGTGGGAGCATCCGGGGAATATTTCGGCATTGCAGATCAGGTGATTCTGGTGGAGAATTTTGTCGTGTCGGAGTATACGGAGTATGAAAAAAATAAAAGAATCTCTGTCCCCGCTTTTTCACCGCAGCCCCGGCGTGCTGATTTTTCTCACCTCGGTGGGATCTGTCTTGCCAGAAACGTGGAAATCAAGGACGACTCCACCATCCAGTTCGGCGCGGAGAGCGTCCGCGTTCCCGAGATCGTCCCCCACGCTACCCGCGGCCAGCTGGATTTTATCGGTTCGTTTATCTACTATTTGACGGTGATCGAACAGCGGCAGGGCGGCAGTATGAGGGAAGCGGTCATGCGGCTGTACAAAAAGATGGAGACCGGCGGACTGGAGATGATTCACCAAACGGGATTCCGCGGAACGTCGGGGGTCATTGAATATGTTCGTCCCGAAGATGTTCTGGCCGTTTTGTATCGACTGAAAAGCATCCGGTTTAAAGGACGGTGATGGGCACTGACGACACCGGTTTATCAAATCACGGTCGGGGAGAAAATCAAGGAATACCGCCGGGCGAACCATCTCTCCCAAAGCGCCTTCGGCGAGATGCTGGGCGTGACTCCCCAGGCCGTGTGCAAATGGGAGCAGAACCTCTGCTACCCCGATATCTTCACCCTGCCGCATCTGGCGCGGATTCTGGGATGCCAAACGGACGATTTTTATAAAATAGATCCCAAATCACCCAACCTTTTGACACAAAATACTATCTCTATATCAGAACAGTGAGGTGATGTGGATGAACATAATCTCCCACCGTCTTTCCAACACCACCCTCATTGGCGACGGACATATTATTGAACAAGGGGCGCATTTTGAACTGCTGAAGCAAAGCGGGAAGTATGCCGAGTTTTTGTGCTTGCCTGTTTACAAACGGCGTGCAATTTGTTATAATAGATGTAATTATGACGAACAATGTCTGCCATTCGATGATAGCACAAGTGGAGGACGGATAAACATGCTGCACGAAAGAATTAAAGCGAATTTTCTCTCTATCCTGAAAGAAGAGTTGATCCCTGCCATGGGATGCACCGAGCCCATCGCGCTGGCCTATGCCTCCGCCAAGGCGAGAGCCGTGCTGGGCGGTGATCCCGATCGGATCGTAGCCAAGTGCAGCGGCAATATCATCAAAAACGTGCGATGTGTACGGATCCCCAACTCCGGTGGCATGACCGGCATTGAGGCGGCCTGCACGCTGGGGGCTCTGGCCGGCGACGCAGAGCGGAAGATGGAGGTGCTGGAGGCGGACACCCGGGACGGTCTCAAAAACGCCGTCCGTTTTCTGAAGGAAAAGCGGTGCACGGTGGAATATCTGGACTCCGCCATTCCTCTGCATTTTCTGATTGAATTGTACCGTGGGGAGGATTCCGCCACGGTAGAGGTGCGGTACAGCCACACCAATATTGTACATATCACGAAAAACGGCGAAACGGTGTTTCAGGTAGAGGGTCTGGTGGAAATCACCGAAGTGGCCGACCGGAGCGATTTGAGCATTGAGAACATCGTGGCCTTTGCGAGCGAAATCGAGCTGGAGAAGATCCTTCCCTTCACCGAGAAGCAGATCGCCTGCAACATGGCCATCGCCGAGCGGGGCATGCAGGGGGATTTTGGCATCGGCATCGGCAAGCACATTCTGGAAACCTATGCCGACAGCACCTATACCAAGATGCGCGCGTACGCCGCCGCCGCCTCCGAGGCACGGATGGACGGATGCGATATGCCGGTCATCATCACCTCCGGCAGCGGTAATCAGGGCATCACATCCACGGTGCCGGTGATCGTGTTTGCCAGAGAAAACGGCATCCCCGAGGAAACGATGCACCGTGCGCTGGTGTTCTCGGCGCTGTTGACCATCTATCAGAAGGAATACATCGGCAAGCTGTCCGCATTCTGCGGTGCGGTGTCTGCCGCCTGTGCCGCCGGTGCGGCCGTTACCTACATGCTGGGCGGCACGCTGACTCAGATCAAGGATACGGTGGACAACACGCTGGCAGACGTGCCCGGCATCATCTGCGACGGTGCGAAGGCATCCTGCGCGGTAAAAATCTCCTCCGCTTTGGATGCGGCTTTGTTCGCTCACTCTTTGGCGATGAAAGGCAAGGTGTACGCCTCCAACACGGGTATTCTGCAGGACGACACGGGGGAGACCATCAGCTGTGTGGGTCATATTGGCCGTGTAGGCATGCAGCCCACGGATCAGGAGATCGTGAAGATCATGATTCAGGGGTAAATAACCAAATCACCGGACGGGAGGCAGCTACATGGACCAAATGTATCGCGGACTGGTACGTGATAAAGTGCTGGATTACATCATGTACAACGGGGGAGAATCCCGGCACTACATATCCCTTGTTTCCCTGCAGTCGCTGCTTGCGCAAATTTGCGAAATCGATGAATGTCCGAAGTATATCCGCATTACTCCATTTTATAAACACAGCACAAGAAGCATCGGAATCGAGTTGGATGCATATATGTGCTATATCGAAAGCACCGCGGAGGCTGTCACCTCCGATGGAGTGAGGGCCTTTCGGGAAAGCTGTACCGACGAATGTGTGTTTGAAAATGTAATGACCGGACTATCGAAATCCCTGCAAAAATCCGGCGTTGCAAAAGATGCATTTGTTATGGCAGACAAACAGTATCATTTGCTGAACCGCGCGGATGTAGTGGGATTCCATGCCTCCCTTTGGCGGTATGTGGAATATTTGCATTTCCTGATTCCCGCACTAATGAAACAAATCAAAAACGCATACGATTTATCGGACTCCGATCTGTTTTTGGGAGAGTTCTGTTTTGAAGTGCACTGCAATTGATGCTACTGGCGGCCGATCCTGAATCGGCCGCCTTATTTTTATTCCTATAAAAAATAAAATTCTGCATAACACCGCAAATCGCCTTGATTATACAGGGATATCGTGGTATAATTATTCACAAATCACATAAAGGATCACACACATGAAAATTATTGACCGCATCACACAGAATACGCTTTCCCTCTCCTTTGAGGTATTTCCGCCCAAAACGGAGATGAATTTTGACAGCGTGAAATCCGCCACGGAGGAGATCGCCAAGCTGCGCCCATCCTTTATGAGCGTAACCTACGGTGCCGGCGGCGGTACCAGTAAGTACACGCTGGATATCGCCAGGAATATCAAGGAATTGTATGACGTGCCTACCCTGGCCCATCTGACCTGCGTTTCCTCCACAAAAGCGACAGTGCGGGAAAAGATCCGCCAGATCCGCGAGGCGGGGTTGACCAACGTGATGGCACTCCGCGGCGACATCCCCGCCGGTCGGGAAAATGAGGATCGGAGCGGATGGGACTACCGTCACGCGGTGGATCTGATCCGTGAGCTCAAGGAATCGGGGGCGGATTTCTGCATCGGCGGAGCCTGCTATCCCGAAATTCATCCGGAGAGCGCAAATCAGAAGGAAGACATTCTCTATCTGAAGGAAAAAGTAGACGCGGGATGCGATTTTCTGACCACGCAGATGTTTTTTGACAACAATCTTCTGTACAATTTCCTGTACAAAATCCGGGAGGCGGGGATTACTGTGCCTATCGTTCCCGGCCTCATGCCCATCACCAATGCAAATCAGGTGGAGCGGGCTGTAAAATTGTCCGGATCCTTTATGCCCCAGCGGTTCAAGAGCCTGGTGGACAAGTTCGGCTCCGATCCCGCCGCCATGAAGCAGGCGGGCATCGCCTACGCCACGGATCAGATCATCGATCTGTATGCCAACGGCATCACCAACGTACACGTCTATTCCATGAACAAGCCGGACGTGGCCGCCAAGATCCAGGCCAATCTGTCGGATATACTGGGAAAATGATTATTTACACGAAAATGTACGGCGCGCCGCCGATAAACCGAAAAGAAATCCTTCGCTATGCGGGATGTGCCGAAGCCGACGAAGCAACCGCCGCACTGATGGAGGATTGTCTGGGCGAGTCGACGGGCACACTGACGTACAAGATCTGTTTTGGCGAATTACCGGTATCCATCGCTGGGGAGATGTGCGATTTCGGTACATTTTCCTTCTCGTCCGAAAATCTCGCGAGGAATTTGGCGGGATGCCCCCGGGTGATCCTGTTCGCCGCCACGGTAGGAGTAGGCATCGACCGATTGATCCATAAATACTCCCGCATTACCCCGTCCCGGGCGCTGATGCTGCAGGCCATAGGAGCTGAGCGGATCGAGGCGCTGTGCGACGCATTCTGCTCCGATATAGAAAAGGAACGGGGCGTATCACTCCGTCCCCGGTTCAGCCCGGGGTATGGGGATCTGCCCTTGAGCGTGCAGAAGGATATTATCGCTCTATTGGACACATCCAAGCGGATCGGGCTGTCGCTGAATGACAGTCTGCTCATGTCCCCGACGAAATCCGTTACCGCCTTTGCGGGAATTACCAACACTACTGAATGAGGCATGTATGAACTTTACCGATTTTCTGAAAGATAATATCGTCCGTCTGGACGGCGGCATGGGAACCCTTCTGCAGGCGCAGGGGTTGATGCCGGGAGAGCATCCGGAGCGGTGGAACCGCACCCATCCCGAAATCATCACCCGCATCCATCGGGAGTATTATGACGCGGGCAGCCACGTCATCAGCACCAACACATTCGGAGCCAACTGCCTGAAATTCTCCGAGGAAGAATTGGAGGCGATCATCCGTGCCGCAGTGGCCAACGCCAAGGCCGCACGGGATGCGTCCCGCGGAGATCAGCCGAAATATATCGCTTTGGACATCGGCCCCACCGGAAAGTTATTGAAGCCGCTGGGAGATCTGGATTTTGAGGATGCGGTGGAGGTGTTCGCCAAGACCGTGCGGATCGGCACTGCGTGCGGGGTAGATCTGATCCTCATCGAGACGATGAACGACTCCTACGAAACCAAGGCCGCCCTGCTGGCGGCCAAGGAGAATTCTTCCCTGCCCGTCCTGGTATCCAATGCCTACGGCGAGGACGGCAAACTGATGACCGGTGCCTCCCCGGCGGCCATGGCGGCTATGCTGGAGGGTATGGGCGCAGACGCCATCGGCGCCAACTGCTCCCTCGGGCCGGAACAACTGCGGGGCGTGGTCAAGGAACTCCTGCAATATGCCTCCATCCCTGTGATTCTCAAGCCCAACGCGGGCTTGCCCAAGGTGGTAAATGGGGAGACGGTCTACAATGTGGGAGCGGATGCGTTTGCCGCGGAAGTAGCCGCTCTGATGGAAATGGGCGTGCGGGTAGTGGGCGGATGCTGCGGCACCACGCCGGAATACATTCGTGCGCTGACGGATAAGACCCGGGATTTTACCCCCCCTCCGCTGACAGAGAAAAGCCGGACGGTTGTTTCGTCCTACACCCATGCGGTGGAATTCGGTGCGTCCCCGATCCTCATCGGTGAGCGGATCAATCCCACGGGCAAGAAGCGCTTCAAGCAGGCACTTCTCGAAAAGGATATGGATTACATCCTGGCCGAGGGTGTAAAGCAGGAGGAAGCGGGAGTACACATTCTGGATGTGAATGTGGGATTACCCGAGATTGACGAGGCAGAAATGCTGAAGTCTGCGGTATGCGAATTGCAGGCTGTCACCGCACTGCCTTTGCAGATCGACACCGCTGATCGGGATGCCATGGAGATCGCTTTGCGCCGCTACAACGGCAAGGCGATGATCAACTCCGTGAACGGCAAGCGGGAAAGCATGGACGCCATCTTCCCGCTGCTCAAGAAATACGGCGGCGTGGTGGTTGCCCTGACGCTGGATGAGAACGGAATCCCCGACAACGCCGACGGACGCGTGGCCATTGCGGAGAAGATTCTCTCCGTGGCCGCGGAGTACGGCATTGGGAAAAAGGATATTATTTTCGATACGCTGGCCATGACGGTCAGCGCGGACAATCGGGCGGCTTTGGCCACCCTGGAAGCACTCCGTCGGATCCGACACGAGCTGGGATGTCACACCTCCCTGGGCGTATCCAACGTGTCCTTTGGCCTGCCGGGACGGGATGCGGTCAACAGCACATTCTTTGCGCTGGCTTTGTCCAAGGGACTGTCCGCCGCCATCATGAATCCCTATTCCGCCGATATGATGAAGACATACTACTCCTATCGGGCGCTGGCCGGACTGGACGAAAACTGCGCGGACTATATCGCCCGTGCAGACTCCTTTACAGCGGCACCCGCCGCGCCGTCTCCCGTGATCGCAGAAAAGCCCGTTATGGATGGGACATCGGAATTACAGCGGTCGATCCTCAAAGGATTCAAGGACAAAGCGGGGGAGATCACCAAGTCTCTCCTGAAAAGCATGCGGCCGCTGGACATCGTAAACGGAGATATCATCCCGGCCTTGAACGCGGTGGGAGAAGGATTTGAGAAAAAGACTGTCTATCTGCCCCAGCTGCTCATGAGCGCGGAGGCGGCAAAATCCGCTTTTGAGGTGATCAAAAGCCACATGGCGGGCAGCGGCCAGAGCGATCGCCGGGGAACGATTGTGATCGCCACCGTACACGGCGACATCCACGACATCGGCAAGAACATCGTGAAACTGCTGCTGGAGAATTACGGCTTTGACGTGATCGATCTGGGCAAGGACGTGCCCCCCGAGGCGGTAGTGGATGCGGTTGTGGCACGGCACGCCCCGCTGGCGGGACTCAGTGCGCTGATGACCACCACCGTTCCCGCCATGGAGGAAACCATACGGCTTCTTAGAAAGCGGGCGCCCCGGTGCAAGATCATTGTGGGCGGTGCAGTTCTGACGCAGGATTACGCCGACCGGATCGGGGCAGACAAATACGCCCGGGACGCCATGGAAGCCGTCCGCTACGCCGAGGAGATTATTGGATGACAAAAAGCCATCGCGCACTCTCTGCATCTTTAGCGGAGAATTCAATTTCATAACGTACGGCGGGGGGCTTGCTTCGGCCGCTTCGTTTTCAAAAATTATATTTGTTTTGCAAGGGCGACCATCGGTCGTCCCTTTTTGATAATATATAAGCATTGAAAATCCAAGCATCGCTTTCAAGTGTTACTTGGATTATTCAAATATTGTTTGAGAGAACTCAATAACGCAGTTGTTGATTTCCCATACTATCAATGCTATCATATTACCAGAAGGTGCGCACCTCTAATAACCATTTAGGAGGATTTTATGGCTGAATTAAAAATTGCGGAAGTTATTCTCCGCGAAAGAAGAAAACTGAAACTAACACAAGAAGAGTTAGCCAATGCGCTAATGGTTTCACCCCAAGCTGTTTCCAACTGGGAGCGTGGTGGTTATCCCGATATTACGCTTCTTCCACGAATTGCAAACTATTTCAAAATAACAGTTGACGAGCTCATAGGCAATGATGCGGCAACGATGGAAGAAGACATGATTTCCTTCGAGGATAAGTATCGAAGCAACAAGTATTCAAAATCGGAGAAACTTGTCTTCGCGAAAGAAATGTACCAAAAATACCCGAACAATTTTGAACTCATTCACTATCTTGGAGATTTGATTGTTGACAATATGGATGTTATTTCTGATAACATTGAATTGTTAAAAGAGCTTCATCAAAGAATTATGTCGGAATGCACAGATGAAGAATATCGCCGCTGTTCTATACACCGCATGTGCTTTGTCGCAACCGACGATAAGTTGGAAGACTTAATTGGACAAAGTGAACTTAATTGGCAAGAGGCAATTGCTATTGGAGAACTGAGAGAAGAAAGATACGTTTTGCAAAGCAGATACGATGAATTCCGTCGCGAACGTAACGCCACAGATCTTCTGATCTTTATGCAATACTTGGGACGGTATTGTATGAATTATTACGGAACCCCCGATAAGGAAATTTGGGTTCAAAACTTTTCCGAACCGAAACGCACTGCCGCTTGGGAGCAACATAAATTATCTCTTTTGGAACATTTTGATCCATATTGCACCAAGGAAAACGGAGTACCGGACGCTTGGTGCGGTTGCTATGCCGAATTCACCTTGAAAGCTGCCGGAGCACTTATTGCATGCAATAAACTTGACGAAGGTTTTTCCTTGTTAGAAAAAGCATTTTCACGCTATGAACGTTGGAATAAAATCCCCGGTGGTTCATGGATGAGTGTTGGAAACGAACCTGCATTTGGGAATGCAACCATTAACAAAGAAAATGAAAAATATATGTCTTACATTCGCTTTGAAGACGGAAAAACTGTTTGGGCTCCGTATCTGTGGCTGTTTTGGCAAACCCAAAAGGATATTCTATGCGCAATGGAGAAATGGCCTTGGTTTGATACTGTGCGTGAAGATGAACGTTATGTAAAGCTACTTGCAAGAGCCAAAGAAATGGCTGAATCTAAATAAAACGAATCATGCTTATCGCCCCGCCTTGTGCGGGGCTTTTCTTTGCTTTCTGTATATCAAAAAAGCCTTCTCCTTGTGGGAGAAGGTGGCAGCCCGACTTCGACGGAGTCGAATGTCGCGCTGACGGATGAGGAGTCTTTTTCGTTCGTTTCAAACACCTCATCCACCGCTATCGCGGTCCCCCTTCCCCCGCTGGGGAAGGCTATTTAGTTTACCACTAATTTTGCATCGCACTCAGCGATGGCTTTTTTGATGCAAACAACCTCAAAATGCGATGCCCGCCACCTCAGAAACGATTTCGTTCATCTCATCCATATGGGAAAGCATTTCCTCCGCCAGGCGGATCTGGCAGCGGGTACGGACCAGATTATGTCCGCGGTACAAGGTCTTGAAATAGGCATCGCCGGTGATATAGTCATCCAGGAAACGGACTGCCAGCTCCGCCGTCATAGTGAACGCACCGAGAGCCAGGGTCTGCACCTCCAGGGGAGTGAGAGCGGATTTCACCTCGGACAAAAATCCTTCCGTGAAGGCGCGGAAGCGATCCATGTCCAGATGAACCAGGCTCAGATCCTTTTCATCCTCGGCTGCCGTGTTGGCGGCATAGCGGATGGCGTCACCGAAATCGTGGGCCACCAGACCGGGCATAACCGTATCCAGATCGATGACGGTCTTGGCCTCGCCGGTTTCCACATCAAAGAGGACATTGTTGATTTTGGTATCGTTGTGGGTGACGCGCAGGGGCAATTCCTGGGAATCGATCCACTCGTTCAGGCGAATGGCCATATCTTTGAAAGCGCGGATTTTCTCAATCTCCTCCCGCACTTCCTCCACACGGCCGCAGGGATCCTCATTCACATGGCGGAAGAACACCGCCAGGCGGGAGCGTGTATTATGAAAATTGGGGATAGTTTCGTACAGGGCGGTAGCATCGAAATCCGCCAGCATGGTCTGAAATTCACCGAATGCCTGCCCGGCGGAGCGCAGTTTATCCAGATCCTCGCAGGAGTTGTAGGTAACACTGCCCGGCACATACTCGGATATGCGCCAGAAGCCCTGCTCATCCATGTAATAATTCTTGCCTTCTGCCGTGTGGGCGAAATGCATGACGCAGTCCCGGCTCTTCCCTGCCGCTTCCAGTTTATCGGCGATGTGGGCCGTGATTTTCTCGATGTTTTTCATAATCCGCTTCGGACTTTTGAACACGAAAATATTCAGTTTCTGAAACACGTACCGATACGCCTTGCCCTCATGGGTCATATGTACGTCGTAGGTGGTATTGATATTGCCGTTGCTGATCAGATCGATGGCTATTATCTCGCCGGGAAGGCCAAAGATTTCGGCCAACTCTGTGAATTTCTCTTTCATACGAAATCCTTCCTTGGAATCGATGTGGTTATCCGTATTATACCATTCCACAAGCGCAAATACAAGGCCCGCGGCAAAATCCGCCTGCAAAAACAAGGACAAAATGCACAATGATCCGGTAAAAATTGAAGAAATTCCTATTATTTGTGTAAAAAGGGTGATGCAAATACCGGTAAGATATGATATACTATAAGTAACATTCCATAACAACCGAGGTGATTCTTATGTATGAATATCATGATATCCGAACCAAAGAGGATGCACAGCAGCTGCTGGAGCAGTTCGACAACTTTAGCGGTGCGCGAATCACCGACATCACCTATCACGGCAATGTGCGCGCCGGCGGCGGCGCCCTCAGCATAAGTGCCATCGGCACGGAGTTATCGCTGATGTTTCTGGCTGCCTCCTCCGTTGTGGAGATTGTTTTCCGGGATGTGCTTGACTGGGTCTCCGGCATCCGGGACAGTTTTACGGATTTTGAGCGGATGACATTGGATATCCGTCCGGATACGGTTTTCTGGCAGGCAGATATTCTGGAAGACCCGCATGACAATCACGCGCCCATGCAGATATGGGCCAGATCCGCCCGTTGGCGGTTGGTGGGTCAGCCCGGATTGCGGCTGACGCAAAAGAAACGGGGCAGCTGCTCCGATGGATGGCGGTACATCCCCCTGCCGGCTGACTGCCCCATGGAGGATCTTATGTCCATTTTCCGGCAGTTGGAAAAGAGCACGGATGGCGGCAAACTGGCCATTGTGCGTCCCGCAGGTGCTCCCGAGGATGGCATGTTTGCCCCCGAGAATCTGCTTCTGACTAAGGAAACACTCCCCTCCTTTATGCAGGAAGAGGCCATCGCAGCTCCGGCCGGCGAACCCTTTGCGTGGTACAGAATCACCGACGATGCCGATCTGCGTCGTGCTCTGGAATATGCCATGAACGGCGCTATGCTGGGCGTGATTGAGGACGGCCACTTCAACTTCACCATAGAGATTATACACACGGAGTACTGCAATGTGGTATTCCAGGATTGGCGGGACTGTCTGCGCTCCAATCTGTTTGTGGATAATACCTGTTTTGCAGAGTTGTACATGGGCGGCGGCGTGGAAGAATTTGTGATACCGTCCACACTCTCCCCCATGGGCGAGCCGAAATACAAAAGCGTAAACGAAGCGGAATTGTTTGAGTTTCACGATGCGGAGATTCGTCCGCTGCAATTGCAAAACGGCATTTTCCGCGGCGTGATTGAGCATTTGAATATCCACGGACACACGACGCACAACCCGGAAGAGTTCGACCGTGAACTGGATTCTGCCCTCCTCCACATGGACAGATTCCGTCTGGCGGAGGAAGACGGAGGGCTTATCGACGTAATGCGTCATCCGTTCACCGTATTGAAGTTGGACGTGGAAAAAGCAGACGGGCACTTCCTTGCCAAACTGGAAGCCGTAACGGAAAAACACAAGCCTTTCTTTTGTACATTCTATTTCGATACCATAAAAATAACCTGGAATCACTATCAAGGAAAGGCGTGGTACGTCAAACCAACTCAATAAAACGAATGAGGTAATCTATTTGAACCATTATCAAAATCACGATTTTTTCTACTACCTGCGGCGCGGTCACGGGCGGGCGTATCTGATGCTCCGCTACGAAACCGATGACGAAAAACGCCGCGAATACCGCGATGCGGTGATTTACGCATGCCTGCACGATCAGCGCCTGGATCCCCAGATTTTCTTCGAGCGAGATCTGTATCTGTGGGATATGATCTCTCTGTTTCCGGACAGAGATGACATCGTCGCGGATATTCTGCGCCGCGCGGCCATCGAGTTGCCGCAGGAGCTTCCCTACTGGGATTTTCAGCATCGGACCGATGTGCTTCAGCAATTGAAAAACCAGGGGTACGCGGATGCGGAAACCGTACTAAATCGGTATTACGATACTTTGTTGGATTTTCTGCGCAGTCGGACGGATGTTCCCCCTTGTCTGGACGAGGATATGCAGAAAATGACCTCCCTGGCCTCCCGGCTGGGAAACCCCATGCCCGATCTGGGACAAGATCCTCTCCCTACACTGGAAGAATGGAAGGCTAAGCACAAAGCGACGCCTCATCCCGCACCGCCGAAAACGGTGGAAGAGCTGATTGGTGCTTTGCGGGAAGGCTTTAGTCTTCCCCGTTGCCGCAAAAAACTGCAGTCACTGACTGAAAAAGAAATCCGCCAGGTAGCGGATGCCGCTTTAGCGCAGGAGAATTTTGTAGCAAGAGCCCAGTTGTTTTCCGCCTTCGCCGTAGTGGATTATCCCTACGATCCCGCGCCGCTGATCGAGGTAGCACGAGAAAACCTGGCCGGAGCGGATGGATTCGAGGAGGATTTTAAAGCCTACCAGCGTTTCTTACAGCCCCACAGGGCACTATCGCGGATCCGGCATCCCGCTGTGCGGGAGTATGCCGAGTGGCTGCTGGCCACATTTCCTGCAGAAACCCGCTGGAATACGGGGCTGGAAATCCTCGTGCGCAATTACATTCCCGCCGACCGGGACCGGATTCTTACATGGAGGAAAAATTCCATTACCTCGGAAATGGAGGGAAATACTGTATGGGGGACTGTCTGGCACGCAATCGACAGCAGTATTGTGGAGACTGCCAAAGCCGACCCGCACCGCTTCGATCCGGATTTCTTCCCCATGATCTATTACACCTCGCTGTGTTCCAACGAACGCTGTGACGCATTCCGCATCATGGAGTCGTTGGGCATGCTTACCCCCGTGATGCTGGAGGAAGGCGTCCATGACAGCGAGGACCGCCTGCAGAAACGCGCCAAAGAATTACTGAATTACAAAACATAACGAAAAGCCGCCGGGTATCCGGTGGCTTTTGCAGTTTTTGTTTTGCCAAACCTCGGAGAATTTCCAGTCATGGAAATTCTCGCGTACTTGCCAGCTGTTTTCATTTTTAGTTATGTATATGCAAGTGCCTTATTCCAATTCCACCTTCACAGGCAAGCCAGTTTCCATGGATTTGTTGCAAGCCAGAGTGAAGCTGACCGATTTGAACGCATCCCGGTAGGAAGAACGGATCTTTGAGGGATCGCCGGTGATAACCGCTTCAATAAAGGTGCGGTCGCAAGGCAAGCCGGCATCGCCCTCGTTTTTGTAACTAACCGCACCGCCGCCAGCCGTCAGAGCGCCGTCGCCCTTGACCACAAATCCGTCATTCTCCTCCTGCGGTGCCGCCTCCTCGCCGTAGATCACGGTGGTGCCGAGGATCTTATGCTCCATGCGCTTATCCCGGGTGGAGAAGGTGATCTTGGAGTTAAAACTGTTGCCGGAGGTGGCATAGCATCCAGTAGAGATCACGCACAGTGCCCCATTTGCGAACTTGCAGGCGGTCACAGACAGATCGTCGGTGTCGTAGCCCGGCCATTCCTCCTCGGTGATAAAGCCGCGGGCGTTGTAGGTGAATACTTCCACGGGATCGCCGATCAGGTAGCGGATGATATCGAACTGGTGGATGGTCTGCTCCGCGGCCTGTCCGCCGGAGAGAGATTTTTTACGCCACCAATCCACTTCCGGAACGCCGCCGATACGGGAGCATTCCACGAAGAGGACCGAATTGTCCTCACAGAATTTCTTAGCGGGCTGCACGATCTTATCCGCGTAGCGGCACTGGAACCCGCTGGCGGTAATCAGCCCCTTTGCCTCGGCCGCATCGCGGATCTTTCTGGCCAGATCCAGATCCAGCGCCAGCGGCTTTTCCACGAAAAAGTGGATGCCGCGCTCAATCAGATCGAATTCGATCTCGCCGTGGCAGTAGGGGGGGACGCAGACGAACACCATATCCGGCTTTACTTCGTCCAGCATGATTTTGTAATCGGTATATGCCTCGCCGCAGCCTGCTTTTTCCTTGAAAGCCTCCGCTCTTTCCGGGATCAGATCGCACCATCCCGCCAGTTCCACCAGATCCTTGAACTGCAGGAAATGGCCAAGGTGATAACTTCCGATGCCGCCGCATCCGATGATTGCCAACTTTTTCATTCTATATTCCTCCTGTGTTTTATCAATAGCCGCAGATCGTGCCGATCTCGCCGCTGACTTTCTCGTAATAGGCATCCCACTCCATATCGGGATCGGATTTGAATACCTCGCCCACCAGATAGCCGTCGTATCCTGTCTTGCGCAAGGCAGGGATGATCTTTTTCCAGTCCGCACTGCCGTGGGTAATGTCCTGCCAGGTACCGCCCGAATTCAGTCCGCCGTTTCGTTTGTAATCCTTCACATGCACCTTTCCGATGCGCTCTCCCAGAACCTCAATCCAGTATTCCGGGGTGGAGAAGGCCAGCATATTGCCCACATCCAGGTAGGCACCAACCAGAGGAGAATCCACCTCGTCGATGAAAGAGGCCATATCGTAGGGGGACAAGAAGAATCCGTTCCACACGTTTTCCACGCCGACGAATATGCTGGACTTTTCAATATACTCCCGCTGGGAGCGCAGGAAATCGATGCAGTTTTTCCGGGCGGCATCCAAAGAGAGTGTGTCGTTCATCCCGCCGGGGACAATGAGTATTCCACCGGCTCCCAACTCCCGGGCCGCCTCAATCTGTTTATACAAAAGCGCCTGTCCGTCATCCCAGTGTGCCGGATTGCCCATACCGGCCTGCCACCACAAAGAGGATGCAATACTGCAAACGGGAAGCTGATACTTTTCACTGAGGCGGCGGATCTGTGCATAATCCGATGCGGTGGTTTTCTCCGACAGTCCGTGAGGGGCGCCGGGTGCATCCATGTTCAACTCAATCGCACAAAATCCGGCCTTCGCCACAGCAGCAAAGGTTTGCTCCATATCCATACTCTGGTCCACGGTCCATGCGTTCAATGCTTGTTTCATATCCATTCCCCTTTCAGATATTTTTAACAAAAATTCATTATGCTCTTTTCGACTGACCCAAGTTGCGGTATACTATCAATATATACGATAAACCCGTATGTTTCAATGCATATTCCGACTGTTTTTATGGATAAATCGATCGTATAGAAAGGCGACTCATGGACACAAAATTTTTTTACCGGGATCTGACATTTCCCCAGTGCAATCAGCGCATCGACGACGAGCCGCTGATCGTGAACTGTGCCGGCTGCTGTCATTTTGACACACCCTTTGAAACACACAACCGAAGCGGACGGCAAGATTATTATCTGCAGTATGTACGCAAAGGCACGCTCAGGCTGTGGCTGGAAGGTCGTATACACGAGATGCCTGTGGGATCGTTTCTTCTGACAAAGCCCAACACGCCCTACCGCTATTCCCTGCCGGAAGGAGAATCTATGGAATATCTGTGGATTCACTTCAGCGGATTTCATGCGGCCCGGCTGTTATCCCGTCTCCATCTGGAATGCGGGCACATGTATTTCGGGGAGGAATGTCTTGCGGAAATCACCGCCGTGTGGGAAAATCTGTTTGAAGAATTTACCACCCGCCGGCGGGGATTTGAAGATCGGTGCGGGGCGTATCTGAGCGAGATCCTGATCTCTCTCTCCCGGCATGTGGCGGTGAATACCCTCGCCGACGAGAAGAAGCTGAAAACCATCGCCTGGCTGCATAAGCATTTTGCCTCAGATACATCGGTGGCGGAATTGGCCGCCATGGAGCATTTGAGCGAAAGCCGCTACCGCCTGATCTTCCATCGGCAGACCGGATATTCTCCGCTGGAATACCGTACCGCCTTACGCCTGCAGCACGCCTGCGATATGCTTTCCACATCACAACGAAGCATCAAGGATATCAGCGCCGAGTGCGGGTATGGAGATGTTCTTTATTTCATCCGCCTGTTCCGCAAAAAAATCGGCATGCCGCCGGGGCAATATCGACAAGCCGCGCCACACGGCGAAAAGACGGCAGATACATCTGTCACTATGCACAATTAAAAACCTCTGAATTTAGCACGAATCACGATTTTATAAACACCCCTTGATTTTTGGCAATTTTGATGATACAATATAATTATTAACACCTGTTTATTTATAAGTTTGGAACTAAAACAATAATTTTGAAAAGGAGATACATATGAAGGTCAAACAAAATCTTTCCCTGCTGCTGGCTGTTTTGATGCTCGCCCCGGTTTTCGCCTCCTGCGATCAGGACACGCCGGATACCCCCGACACTCCCGATGTCTCCGACTCCACTCCCGCTGACACCGAACCGGAGGACACCGGTCTGGTACTGGACAAGACCGACTTTGGCGGCATGGAACTGCGCGTCATGGGCGTATCAGCAGAGTGGAACTACGGTTACTACACTACTGCCGACATTTGGCGCGAAGAAGACAGTGCGGACCCCTACGAGGCCGCCGTTTATAACCGCGTTCAAGATTGTATCAACAAGTATAACTTCAACGTAACCTACACCGACGACAAATCCCCCATTAACGCCGTGGCCAGCATGGTTGCCGGTGGTCTGGACCAGGTGGATCTGGTGTTCCATCCGTGGAGCGGTATGTTTATCGCCTCCAAGGGCGGCCATCTGCTGGATCTGAGAGAGATTTCTTCCATTGATCTCAGCAATGCCTGGTGGGATCAGAACGCCAACACCGAGTTGTCTATAGCAAACCGTCTGTTCTACACCACCGGTGAGATCACTGCTATTGACGATCGCTGCACTCGCGCTCTGTACTTCAACAAGGATCTGGCGACAGCCAAGAATCAGGAAAGCCCCTACGAATTGGTAGCCAATAATCAGTGGACCTTCGACAAGTTCGCGCAGATGTGCCGCGACGTGTATGAGGATGTGGACGGCGGCGGTACGCTGGACGAGGATGATATCGTGGGTATGTTCTACGAAAATGGTCAATTCCCCTACATGATGACAGCTGCTGGCGAGAAATTCGCTTCTCTGGACGAAAACGGTAAGCCCGTATACACCTGGCTGCAGACCTCTGAGGCTGTCACCAAAATGGAAACCGTTGCCGGCTTCTTCATCGAGGACAATACCACGTTCCATATAAATAAATACACCAACCTCGGATCCTTCTCTAATAAATATGCTTATGCCCGCAGTAAGTTTGCAGCAGGCAAGCATCTGTTCTCCCTGGGCGGCGCGCTGGTTATTAACGAATTCGCGGATATGGAGCAATCCTTCGGTATAGTTCCCATGCCTAAGTGGAACGCCGACCAGACTCGATATTATCACATCGTGGAAGGTTCCTGCCCCATGTACGGTATTCCCAACTCCAAGACGGACGCCACCGATATCGGCTACATGCTGGAATACTTCGCTTGGGAAGGCATGAACACTGTAACACCCACTTATAAGGAAAGAATGTTGAAGCGCCGTTATGCACAGGACACCGAGAGTGCGGACATGCTGGATATTATCTATGCAAACAAATGCTTTGATGTAGGGTACGTAGGCAACTGGAGCGGTGTTGTCAACCAGGCCAATGGCAGCATCGACGCCGGAAGACTGCCGAAGATGTCCGCGTACAACCGGATAGCAAAGACAATCCCCGCTCTGATAGAGAAAGACTACGACGCGTATCTGAACGCCGGCAAGGAAGTTGTCGAATAAGTGTAATCTCCCAAAAGAACTGTTGCCAAGAGCAACAGTTCTTTTTTCATCCATGAATATAGCAATATAAACCTGTAATTTCCTCAAAAACGGTGACAAAGCGAAAACTTCATGGTATAATGCTCTTACAGCAGTTTTATTACCCATCTCAGGAGATATAGCCATGAACACTAACCCGATAACCAAAACAACCCTTCGCGATGATGCCTTTACCACCATTGCCAGAACCCATGCCGCCGACGGATGCTCCAGCACCCAGGGTATGGCTGTGGGCGGAGACTATATTTACTCCATCCAGATCAAGAGTGACAACTCCAAGTGCATCATGCATCGGGTGCACCGTTTTACCGGCGAATGTTGTCTGATGACTAATGCCGACACCGATTCCACCATCTTTACCAATCTGCGCCATGCCAATTCTATGGATTTCCGCGTACTGGACGGTAAGGATTGCCTGCTGGTCAGCGTATCCGATAAGATCATTGTATGGGAAATCGACGGCACTGTTCTGCATCCTTATGCGGAATTTGATATCCGTTACAATGGAAAGCCGTTTATTACCAGCGCCATGAATGTGTATAAAATTGAGGAAGACACCATCACCTTCCTGTTCAAATGGGGACGCACCCTCTCCACCGGCTCCATTGCCCGCGGTGTCCGATCCGGGGTTATCGACGCCACGGTCCTGTGCCAGCTGGATGTTTCCCGTGTTCCTCTGAACGGCGGGGAGCAGGATTTCTCCTCCTTCATCAATCAGGGCATCTGCTGCGAGGGGGATATTGTACTGATTCCCATCACCGGCAATCACAAAGACGAAACCATCAACCAGGCCATCATTCTCGGTTACGACATCCGTCGTGCCGACGGCACCAACACTCTTCAGCCCGAGCCGGACCTTGTATTCCACATGATCTGTGAGGAATATCCCGGTCTGTTTGAGGTAGAGGACTGCGACATTGCCGATGACGGCAAGATGTATTTCAATGCCAACCGTTGGCTGGTTAAGTGGGGATCCGATTACGACGGCGTTCTGGTGATGAACGATTACACCTTCCCCAGCAAAAAATAATGAAAACCGGGCATCGCCCGATCCATCGGATAAGGAGGAGATACAACCATGAAACACGTTCCCGCGCGCCTTTCCGTTTTTCTC
>JAZQFQ010000036.1:0-15618 GCA_045539595.1 Eubacteriales bacterium | reverse complement strand
CCCGCCCCCAAACAAGCCGCTGCCTTCACCGATGTGAAGGTGGATTGGTACTACACCGACGCCATCGCCTGGGCGGCGGAGAATAAGATCGTGGAAGGCTACGGCAGCGGCACATTCGGACCGGAGGATTCCGTCCCCCGTGAGCAGGTGATGACCTTTCCCTACCGGTACGCCGATCTGCTGAAAAAAGGGAAGGCGTCCACCGCCGATGGGATCAAGTACACCTTCAGCGACTGGGCAAAACCCTACGTGTCCTGGGCCAAGGAAAACGGCCTCCTCGATATCGGCACGGATATGTCCGATCTGACAAAAGCCGCCAATCGGGCCGAGATCGCCGCCTGCCTGAGCCGGCTGTATAAGAACGTAATTGAGAAGTAGAATAAAACTCCCGCAGACAAATCTGCGGGAGTTTTCGCTTTGGCTATATTCATCAGGCATGACGAATAAACCAAGTATTATCGAAATTTTTCTTCTTTAAATCTTTTTCGGCAATCCATAAAGTCATCATCCCGACATCGCCCCACCACATGTTCAAATCGTCGTGATTTCCGATCTGGAGAAGCATTTTCCAACGGTTGAGATTGGTGAGTCGGAGAAGTTTCCTTTTCCATCCGCAGGTGTCATTACTGTTCAGCCCCCGGGACACAATCTCGCAATCCAGCCGATCGTCATAGACCGTGCTGGCATCTGCCGTCCCCAAAATCTTAAACTGTTGTGCTTCGTATTCATCGTCATCAAAGAGCATGCAATAGTCGTCATATGCATCGTCCGTCAGTTTCAGAGAGTGGAGGGCAAAACTGTCGAGACCGGGCAAATCGAAAGATAACTCCAAATTCATTTTTGCCGAGGGAAAAACGCACCATTCGGTATCGATATCGTCAGGCGGATCCTTTCGCTCCAGTTCTGATAGGTCTCCATCGTAATAGTAGACTGCTTTTCCGGAGGCATCTTTGGGATCACCTCCCCACGGCGCGGTATCATTGATGTTGTTGTAAAAGAAATAGAGAATGCCCGAGGAGGGAAGTATGTTTTCTATATCATATGGTTTGGCTTCGGCAAAATTTATCTGGCAGATAAATGCCAGCGGCGTGCCCAGATTGCTTTCCCAAAACCAGTCCGTGTTTTTGGGGAGATCGGGGCGACCGCCCAGTTTGGAAGCGCCGAGTGGGATTGTGTCCTCATCCGCCATTTCGGGATTTATATGAATGGATGATTTGATGCGCCGCTTCAGTTTGCGCCACAGATAATCTATATCATTTTCCGAAAGGCGTTTTTTGATTTCGTCAACACGTTTCATATATAACCTCTGTATCCTTTTTTCGCATTATAACATGAAACCGGCAAAAGTGCAACACTTTTGCCGGTTTCAACCTCACCATTCCCCACGCCAGATTTCCTGGCCGTCTGCGTGAATGGATACCACTTTCACATAGCCCAATCCCATGCCGCGCACCGTCTCGCCAAGCCCCCGCAGAATATGCTCCTCCGGGATTCCGTCCAGCGTCACCGTCACGGTGGTCACACCCACCGTGTGCTCGATCACGCTCTCCCCACCGATGTCGTGGATCGCATCGCTTTCTCCCTCCGTTTCACGGATTACGGACAGGCAGGCAATATCACATCCCGCCTCATTGAGATAGGCATTCAGTACCTCCTCCGTGTTTACAATTCCGTCGGGATAATCCCACCAAAGGGAGCTTTTTCCTCCCTCCGCATCGTAGAAGATAAAGGCCACACCCTGCATCAGCGTGCCGTCCGCGGTGTCCTTCGCCACATCCTCTGCCGTGTAGGAGTAATCCTCCCGATCCATCACCGCCGCATCCTGCTTGTTGGCACTTTCCGGTGCCATGGATCCGCATTTCATAAAGGCAGGGAGGGAGAGAACCGCCACGGTGCAAAGACCGATGCAGGCGGCCGCCGCCGTGTATTTCGCCCAGCGTGGCATCCGCCGTGCGGGCCGGATGTCCTGCGCCTCTGTGATCAGATCGTCATCGATATCCCCGATGGCGCGCAGCAGCATTTCGCTTGTCATACCGCAAATCCCTCCTTCTCCAAATATGCCTTCATCTTCCGGCGCAGGCGGAACAGCTTTACCGCCGCGCTGTTTTCCGACAGTCCGAACAGCGCCGCCAGCGCCGCCATATCATCCCCATACCAGTACCGCCGTACGAATAACTTCCGATCCTCCGCCCGCAGTGTGCGCAAAAAAGCCGAGATGCACCGGGACAACTCCGCCCGCAAGGCTTCCGATTCCGCCCCGTCCGGCGCGGCGAGAATTTCCTCCATCTCGGACAGCATTGCGTCGCCCCCGCCGTACCGACGGGCAGCGTGGTTGTAGCGATACCGATCCAGCGCCAGATTCCGCGTAATGCGCAAGACAAAAGGCGAGAGGGGATCCGGATCCGTGGGGGGAACCGTCTCCCACACCCGCAAATAGGTGTCGGATTCACACTCCTCCGCGTCGCTCTCGTTTCGCAGAATATTCATGGCAATGCGGCGGCATAAAGCCCCGTATTTCTCCCGCAAAGCGGAGATAGCATCCTCCGAGCGGGCAAAAAACAGCGCAATAATCTGGCGGTCGGTCATGGCACTCATCCTTTCACTGGATATAACGGCGTATGAGGGAGAATATTACAAGGGATTTTGTCCTTTGGACGAAAAATCCCGTGGTATGTTCCCGCAGAATGAAGAAAATCCCTGCCGCCCGGCAGGGATTCAAAAATATCCTTTAAGAAGTACCGCCCGGGGCAGATCCCCCACAGCCCCCTCCCCGTATTCCCAGATGCGGGGATTGCGCGCAAGCGCCCGGGCCTCGGGCACGCTCCACCGGGCCAGACACAATTCGTGCGGCCCCACGGGGGAAAGCCGATCTCGCAAAAAATCCTCTGTCGTGTACAGCATGGGGGAATATCCCCCCTGGCGGATCCCGGTGAGAAACAACTGCACCGCCCGGGACAGCCCATCCCGATCCCGGGGAAGCTCGGGGGATTCCACCCGGCATATCGCCCACCGGGGCGGGGAATCCAGCCGATGCAGGACGTGCAGAAAATGCCGCGCTTCCCCCGCCGCCCCGGCCAGATCCCCCGTTTGCAGATCGTGATAGACCGCCGTATCTATCCCCGCCCGGCGGGCGGAGGACAGATTCTCAAACAAATCCGGGGCGATCTCCTGCCGTCCCGCCGTGGCGGCCAGAATCGCAAAGCGGATCCCATCCGCCGCCAGAGCGGCAAAATCGGGGCATTTGCCCCGATGCAGCATTATTCCGCGCACGCCGGGGTGCCGTACAGGATCACAATTCCGTCGCCGCCGGCACCGGTCTTGCCCACGTACAGATCGTATTTCACCATCGCACCGCCTCCGGCGCCGAGGGTACCGTCACCTGCCGCCCGGGTGATACCAAAACCGACACATCCGTTGGCACCGCCGCGGGCAAAATGGGAATCGCCGCCCTTGCCGTTTTCGCCCATCGTGCCCACTTCGGAGGTGAATCCGACTGTGGCGACAGGCTGGGGCTCGGTGTTCATCGTACCGCCCTTGCCGCCGGGAACGGTGTAATTCCAGAAGGAGGTGTCCCCGCCGTCATTGCCGGCAGATTGGACAGAGGTGGAGCCGTTGCCCGTTCCCTTGGGCAGTGCCGCACCGCCTTTGCCCACGGTGACGGGATATTCCTTGTCGGGGATCAGTACCACCCCGGAGAGGGTCATGTACCCACCGGCAGATCCGCCGTATACGGTGACATCACCGGTCTGGGTAGCCGCCGCGCCGGATCCGCCGCCGCCCTGCAGAACGATGTCGTATCGACCGTCCACGGTGGGATAGTCCGCCGGGCGGAAGGTGCCGGATTCCGTAAAGCGGCACAGCTCCACCCGGCCGTTGGCAACGGTGGTGGCGTCGCGGTAGATGCCGTCCCCGCACAGTACTTCGTAGGTGCCCCGATCGGTGCGCACAACGGAAGCGGCTTCCGCAATGGCGGCGGCATCCTCCGTGTCAAAATAACCGTTGATGGCCTTTTTGTATTCTTCCAGCAGCGCTTCCACATCCATCGTGTTCAAAATGTAGCTGGCGCGCTGGCGCATGTCCGTCAGATGGGAAGCTTCGATCACCGTCTCACCGGCGGCAAGGGCGATCTGTGCCAGCGGAATCTCATGAACGGATTCCGTTACGGTCAGCGCCGGAGGCACGGGAGACACCGCCGGCGTGCCGCAAAGGATGGCGCAGCGCATCTCCCGGGCCAGCAGATCCAGGCGAAGTACCACCAGATCCAGGCGGGGATATACCGTATCCGCCGCGGAAACGGAAAGCGTCAGGGCGTCCGTGTTGCGATAGGTGTAGCCGTCAATCACCGAAAGACCGGGTGCCACATCCACCGTCATGCCGCCGCCGGCTCCCGGGGTAACAAGCAGCGCATCCCCGGCGCACACGCCATTGGAAACATAGGCCGCCCGCTCCGCGGCGAAATCCTCCGCGGAATATACGCGATCCGGCTGACCGTCTACCAGAGCGGCGTTAAAGGGAAAAGATTTTTCCATAAATATACTCCTTTATTAAACAGATTCATCCGGCATAAGGGACAGCGAGATGGCGTGCCGGATGCCGTTTTTATCCGCTGTGAGAGATTTTTGCGTGCAGATCGCCCCGGCGTACCGCCCCAAAAGGGGATCGGACAGCGGGCAGATCTCCCCCAGCCTCACCCGTCGGGCGGTATCCTCGTCCGTTTCCGCCGAAGCGGAGAAAATCGGACGGCGGGATTGCAGAAGGCTTATTCCACGCTTCCGTAAAGCTTCCAGATAGGCCGCCTCCGAGGCGAAATCCCCCTGGGACAGATCGGGTACACTCAATAGGTACTCCCGCACCGGCGCGGCGGCGTCATCGAATCCGTCCCGGATGCAGTCCGCGGCATCCATCGTTACGGATGTGCCGTCCTGCCCCCGCACCGTCACCCGGTTCACATAGTTTTTCCGATCCTGCCATCGGGTGGCGGAGCGGAGATTGCCCAGGGAGCGGGAGAGAAACGTGCCGCCCGTGGTCCGGGTGCGCACACTAAACAGAAATTCCCGGGCCGCCGGATCCAGCCGCAGATGCAGTCCCAGCCCGGCGGGACGGGCCAGAGTGCGCATCACGGACAGAAGAGATCCAGCCTCGGCCCGCACATCCACCGTGTCGGGGATGCCGTAGCTGATGCAGGAAAGATTGCCCGGCAGGGCATCCCCGCCGCAGTTCGCGGCCAGATCGATGATGCCATCCTCCGCCGTGCCGGCGTACGGGAAGGGATCCGCCAGAATCCGCTGGGTAAAACGGTGCAGAATCCCCCGGCCGGTGATCATGGCCGTCTCGTTTGCCCCATCCTCCCGGATGGATTCGATCTGGTATCCCCCGCCGATGCCGGGGATGGAGATCATGCCCTCCGGGACAAATGCCCCCGCCTGCCCCAGCGGCACCAGGAGGGTGCAGGAGCCGGGGGCATCGTATTCTTCCGTGGCGTGAACGGATAGGGCGCAGTCGCATACCGCACGCAGGGACAGGGAGGGTGTGAAAATTTGCATATCCAACATAGTTGTCCTTTCTACATTACAGATACAGCGGCGTGAGGGTGAGGGTCAGACGGGGACACCCCCCGCCCTCTGCCTGCCACGCCAGACGATTTTCTCCGGGGGCCAGCGCGAAGAAGGTGCTTCTCCAGTCCACATAGGACAAAAGGGAGGTGTCCCCGCACAAAACGTCCTTCTGGCCCGGCACCGTGCAGATGGTCATGACCTCCCCCGCCGCCAGCGGATACGGCACCGTGATCTGCTCCTCACCCAATGTCAGAGTGATAGAATCCACGGTGTCCCGATCCGCAGTAATCGCGGCCGTGAACCCGCAGGGCACATCCCCCGGATTGACCACCGTAATCACACCGCTTTGGGACAGCGTGGCAAATACGGTCTGCTCCGTGATGGCCAGAGGGAAAACCAACTTTCCCTCCATGCCCCGGGCGGATGCCTGACGGGGCGCCTCGGTGTAATAGGGAGTGTTCTCCTCGCTGATCGCCCGCACGGTAAATAGGGCCGCATCTCCCTCCGCAAAGGGAGCTTCCCGGGAGAAATGGGGAGCCTCGGTGCAGAACAGATGCAGAGTGCGCCCCCATTCCTCCATGTAGAATCCCCCCTCCGCCATCACCAGCCGCATGACGCGGCGGGACAACGCGTCCAGCGATGCCAGACGGGCGGTGTCATCCTCCCCCGTGGGCAGAATGTAGCCGCGGAGGGTGATCTCCCGTGTCCCCAAACCGGCAGGCAGTACCTTCGGCGGGGCGTTCTCGATTTCGTGCAGGATGTATCCCTCGCGTCCGAAGGTGATCTTGCCGCCTTCGGAATACAGTGTGATGCCGCCCTTCATCCGATCACCGCCTTTCCCTGCATGCCGGCCCCGTCCGATTCGCCCAAAAGGGAGAAGGTGTAGGAGGAATCCCGGTCGGCAGATAAGGTGAAAGCGGTGCCGGAGGCGGCGGTGCAGATCATGGAGAAAACAAATTCTCCGCCGCCGGCCTCCGGCGGGATGGCGCATACCAACAGCAGACGGATGCGGGTGATGCGCCCCGTCTTGCGCCGCGCGCCAAAGGACAGAATCCGCTTGTCGTAGGACGCGCCGATGGCATCCGCCAGTACATGGGGATTCAGACGCGCCAGTACCCCCTCGGCACGAAGCCGCTCCCCGTAGGGGATGGCACGGATCACCTTGCCTCGATAGTCGGTGATCTCGTGGATTTTTGTTTCATATTTCAACTTCACTCCGCCCTTGGTCGGCCCCGCGTAATACAAAAGAGAGCGTATCTTGTTCTCGGGGATCCCCGCCGGCGCGATGTATAGCCGGCCGGGGCCAAGGGCGAAGATTTTTTCTTCTTGCAGCACAGTTTGCGTTTTTCCTTTCTTCGGGCGTACCCGATTGCCGCTTACGCGCGGCCTGATATGGTGAATCCTGCCTGGATGAAATACACCTGGGCTCCGCGGACGTATCCGCTGGTGGCGCCCTCCGATGTCTCCCGTACCAGGAGCAGATTGTCCGCATCCCCGATAAGCCCCAGATCGCCGTCGCTGACCAGCGCGCGGCGCAGTCGGCTCAACTCCTCCGCGGCTTCGGTGACGGTAGATGCGAATACGCGCACGGTGAATGTGGCCGTGCGTTTCGCACCGTCCGATCCGGCAGGGTAATACCGATACACCGCACAGGGCGGCGCGTGATAGGTAGGAGCGGGGAACAGCGGTACGGTCATGGCGGCCTTTGCCGCCGAAAGTATGGTTTTCAGCATAAGAATCTCCTTTATCCGATGTGGATGCGCACGCACTTGATGGCCCACAGGCGGGACAGCTTCACGGGGGTCAGCATCCGGTAGATCACGCCGTTCTGCAGCAGGGACATCCCGCGCACAAATCCGCCCGCAGGCGTGTAGCGCAAGGGAATCAGCGCGCTGACGGTTTGAGCCGCGTGGGAGAGTCCATCCGCGTTGTTTTCCTCGGAGGATCGGGCCACCAGAAGGGCCCGGATCTCTCCCAGATAACGGGCGGAGTGGGCCCCGTCGGGGGTGATCTGCGGCACATCGTATAAGGTGCAGATATCCTGCATTCGTTTGCGCATCAGAATCGCCCCCTCACCGTACCGGGATGACGGAGGGCGCGCAGGGCGCCCATCACATCATTGCTGTAGGAGGAGCGGTAGTATTCCGCAGCACCCGACAGGGTGGAGGAGGCGAGTCCCGCCCCCTCCAGCCGGCCGTAGTCTTCCTGTGTCATCCGAACAATCAGATCGTTCGGAACGTCTTCCTCCTCCCGCAGACGGCAGTAGGTGCGGGCATAGGATTCTGCTCCCTCCAGAAGCAGGGCAATCAGGGGATCCTGTGAGTCGTCCGTCGGGTCCATGCCCAGACGCAGACGCATTTCCTGAGGTGTGATCATGGTAGCCTCCTTGGGTGCAGCCGCTTGGGATTAGTTCAGAGAAGCACAGCCGCTCTTGACGGTGATGCCGCCTGCATCCACTTCGGCCACGGCCACGCACTTGGCGTCGCCGATCTCGATAGCAGAGGTGCCGTCCCACTCATGCCAGAGGGAAACATCATCGCCCAGAAGGGGTGCATCCGCATCGGCCATGTAGAAGACCTTGTTTCCTTCCTTGCTCTTGCCGGATACGGTGAGAGTGGCCATGCCATCCTTGGCGGATGCGGATACGGTCAGTGCCGGTGCCGCCTTGCCCAGGATCACGGAGGAGGTGTCGTCCACCAGAGCGATCACGCCGTGACGCTCGTATACGATGGTGTTCTCCTTCTTCTCGATGTCGCGGCTCTGCTCCAGACCGGCCTCACGCTTCACGAAGAATTTGACCGCCGCCTTTTCGGTGATGATCACCTTGCCGGCAGGCACCAGCTTGGAGAACAGCACGGGAATGCCGCACAGCGTGCCGAACTGACCGCTGTACAGGATGTCGCCCTGATGGGCGGTGATGAAATCGCTGTCGCGGCGGATGGCGGTGCGGCCGTCGGTGCCCATGAGGATGAACAGACCGTCCTCCACCTCGCGGCCCAGATTGCCCAGCGCATCCACGATGTCGGTGTAGGAAACGGTGTCGGAGGCGATGGGATGACGGTGGCGTACCTGTTTCAGCTGATCGAAGTATTCGCTTCTCAGCTGGTTGGCCATCACATCGGCCGCGCCGGACAGCGCCATGTCGATCAGGGCAGGATCCTTCATGGCCTCCACATCGTTGTAGCGGAAGGTCTGCTGATAACGCTTCACGGTGTACGTCTCGGGAGTGAAGCGGAGAGTGCCGGCGGTAGAGTTGGCCTCGCCGCCATCCAGCGTTTCCACAGTGCCGTTGTAGGTGTAGCGGTTGATTACCTTGGTCAGACCGGCACTCTCGGTGAGGGAGTCATCCACGGTCATCAGAGAACGGACCTCCAGCTTGGAGTTGAGAAGCTCGGTCAGCTTGGCTTCCAGAACGGTATTTTCATAAATGGTATTCATTGATAAATTCCTTTCAGTAGTTCAATATAATGATAAATTTTTTTGGGTGCGGGGTGTTTTTTCAAAAACACCCCACATCGTCTTTCATCCCATGATCTCCGCCAGACGGGCGATGGGCATGTCGCGGATCACCGCCCCCGTCAAAGGGGTGCTCTTGCCCCCCTCGGGGCGGATCGACAGCGCGCGGGACTGCAGCTCCCGCATGGCGGCGGCTTCCACCGCCCCGGCGATGGCCTCCACACGGTGAAGCAGGATCTCCTCCTTCACTTCTGCCTCATCGGGGGCGAGCAGGAAGGAGGCCATCTCCTCGCTGAGCCCCCGTTCCCGCAGATAGGTGCCGCACCGGATCTCCGTCTCCCGCCGGGCGGCGGCACGGTGGGCCTGCTTCAGCTGCTCCTCCAACGCCGCAATGCGGGCATCGGATTCCAGCGCGGCGGCGGCTCGTCCCGCCTCATAAGCGGCGGTGATGGCCGCGTCTTCTACTTCCTCCGTTGTCTCCGGGACCATCTCCTCGCGGATATCCTCCGCCGGTTGCTCCATGATTTCCTCCGTCATGCCATCACCTCCTCACCTGCCGCGTCCTCCAGACGGATTCGCTCCATCTCCGCCTCCGCGTCCTCCACCATGGGAAGATGCTCAATAACGGAGCGGCGGGAGAGAATACCCGTCAGCTTCTGTGCCATGTCCGCCGCTTCCTCCGGCAAGCCGGGCAGATTGCGGGTGAAAATGGTGCGGATGGCGGCGGCATCGTAGGGGGCGCCTGCCAGACTCAAAAGACGGCAGATCATCTGCCATCTTGCGTGCAGGGATCGGCGGAAATACTGCTCCGTCACGGATACGCGGTTCTCGAAATTCAGCAAGCGATAGCGGATCGCCACCCCGGACAGAGCATTGCCCGCCAGGGTTTCCTCCGCCATGTCCACCGTGCCGGAGAATCGGTAGATGTCCTTCGCAATGCGGGACTTCATGTTCTCGATGTACGCATCGTTGACGCTCTTCGTCAGCCATTTGGCCTCGCCGCCGTCGTCCAGCAGAATGACCCGATCCCGACGGATGCGGGCGAGATCCTCCTCATCCGCCGCACCCATGCCGGAGATGGCCAGATAACTGTCGGCGAACAATTCAAAATCGTTGACGCTGTCGCTCTGCAGGCGGTTGTATGCGTCAATCAGAGACAGTACCGGCTCAAAATCTCCCTGCTTGTCCCGGTTGTTGGCGTAGAAGATCACGGGCACATCCCCGAAGAAGTGGGGAATGGTTTCCTTCTTGGTGAGCGTGCCGTTTTCGTAGTCGTAGACGGTCATGTCCGTCTCATCGTACACTTCCACTGCGGTTTTGCCACTTTCCTTGGTGTAGAATCGGATGGCATAGCGCAGACGGGGATCCACACCGGAGTCGTATACGGGGATCACGGAATCGGGGGACAGGGGCGTAAAGCGGGGATGAAGCAGATCGTCATACCAGAGAAGCTCAGCCGCGCGTCCGCAAACGGAAAGATCTTTTGCCAATGCGTTATTGACGAAACGCTCGTCGTTTTCCGTGCTGACGCGGGTGATCATCTCCATGGTGCGATCGTCATCCGAGGCGTAGCGGATGCCGCGGCCCATGAAATAGCCCACCGTGCAGTCGGTGATGTTGCGGCAGAAATTGTTCACCAGACGGTTGTCCGGCTTCAGGGGATCCCGCGGGGCGCGGAGGATATCGTGCTTTCCCAGATAGTAGGCGTTCAATCGGGTAAGACGGGGCGCATCCGTGCGCAGAAATGCTTCCAGATGCAAAAGAATGTCTTTGGTGTCTTGCATAGATAGTTCCTTTCGTAATAAAAACATTTGTTCGTTTCTTGGCCCAAAAAGAACGCCTCTCGGGCGAAGACGGAGTTAGCGGGGGATCAGATGCCGAGGGCGTTCTTCGGCAGAGTGCGGAGGCGTCTCTCGGGGCGGCGGAGCGGTTCGGTGGCGTAGCGAAGCGCCGCCATGGCATCGTCATGGATGGGACAGGGCTCGTCCAGGATCTCCCCGGAGGAATCGTTTTTCATCCAGCGCCAGTTGGAGAGCTCATCGATCACATTCTCGCACCGCGCGTCCACCAGGATCTCGTGCTGCTTCAGATAGTCGATTTGGGAAGCCACAGATCCCGGTTCTTTGATGACGGCCACCGCCCGCCATCCCGCTTTCTGCCACATGCGGATCCGATCCGGCTCCGCACTGTCGCAGTACATGGTGCGCCCTTTCGGGAATCCCGCCTCCTCCGCCAGACGGATGATCTCGGCCGTGTCCTTTTCCCGCACATACAATTCCTTGAGTACACAGATCACCCCGTCCCGGATGCCGATGAGCAGAAGGCAATCCGCGTGGTTGTAGCCGAAATCCTGTGCCATCCAGCACCCGTCGTAGTGCTCGGGATCCGGATCCAGGTCTGCCACCCGCCATCGGGTTAGAATCAGCCCGGTGCCTGTGTTGCCCCATTCCCCCAGAGCGTACACCGCGTATCCCACCGGATCTTCCTTGGCGCGCCGCTCCATGCGGGCGGCGTATTCCTCCCCGATGAAGGCGTTGTCCCGGAAGGTGCTGTGATGCAAAAACACATCAGGCGAGGGCGGCGCGTCCCAGAATCGCTTTTTCAGCCAGTGTCCCGCGCTGATGGGATTGAAGGTCAGCGTGATCTGATAATAGAGCAGGGGATTCACCATGGTGAGATCGCCTCGCAGACGGTCATCCAGAATATCCAGATCGGCCATGTGCAATTCCGTTGCTTCCTCGCACCAGATCCATGTCAGCTTGCCCTGCTCAAACGCTACGCTTTTCACCCTCTCCCGCTGGACCTCGTCCTTCATCCCGCGGAAAATGATCCTCCCACCCGTCACGAGCGAGGTCATCTCCATGGGTTCCTGACGAATCTGCCAGTAGCGGGCGAAATCCTTCCCGAATATGCGCAGAATCGCGCCGAGGAGTTCCTCAAATACACTGTGGCGGCAGGCGGATTCCGTCTTGCGCACCACCAGAAGATTGGCCCCCCGATACTGCACATCGGATAATTTCAAAATGAAATCCTGGGCGGTGTTCAGGCTTTTGCCGCTGCCCGCGCCGCCGCACAGCAGGCGATAGCGGCACCGGGTCCGATTGGCCTCCGCAAAGGTGCGGTTGAAATATACGACGGACTCAGACATATTCACACCGTATGATCAGGGAGGGAGCGTCTCCCTGTGTGCCGGTATCTCCCGGCGTGTCGGAGGATGTCAGATGGCGGAGTTGTTCCAGCGCGCGGATCCGTTCCCCCGGCCGGATATCCTCCGATTTGCCGAATGCAATGGCCTCGTATTCCCGCAGGATACGTTTCAGCATATTCCCCGCCAGCCGGGCGGAAATCCGCTCATCCAGAGCGGCGCGGGTGCCCGTCCGTTTCAGATAGGCGATGGCTTCTGCATCGGTGATACCCGCTTTGGCAGCGGCATCTTCCCGCAGATAGCATTGGGAAAACCGATCCAGAAACCGCTGTTTTTGTTCTTGTTTCAAAGCGGTCCTCCTTGCTTGGTACATTTGTTCGTCGTGGCAATATTATACAGCAAGAACACCTGTTCTGTCAATATGAGGGGTGTAGTGGGATTTGCACATAATCTGTCACATCCCGTTGTGCATCTCGCACAAGAAACAAAAAAATATCGCCGAAACTTCGGCGGCAGCAAAAGGAGATATTTCCCGATTCCGTTTGACAATTTGCGGAATCCGGGGTATAATATACAGCGTATGATCACATACGTGTGTTATCATTATTACTTAGGTTCGGAAAGGTCACTTTATATCATGACTACCTTGCTTTGCCTGTCTATTGCTCTGGCAGCGGGACTTATTCTTTCCCGCTTTGTAAAGCCCCTGAAACTTCCCGCCGTCACCGGTTATCTGGTAGCCGGCATTTTGGTGGGACCCTACCTGCTGGGTGCGCTCAATATCCCCGGTCTGGGCTTCAATTCCATGGAGCAGATTGCCTCTCTGAGCATCATCTCCGAGGTGGCCCTGGGCTTTATCGCCTTCTCCATCGGTAATGAATTCCGTCTGTCCCAACTCCGCAAAAACGGCGTGCAGGCTACCGTCATCGGCATCGTGCAGGCTGTGGTTGCCACAATCTGCGTGGATGCGGTACTGATCGCCTTCCACTTCATCGCGCCGGATAAACTGTCCCTGCCCGTGGCGATCACCTTGGGTGCCATTGCCGCCGCAACGGCTCCCGCCGCTACTCTGATGGTCGTTCGTCAGTATAAAGCCAAGGGCGAGCTGACCGATATCCTGCTCCCCATCGTGGCGCTGGATGACGCTGTCGGCCTGATCATCTTCGCCGTTTCCTTCGGTATTGCCCGTGCTTTGCAGGACGGCAATATGGATCTGATCTCCATTCTGGTCAATCCCCTCGTGGAAATCGTGGCTTCTCTCGGCCTCGGTGCGATTATGGGCTACATCTTCACCTTTGCGGAGAAGCACTTCCATTCGGGCAGTAAGCGTCTCAGCATGGCGGTTACTTTCGTTATGCTGACCGTCGGTTTGTCCATGCTGGACTTCCATATCGGACCGGTGCATGTAAGCTTTTCCACCCTGCTGGTCTGCATGATGCTGGGCACCATATTCTGCAATATCTGTGATTTCTCCGAGGAACTGATGGAGAAAACGGATAAGTGGACCGCACCTCTCTTTGTGCTCTTCTTCGTAATGAGCGGTGCGGAATTGGAACTCAGCGTATTCACCGATATCGTCATCGTGGCTATCGGCGTGGCGTATATTGCATCCCGTTCCGTGGGAAAATATGTGGGTGCCCGCTTCAGCGCGCAGATGGTGCACTGCTCCCCTTCCATCGTTAAATATCTGGGTATCACTCTGCTTCCCCAGGCCGGTGTGGCCCTGGGTATGTCCATCACCGCGCTCCAGTTGGGGGCGGAAAGCGGTACCTTGATCCGCAATATCGTTCTGTTTGCCGTGCTGATTTATGAATTGGTTGGCCCCGCCCTGACCCGTATGGCTCTGCAGGCCGCCGGCGATATCAGCCCCCGTCCCGAGATTATTAAGACTCCCAATAAAAAAGCATAATTCCCCCCGGATTGTCCCGCATCCCCATCCCCCCGAATTTTTTGGAGGATTCTGTTATGAAGAAAACGAAGATCGTATGTACCCTCGGCCCCGCGTCAACGGACGAAAATGTCATGCGGGAAATGCTGCTGGGCGGCATGAACGTGGCACGGCTGAATTTCTCCCATGGCACCCATGAAATGCACAAGACAACACTGGAACGGTTTCGTCGTGTGCGGGATGAATTGAAGCTTCCCGCCGCTGTGATGTTGGACACCAAAGGACCCGAGATCCGCCTGGGCACATTTGCCGGCGGAAAAGCAATTCTGAAAAAAGGCGATCGATTCACCCTCACCGGCAATGCCGTGGAGGGAAACAGTGAGATCGTATCCGTTACCTACGCGGATCTGGCTAAGCAGCTGGCCCCCGGCGGCGTGGTGCTTCTGGATGACGGACGAATCCGGCTGGAAGTGGAAGAAACTACCGATACGGATCTGGTCTGCCGTGTCCGTGAGGGCGGCCCCATCTCCGATCGTAAGGGTGTCAATGTGCCCCATGCTCGACTGTCCCTGCCCTACATCTCCGAGGCCGATGAGGCGGATCTCCGCTTCGCGGTGGAGAACGACGTGGATTTCATCGCCGCCTCTTTCGTCCGCACGGCGGATGATGTGATCGCGGTCCGCAACTTTCTGGATTTCTGGGGCGGTCATCGGATCAAGATCATTGCCAAAATTGAGAACGAGGAAGGCGTGGAGAACTTCGATGCCATCCTGGCCCACTCCGACGGTATCATGGTGGCCCGGGGTGATATGGGCGTGGAGATCGAGTTTGAAAGACTCCCCGGCCTGCAGAAGAAGTTCATCCGCCGCTGCTATCAGGAAGGCAAGATGGTCATCACCGCCACCCAAATGCTGGAGTCCATGATCACCAGCCCCACCCCCACCCGTGCGGAGATCACCGACGTTGCCAACGCCGTATTTGACGGCACTTCCGCGGTAATGCTTTCCGGTGAAACGGCGGCAGGCAAACACCCCTTAAAAGCCGTGCAGGTAATGGCAAAGATCGCGGAACAGGCCGAACAGGATGCGTTGCTGATGAACGCCTATCGGGGGATCGGTTACGATATGGACGCGGCCGATACCACCAACGCCGTGTGCGATGCCGCTTGCACCACCGCCCGTGACCTGAGAGCTAAGGCTATTATTACCGTCACCAAATACGGGCAAACGGCACGGCGAATGTCGAAATTCCGCCCCGACGTTGCCATCGTCGCCGCCACGCCGGTGGAAAAAACCTACCACCAGTTGGCATTATCCTGGGGTGTGTATCCCGTTTTGGCACGGTATCAAAACACCTCGGACGAACTGTTTACCCACGCCATCGACTGTGCCAAACAGATCGACGCGGTGGAAAACGGTGACCGCGTGGTGATCGTGGCAGGCATTCCGCTGGATACTTCCGGCAGTACCAACATTTTGAAGGTAGAGATCGTCGGCAACATTCGATAATAACGCAAAAAGCACCTCCCAAACGGGAGGTGCTTTCTTTACGTCGTAATGAATTGTCAAACTAAG